>JBAWYN010000167.1:0-1532 GCA_037143535.1 Acidimicrobiaceae bacterium | reverse complement strand
GGCCGCGTAGAGATCGACATTGACGTAAAAGAGTCAAATACCTCCTTCACGTTGAACGCAAAGGCGCTCGAGATGGGTGACGCAACCATCACTTCAGGCTCAACGTCGCTTCGCTCAACGAGCTTGACCCTTAACGACAAGTACGAGACTGCAACCTTCAGCTTCGAAAGTGCTTTACCAACGGGCGCTGGCGTTCTAGAGATTGCCTTTACAGGGGTTCTCAACGACCACCTACAAGGTTTCTACCTTTCTAAGTACACCGACGCCAGCGGCACTGAGCACCGAATTGCGACCACGCAGTTTGAGCACTCCTATGCTCGCCAAGCTTTCCCTTGCTGGGACGAGCCATCTTTCAAGGCCACCTACCAGGTGAACCTCACTGTTCCTTCACACTTGGCGGTGTATTCAAATAACCCTGAGACTTCAAACGTTGATCTTGGTAATGGTCAAAAGACTGTTGCTTACTCACCAACCATGATCATGTCAACGTATCTCGTTGCATTCTGCGTAGGGCCATTCGAATCAACTGAGGCAGTTGATGTTGATGGTGTGCCACTTCGAGTGATCTACCCACTTGGAAAGGGCCACCTAACGGACCTCGCCATGGAAGCTGGTACGCACGCACTTCGTTTCTTCTCTTCATACTTCGACATTCCCTACCCAGGCGAAAAACTCGACATGATTGCGATCCCCGACTTTGCTGCTGGTGCGATGGAGAACTTAGGTCTCGTTACCTACCGCGAAACCGCGCTGCTCGTTGACCCAGAAGTTGCCGGACTCGCAGCTGTGCAACGCGTGGCTGAAGTTGTTGCTCACGAAATTGCTCACATGTGGTTTGGTGACCTTGTAACCATGGAATGGTGGGAAGGAATTTGGCTCAACGAAGCATTCGCCACATTCTGCGCCACACTCGCAATGGAAGACTTCCGACCTGAATGGGACATCTGGACATGGTTCGCGGTTATTGACCGTGAAATGGCAATGAAGGTTGACGGACTTCACTCGACTCGACCAATTGAATACGAAGTCATTTCGCCAGACGACACACAAGGAATGTTCGATGTTCTTACCTATGAAAAGGGTGGTGGAGTTCTACGAATGCTTCAGCAATTCCTCGGTGAAGAGACATACCGAAACGGAATTCGCCGTTACTTGAAGAAGCACAGTTACAAGAACACCGTAACTACCGACCTATGGGACGCGCTCGAAGAAGAATCTGGCAAGCCAGTTCGAGACATCATGAACACCTTCATTTTGCAGGGTGGCCACCCAATGGTCACACTGGAAAACGGTCAGATTTCTCAGCAACCTTTCGCTTACGGAAGTCTTGTAGCTACCCCTACATCGCCTTCTAGTGAGATCGGAAAGAAGTGGTTAGTGCCAGTACTCACGAAGTCACTGGATTCAACAACTGTTACTCGTAACTTATTGAGCGATACACCAATCACGCTAAGTGATGCTGCACCCGTGCTCGTAAATGTTGGTGCATCTGGAGTATTTCGTACCCGCTACGGCGCCGCAGAATCATCAGC
>JBAWYN010000166.1:0-1588 GCA_037143535.1 Acidimicrobiaceae bacterium | reverse complement strand
CTGCTGAGCTCACCACAATGGCGGTTGCACTGAAGGCACGAATTGTTTCAGGAGATGAACGAGAAGGCGGGGAGCGAGCGCTTCTTAATTACGGTCACACCTTTGGCCACGCCTTAGAAGTTCTCTCGCTCGCAAAGAATAAGGACGCACTTCGCCACGGTGAAGCAGTCGCAATTGGACTCAGTTTCGCTGCCCACCTCGCTCATGCACTTGGCCGAGTCGGAGCGGATGTCATAGACAATCACAATGCAGTCCTGGACTTCTTTGGTCTTTCGTACGCCGCTCCTCGTGACTTCAGCGTGGATGCATTGCTTGAAGCAATGAGCCATGACAAGAAGGCTCACCATGACCTAACGTTTGTACTACTTGGTGCCAGGGGATTTGAAGTTGTACCAGGCATTGACCGAGATGTTGTAGCAAAAACCATTGAAAGTTTTCGAGGATAACTATGAGCAAGCAAATTCTTCTTCTGTCAGGACCAAACCTTGACCAGCTGGGAACTCGTAGCCCTGAGATCTACGGGACGCAGACTCTTAGCGAGCACGTGGCTCGATTCAGTGATGGCGCCAAGGCCCACGGCTACAACGTTCGTCACTTGCAATCAAACTTCGAAGGCGACCTGATTGAAGCAGTGCACGCAGCTCGAAAAGACTGTGACGCAATTGTGATTAATGCCGGAGCCTTCACCCACACTTCGTGGGCGCTCACAGACGCGCTTGCAATGTTTGAAGGCGTCAAGGTCGAACTGCACATTTCGAATCCTGCCGCTCGTGAACCATTTCGCCACGTCGATACGTTGGCCGGGGTAGTAAATGGGACAATTGCTGGCTTTGGGGCAACGAGCTACGACGTGGCCCTTGACGCAGTTGTGCGATTACTAGGTAAATAGCAATCACTGGTGGCCCGTTTGGTTGCCTAGAATAGGCATTGCAACTTTTGAAAGGTTTCCAGGCTCATGGCCGCAATTTCTACCAGTGACATCAAGAACGGCATCACCATCAAGATCGATGAAGGACTCTTCACCGTTATTGACTTCCAGCACGTAAAGCCAGGAAAGGGTGGGGCATTTGTTCGAACCAAGATTCGTAACGCCCGCACCGGTGCTGTGATCGAGCGCACCTACCGTTCTGATGAGCGTCTCGAGCAGGCAATCATCGACAAGCGCGACACACAGTACTTATACCGAGATGGCGATGACTACGTATTCATGGACCAAGACACCTACGACCAGATTCCTGTTTCTTCGAAGAATCTCGGCGAAGCGGCAAACTTTCTTAAGGAAACTGGAAAAGCAATGCTCGTTCAGTTCGAAGACGAAATCATTGGCGTAGAACTTCCTGCTTCAGTGGAACTGACTATTGCTGAGACTGAGCCAGGAATGCAGGGTGACCGCGTTTCAGGTGCTCGCAAACCAGCCACACTCGAAACTGGATTTGTTGTGCAGGTTCCACTATTCGTTGGTCCGGGAGAAGTCATCAAAGTTGACACCCGCACCGGTGAATACATGACCCGAGCCTAGAGTGAGCGAACTTGGTGCGCAGCGCCACCATGCTCGTGAGCGCGCGCTAGAAATCTTTTACGAAGCAAC
>JBAWYN010000165.1:0-1652 GCA_037143535.1 Acidimicrobiaceae bacterium | reverse complement strand
GAACAGCACCTCGATGACAACTACACATCGATTTGTGACCCGCGCCTCAATGCAACTCAGTCTCTTGACATGGCATTCCATGTTGCTGAATTCTTGCAGGGTTACTCAGCGCGCTAAGGGCGCAAGATCGTTGTAGCGAAGCAGTCGCTTCCAACCATCACGAAATTCGATTTCTGTCATTGAGCAGTTCTCAGTCCTGGGACGAAGTCGTTCGGAACCGTCTTTGCCGTAGCAAATCTTCAACGCTTGCTCAATGAAACCACCGTGGCAAACAACAACAACCAGCTCGCCGGGGTGGCGCTCAACGAGCTCTTCGATTGCACTCTTGGCGCGGTTGTAGAAACTCATCAATGATTCACCGCCTGGAGCACAGAGTGCGTGCGGGTCATTATCCCAGTCAACGGCTCCGTATTTTTCCGTGAACTGCGCCCACGTAAGGCCGTCGCCTTCGCCCACACTGAGCTCACAAAGATTTTCTTGCTGGATGTGTTGCAAAGTTTCAGGAAGCGCACTCGAAATTATCTGTGCTGTTTCGATTGCCCTGGGCAGCGTTGAGCTATAAAAAGCACCGGCAGCACTGAGCTCTTTGCTCATGAGTAAACGATCTTTGAGTGCATGTGCTTGCGCTTTACCGAGATCTGTGAGCCCACCATCTCCGAGTGGTCCACCCGCGAGCCCTAGAGCGTTAGCGCCACTTTCACCGTGTCGAATAAGAAGAAGTCTGGTGCCAGATGGTTTCGGGCCTCGTTGGCGAAATCCATCTGGTGGAAGCAACGCGTCTTCGCTCACGCGAGGTCTCCCACGAACGCTTCGAGTTGGCGAAGTGTTCGACATTCAATAACTTTGTCGCAGTACGGCGCATACTGGCTGATAATTGAGTCTCCTGAGTTCCAGTAGCTCTGTGGTTCTGGATTAAGCCAGTACACAGCTTTGGCACGGTAGCGGAGGTCAGCAATAATTTCTGAGTGCGACTGGTGATAGTTGTTTCTTGCATCACCGAGGATCAGAATTGTTGAGCGCTTTGTGATGTCCTTAGCGAACTTGTCATGAAAACTTAGGAACGCACGACCGTAGTCCGAGTGGCCATCAAAGGCAATGACGTCAGCTTCGGCGTTAATGCGGTCCACTGCTTCTGAAGGATCATCAACGCCTTCAAAGAGTCGACTCACTTCATCGAGTCCGTCAACAAAAACGAAACTGCGAACCTTTGAGAACTGAGAACTAATGGCGTGCACGAGGTGAAGGGTGAAACGTGCGAAAGAAGCCACCGATCCAGAGATGTCAGCGATGACAATGATCTCTGGCTTAGCTGGGCGTGGTGGTTTGAAACGAAGGTCAATTGGAATTCCACCTGTTGAAAGACTGCGGCGAACCGTCGAGCGAAGGTCAACTGGTCCCCTGCGACGGCGCTTGCGGCGGCGTGCGAGTCGTACGGCAAGTTTGCGACTGAGTGGCTTTAGTGCATGCTCGAGTTGAGCCATTTCCTCACGGTTGGCGTGCATGACGTCAAGGTCTTCAGGCAGAGGTTTACGTACAGACTTCGCTAAGGCTTCAGCTCCGCGGTCATCAACGAGGCGTTCGCGAATAACTTTTTCAATCGCGATCTTCAATGCCTCTATACGAGCCTTGGCTTCATCTTGTGAGAGACGTTG
>JBAWYN010000164.1:0-1659 GCA_037143535.1 Acidimicrobiaceae bacterium | reverse complement strand
GATTCTCTAAAGCGACTCGGCACTGACTACATTGACCTTTATCAATTGCACTACCCAGACCCCACCGTGCCAATCGCCGACACCATTGGCGCCATGCAAGAACTCGTAGCTGAGGGCAAGGTCAGAGAAATCGGATGTTCTAACTTCACTGCTGATCAACTTCGTGAAGCAAAGGTTGCAGCGGGCAACGGTCCTTCATTCGTTTCAGTACAGAACCAGTACTCACTACTAGAGCGTGCCCCGGAGCGTGACGGAGTTCTGGATGCTTGTGCCGAGCTCGGGATTGGCTTCTTGCCCTTCTACCCACTCGCTAACGGATGGCTCACTGGAAAAATTCACCCCGGAGCACCACTACCTGAAGGAACTCGACTGAAGGCCATGCAAGATACAAACCCTGAACGCAGTGCACACTGGCTGAGTCAAACACTTGAAGCCAAAGCAGGTGCACTTCTTAACTACGCCGATGAAGCTGAGATTTCAATTCTTGATCTCGCCTTCTCATGGTTGCTAAGCCACCCACAGGTAAGTTCAGTTATTGCCGGAGCTTCTAACCCGGGCCAAGTTCACTCGAATTCAACGTCAGTGCACACACTCAGCGCGGAGATTATCTCAACGCTGAATCTGCTTTCTGCGTAATTTCTGAAACTCCAGCAACTTGGCCAAATAGCGCGCCGCGGCCGTTGTTAGTAGTCACTATGGTTATTGAGGTGAAGAAAACACGCAAACTTGATGAATTGATTGCTCAAGGTTTAGTTCGACCCCCACGTTCAACTGGAAAATTTATTCCGAAGCCAATCAAACTTAAAGACGGCGCAACCGTCAGTGAGTTCATTGATGAGCAGCGACGTTGATCAACTATTTCGACAGTTCTTCTCTACTTCGAAACATGAGTGTCGACAGCGTCAGCATTTTTATCTAAGTGACTACCCGAGAATTACTGGAAGTGGGAGTAAAAGTTAAGTAGTGCTGCAAACAACCTTGGGCTGTTTGCAGCACCCTTGACTAGTTAGATTTAACTGCTGCGACCATCTTTGTGAGGGTGTCTTTAGCGTCACCGAACACAAGTGTGGTCTTAGGGTTGTAAAGAAGTTCGTTTTCAATACCAGCGAATCCTGGACGCATTGAACGCTTCAAGAAGACCACGTTCTCGGCCAAGTCTGCGTGAATGATTGGCATTCCATAGATTGGCGAAGTCTTGTCATCTGAAGCAGCTGGGTTCACGGTGTCGTTAGCACCAACAACGAGTGCAACGTCTGCGGTGGTTAGCTCAGAGTTTGCTTCGTCCATTTCCTTTAGCTGTTCGTATGGAACGTTTGCTTCTGCGAGCAGTACGTTCATGTGACCAGGCATACGTCCAGCCACTGGGTGGATGGCGTAGGAAACTTCGATGCCCTTGGCTTCAAGGAGCTCACCAAGTTCGCGAAGAACGTGCTGACCCTGCGCTACGGCAAGACCGTATCCAGGAATAATTACCACGCTTGACGCAATACCGAGAAGAACTCCAATGTCTTCTGGTGATCCTGAGCGAACTGGTCGTGCATCAGCACCACCTTCGCCACCTGATGCAGTAACAACTGAACCGAAGGCCGAGAAGAGAACGTTGCTGAGGCTTCGCCCCATGGCCTTAGACATCAACCTGGTGAGGAAGATTCCAGATGC
>JBAWYN010000163.1:0-1715 GCA_037143535.1 Acidimicrobiaceae bacterium | reverse complement strand
GTCGATCTACTTACAAGTTTCCCTTCAGCATTTGAAATAGTTGCCTCGGCATACGCAATTTGGCGAGTCAGTCGAACTATCTCCCCGCGCATTGTGTAATTTTCAGACAACATTGCTGGGCGCATGAGTTCTGTCGACATTTCAATTGTTGCTTGGGTGCGGTCTTTACCGGTGAGTGCTGCGTTAATGGCAAAGTTCATCGCGGCGTCCAGGAGAACAGAGTGAACACCTGCCTGCACTGCCCCATGGGGGTTGCAAGCTAGCTGTGTTGGGCTGAAAACACCATTGGCCCAACCGAGATCTTCCCCATCAACTCCGTAGCTCTCAAAAGAGCCGCCGATGGCGCCGATAATCTCCATGCCACCGTTGCCGAGCCATCTATCCATGTCTTTTCTTGCCACTGTCATGCTTGTGACGATACTTCGCGCTGCGGTCTAGGATGCGAAAAGTGGTTTTAGCCACTCCTAGAGGGGGAAAAATGCAAACAGCAGTAATCGTTGATGCCATCCGTACACCGGGTGGAAGACGCAATGGAAAACTTAAGAACTGGCACGCAGTTGATCTTGGTGCCGAGGCACTAAAGGCAATTGCCAGCCGTAACAATCTCGATCCAGCGCTGATTGATGACGTGATTGTTGGATGTGTTAGCCAAGTTGGTGAGCAAGCATTCAACGTTGGTCGCAACCTAGTGCTCGCAGCAGGCTGGCCTGAATCAGTTCCTGCAACAACAATTGACCGCCAGTGCGGATCTTCTCAGCAAGCACTTCACTTCGCAGCCCAGGGCGTTATGTCTGGTGCCTACGACATTGTTGTCGCAGCCGGTGTTGAAGCAATGAGCCGTGTGGCCATGGGATCTTCAGTTGGCAAGGACTCGGGCTTCCCATTCGGAACCACTGTTCGTGACCGCTACGAACCAGCCGGTGGACTTCAAGGACAGGGCATTGGCGCAGAAATGATTGCTGACCAGTGGGGCATCACACGCACCGACCTTGACGCTTTCTCTGCTGAAAGTCACCGTCGTGCGGCACAGGCAACTGCCGAAGGTCGTTTCGACAACGAAATCATTCCTATCTATCTTCGTGACGAAGAAGGAAAGCTCACAAGCGAGTTGATGACTACCGACGAAGGAATTCGTCCAGACTCTTCAGTTGACTCACTTGCTAAGTTGAAGCCTGCATTCAAAGAAGATGGAAAAATTACTGCTGGAAACTCATCGCAGATTACTGATGGTGCTTCAGCAGTTCTCATCATGAGCGAAGCAAAGGCTAAAGAGCTTGGACTAACGCCGCGCGCTAAGTTCCACTCATTTGCACTCGCTGGCGTTGACCCAGTGACGATGTTGACTGGTCCAATTCCTGCCACTTCGAAGATTCTTGCTAAGGCTGGAATGACACTTGACGACATTGACCTTGTAGAAATCAACGAG
The DNA here is from genome assembly GCA_037143535.1 of Acidimicrobiaceae bacterium. Lineage (GTDB taxonomy): Bacteria > Actinomycetota > Acidimicrobiia > Acidimicrobiales > RAAP-2 > RAAP-2. The sequence continues at coordinate 289 of JBAWYN010000163.1, read as the reverse complement.
GCCTTTGCATCAGTTGTACTTGCTTGGCAAAAAGAACACAAGGCAGACATGTCTAAGGTGAACGTAAATGGTGGCGCAATTGCCCTTGGGCACCCACTTGGTGCTTCAGGAGCGAAACTTTGCGCAACACTGCTAAACGAACTTGAGCGCACAGGTGGTCGTTACGGACTCATCACAATGTGTGAAGGTGGCGGACTCGCCAACGCAACCATCATTGAGCGTCTTGGTTAATAACTAAATAACTGCCCCCGTGCCTTCGGGCGCGGGGGTTTTGTTATTTATAACGTGT
>JBAWYN010000162.1:0-1789 GCA_037143535.1 Acidimicrobiaceae bacterium | reverse complement strand
CCAGTAGCACCAGCACTTCGCCAAGTTGCACGTGCGAACCAGAGCAACATTGTTTCAATGTCGACTCCTGAGCGCACGGTGCAGCCACTTACGCTGCTTCCTACTGCGCAGCCTCCTCGTCACCCTGCAGTTTCTCCTGCAACGTCTAAGTACTACACGCTCTCTGAATTCACTAAAGCCACAGGTCTTGATGTTGAATCAGTTCGCCAGCTCCAGTCAGCAGGACTGATTGTCTCTGAAAGCCTGTCAAACGATGAAGTCTTCACTGACGTCGATGTTCGTATTGGCTACTCACTAAGCGGACTCATTGACCGCGGCGTTGACGTTCGCATTCTTGGTGCACTTCGTCGTGTTGTTGACCGCGAGGTTGGCGTTCTTGAAGACATCATTGCTTCACAGCCTTCTCTAAAGAGCGCCGACGGCGCTAGGGAAGTAGCCAATGAGTTGGCTGGGGAACTGGCCCAACTTCGCACCGCACTTCACGAGCGCGCACTTAATAAATTCCTAGGAAATTAACGACAAACTTTTGTTGCCTTTGCCGTCTAGGCTGGCACCATGATTGAAGTAGTTCTCCGAGCAGTTCGTGTCGACGTTGGATCGTCAACTCCACTTCTGCTGCTTGAAGAAGTCGGACCAGGCAACAGAGTCCTTCCAATTTTCATCGGCGCTCCTGAAGCCGCTGCCATTGCTTACGCACTCCAAAAGGTTGAGACTCCTCGTCCCATGTCGCACGATCTTCTCGCCAACACCATTAGCGCACTCGGTGGGCGAATCTTCAATGTGGAGATTGTTTCTTTGCTCGACAACACCTTCTTTGCGAACCTTCGAATCCTGAAGGACAACGTTGAGACGCTCGTTAGTGCTCGTCCATCTGACGCGGTGGCACTCGCAATGCGCGTAGGCGCTCCAATCCTCGTGAGCGATGAACTCATGAACGCTGAAGGCAAGGTAATGCTTCTTGACGATGAGAGCGAAGACGAAGAAGTGGCCCCAGTTGATGAAGCGGAGCTCGTTGCTGAACTTCGTGAATTTCTCGATCAGGTGAATCCTGAGGACTTCAACAAATGAGAAGGGGCCTGAAGTCGATTCTGATCTTCGTGGCCTTCGCTGCTATCTACACGCTCTCTAGGCACGCAGTCATTGGTGGGAACTCAACTACAACTACACAGGGCTCTGCACTAACTACAACAACTATTTCTGTTCCTGCTGGCCCAGCGTGCAATGGAAGTGACTTCCACGCAGTCTTTAATCAAGGTCAAGGCGCCGCTGGAACTATTTCGTCGAGCATCACTCTCACGAAGTCAACCGCAGGGAACTGCACACTCAATGGATGGCCACTGCTGATCTTGCAAGATAAGACTGGTTCAATTCTTAAGAGCACTCTTGTTGATGTTTCTACGAATGGCCCAATTCAGTTTCCTGACTCTAAGGCTAATGAAGCTCCAAAAGATGTGAACCTGACTCAAAACAGTAAGTCGACCTTCTCATTTGCCTACAGCGATGTTCCTGCTGGTTCACAGAAGTCATGTCCGGTGGCTTACGTGATTGGTGTGCAAATTCAAAAGGGTGGCTCAGTTGCGAGCGTCAACTCGACCTACGGCATTGGGCCTTGTAATAATGGCCAGCTCTGGGTTAGCCCCTTCTATTAGACCTTTTTACGACTTTTTCTAGAGTTCACCGAGCCCTAGACTGACTCCGTGGGAATAATTAGTGTTGGCATCGATCACGAGCACTGCTCGCTTGATTTTCTAGAAAAGGTCACCGTTCATCAAGATGAATGGGGCAAAGT
>JBAWYN010000161.1:0-1796 GCA_037143535.1 Acidimicrobiaceae bacterium | reverse complement strand
GAACGAGTTTCAGTGCGAGCAAGGGCGTCTGCGAACACAGGGTTCATAGCCTTACCACTGTCTGATGTGCCAGAGCCGAAACGTGAAACAGTTTCGACACCGGCAGCGATGAATACGTCACCTTCGCCAGAGCGAATTGCGTGTGCCGCCATGCGAATGGTCTGAAGTGATGAAGAGCAGTAACGGTTAACAGTTACTCCAGGAACGTTGTCGAGTCCGGCGAGAATTGCAGAAACACGCGCAATGTTGAAGCCTGCTTCACCAGCTGGCTGTCCGCAACCAAGGATGAGGTCTTCGACAGTATTTGGGTCGAGTTGTGGAACTTTCTTAAGCACTTCGCGCACAACAAGTGCGGTGAGGTCATCTGGACGCATGTCAACGAGTGAACCTTTAAAGGCTCGACCAATTGGGGTACGACCGGTGGCGACGATTACGGCTTCTGGCATGGGGGCTCCTCCTAAAGAGTTACTAATTGGTAACTCGTAGGAGCATACTTAATGCGAAGGGGTGGGTGTGGCTACGAAAGTTTGAGGGGGCCAGCGTCTTCAAAACCTTGGCGAATACCCTGACCAGCGCGCTGGCGGAGCTGTTCTGGATCAAAGAGCATCCAGTAGGCGTTGCGTGCGTGGCTGCGAGAACGGTTCTCAAATACTGAAGCCAGAATCGCTGGGTCACTGGCCTCATCTTCGTGGACGAATACTTCGAGAATCGGAGTAGACGTAAGTAATTGTGCCTGCATGATCCCGAGAGCTGCTTCGTGAGCACATTGCTTGTCAATAGCTGCGCTGCCAGGCATTCCAAGCGCGACAACGATTGAGCAACCTTCTTGTTCGATCAAGTTCTTCGCGGCAACGGCCAAGTCCTTGAATCCAGGGACAGTTTTGGCAATGATTTTGAACGTCTCGTTGTACCCAGGGCACTCGCTGAGCTCAGCAATAGCAGCGCCACCCATGTTGTATCTGGCGAACATGGTGTCCACAACGCCGATTTTTACGACCTTTGATTTTTTGTTCTTTTTAGCCACGACACTCCGTTCTTGGCTTCAGTCTAGAGAAAGATTCGACCCGACAACCCAGGGGGTTTTGCTGGCCTCTAGAGTGGCGATTGAGGAAAGGAGCCCCAATGGCTTGGGACTTTCAGACAGATCCAGCGTTCGAGGAAAAGCTTGCGTGGATGCGCACGTTTGTAAAGGAAGAAATTTTTCCGATTGAGACGCTAAAAATAAATCGCGAGCAGCTGATGCAGGTCATCAAGCCCTTGCAAGAAGAAGTAAAGAAGCGTGGCCTATGGGCAGCTCACCTTCCACCAGCACTCGGGGGAATGGGATTCGGTCAATTAGAGCTCGGACTCATGCACGAAATTCTTGGACAGTCACCATATGGTCCAGTTGTATTTGGAAACAATGCACCAGACAGTGGTAACGCTGAACTGCTTGCTGCGGCAATGGAGATGACTGGTCGCGAAGACATTCGTGAGCGCTGGTTGAACCCACTTCTCAATGGTGAAATCCGTTCGGGCTTTTCAATGACCGAGCCAAACACTGCAGGCTCTGACCCACGACTACTTGTTACTCGCGCAGAAAAAGACGGCGAAGAGTGGGTCATCAATGGTCGCAAGTGGTACACCACGAATGGTTCTGTTGCCAACATTTTGATTCTTATGGCCGTCACTAACCCTGACGTTCACCCATACCAAGGATCTTCAATGTTTGTTGTTCCGGTTGACACACCAGGTCTAACAATTCTTCGCGATGTTGGATCAATGGACGACCCAGAAGTTACCTACGGACGATTCGG
>JBAWYN010000160.1:0-1847 GCA_037143535.1 Acidimicrobiaceae bacterium | reverse complement strand
CGCGACACCAAAGAGCCTCTTGCTCCATACGGAGGAAGCTCTCCCGCAATGAATGAACTTATTGCTGCGTGTCGCCAAGAAGGCCTTCTAATTTTTGCTAACTACCACCGCTTGCACGTTGTGCCGCCATGCAACATTACGGCTGAAGAAGCCCGTGAGGGACTTAGTCGACTTGACCGAGCACTCGCAGCTGGCGACAAGTACTACGTAGGTAAATAGTGTCGATAGAAGAGCGTCGGGCCCTCGCCGCTAGCGCACTGAGAGACCTCGGACACGAGTTCATCTCAACAGAGCTGAGCGAAGAGCAGTTGGAGCGAATAACTCGCCACGCACAAGATCTTCTTGACGAACTAAAGCAAACAGCGAATCGCACTCGAGAGGTTCCCGTTGGTTCGCTCGTGCAGTACAAAATGGCCGTGCCAGAAGACGGCAGTAGAGAGAAGCATCAACTCTTTGCTGACTCCGTTGTCTCTGGTGGTGCAAACCCAATGGGACTCAATGCAACATTGTGGCGAGAAGGTGAAGTTGCCTTCATGGAAGCAACTTTTGAAAAAGCTTTCGAAGGAGCACCGGGACGTGCTCACGGCGGCATTGTGGCGGCACTCATTGATGAAACCATGGGACTCGTAATGAGCATTCAAGGATTGGTTGCCTTCACTGTGCAGCTTGACGTTTCTTACCGTGCACCAACGCCAGTGTTTCGTCCAATTGTTTCTAAGGGCTGGCTCGAGAAGCGAGAAGGAAGAAAGCTCTACATCAATTGTGAAGTTACTGATGGTGATGTTGTCTGCGCAGAAGCTAAGGGAATTTTTGTTTCGGTGGAGCCGGCAAAATTTCTTGAGAGCATTACCATCGCTAAATAGCCGCTGTTTTTAATCGTCACTTCACCAGTAATCTGGTTACATGCCCGCTATTTCAGTAGAGAACCCATTAGAACTTCCTAAAGTTGTAGCCCCGCTCGCAGGCGACCAGCCTCGACGCGTGAAGTCAATCACTACAGCCCCACAGGGATTTGAAGGCGAAGGGTTTCCAGTGCGACGTGCGTTCGCTGGCATCTCTGATGCTGACCTTGACCCCTTTGTACACATGGATCAGATGGGTGAGATTGATTACGGCCCAGGTGAACCAAAGGGCACTCCTTGGCACCCACATCGTGGTTTTGAGACTGTTACCTACATGATGGAGGGAACATTCCTTCACCAAGACTCAATCGGTGGTGGTGGAATTATTGCTAACGGTGCCACACAGTGGATGACTGCTGGAGCAGGAATTTTGCACATTGAGCGACCACCGGACGAACTCATTGACTCTGGTGGCCTATTTCATGGAGTCCAGCTTTGGGTGAATCTTCCAGCGAAGTTAAAGATGGCGAACCCCCGCTACCAAGACATTGGCGCCAATGACGTTTCGCTTCTCACCAATCAAAACGGTGATGCCATTATTCGAGTTATTGCTGGAACACTCGGCGACACCGCTGGTCCAGGATCGACCTACACACCAATCACGATTCTTCACGTAACACTGATGCCTGGTGGAACCATTACCTTGCCGTGGAACAAGGACTACAACGCACTCACCTACATCCTCGCAGGTGAGGGAACTGTTGGAACCGATCGCCACGCAATTGCGATGGGACAGATGGCTGTTCACATTGATGGCGACTACATAGTCATGTCAGCAAATGAAACCCAGGACTCCAGAACTAATGCACTTGAAGTGCTCGTTCTTGGTGGACAGCCAATTCGTGAACCAGTTGCTAAGTACGGTCCTTTTGTTATGAACACTCGCGCAGAATTACAGCAGGCGTTTGATGACTACCAGGCGGGACGACTGGGACAAATCCCAGC
>JBAWYN010000159.1:0-1863 GCA_037143535.1 Acidimicrobiaceae bacterium | reverse complement strand
GCGCCGCAGTGGTGTGAGAAGTTGCGGGCTTTCGCTCGGGGGTGCGCTCAGTCATAGGTCTCCTTAGGTACGAAGACAACTCTATTCATTAATTGGTTTTATTTATTTCAAGACAATTTCGTACTGTGTCACAGCAAATTCAGTACGTATCTACAGAGTTTTCAAAGGGATTTCTAAAGCTAGCTGATTATTTTGAAACCAACTTGCAACCAGGACACCAGTGAACATAGACAGACGTACAGTTCTTAAAGCAGCTCTAAGTACTCCCGCAGTCGCGCTGATGCACGGCTCAGTAGCTGATGCCACCACCAAGATAAGGGTGAAAAACTCTGTCCCTGGTGCCACACCCTTTATTTCCAATGTGACCATCAGTGGGGTCCCTGTTTCTTCACTCCAATCAATTGAATTCATGGTGCAGCCAAAGAAGGGCTCGACCACTAAAGGTATTGGTGCCACGTACACACCTTCGTACTTACGTTCCAAGGGGCTCACGAACCCAGCAACTGGAGAAGTTACTATTCCAGTCTTTGGTCTCTACGCCAGCAACGCGATTTCTCGCAACGTGGTGACATTCACTATTAGGTGCAGAGATCTAAAAACAGTGCTTTCCTACCCGCTCATAACGAAACCGTGGGTTGATCCAACCGGTGGGGGATTCTCCAAGCCAGTAATAACTCAGGCTCGTGACCCGAAGGTCGCACTTGGATTCAGCACCTTCTTGATGAAGGGTTGGAGCAACGCCAACACTCCAGTCATTTCTGACACTGACGGTGAAGTGCGCTGGGTACCACCAACCACGTCAACAGTTGCAGGTCCAACTTCAGGCTTCTTCAATAATGCGCTCTACTTGGGCAGTGGCAATGAACTTATACGTGCGGATCTGAATGGCGTACTTACCACTGTCGCATCGTATGACTCATACGGGTACACAAACATCAACGAACACAACATTGACCCAGGGAAAACTGGGATGCTCATTGAAGCAGCAACTGCAACCGACAACGAGAGCTGCTTCATTGAAGTTGATGGCAAAGGTGCGATTCTTCATTCATGGAATTTTGCGACGATTATTTCTGAAGCGATGATTGCAGGCGGCGATGACCCATCTGCCTTCGTTGTCCGTTCAGCTGACTGGTTCCACAGTAATGCTGCTGCATATTGGAAGCTAAAAAATCAGCTGATTGTTTCAAGCCGCGAGAACTTTGTCATCGCAATTGACTATGACACACACAAGATCAAGTGGATTCTCGGAGACAGCTCCAAGGCTTGGTACTCCTACCCTTCACTTCGTGCCTTTGCGTTAAAACTGGCGCCCGGAACTACGGCGCCAATTGGGAACCACGCAATTTCAATTACTGCACAAAATGAGCTTCTTCTCTTTGATAATGGCGCACCAAGCACATTCGAAGTACCAGCGGGCAATGCCAGAAATTACAGCGTGGCACGCAAGTATGCAATTAATCAAAGCACCATGACTGCAACAGAGGTTTGGAACTTCAACCACACACCGCAGATCAATAGCCCCTACACCTCGAGTGTCTACCAAGCCGGAAGCAGCTACTTGATCGACTACGCATTCAATCCGACTGGCCCGCTACTTGTTGGTCTTGGAGCAAATAACAAAGTCGCTTTTCAGTACACGTACCCGGGTGGTTCAGTGATGGGCTGGAATGCTGTTCCTGTTGATCTGACAAATTTGATTTTCACTGCATAAAGAAAAACTCCCGAGCATTTGCCCGGGAGTTTTCTATAAATCAAAATCGACTTAGTAGTCGTCCATGCCGCCCATTGGTGGGCCAGCCGGTGCCGCTTCAGGCTTGTCAACAATGACGCACTCTGTTGTTAGGAACAGAGCAGCGATTG
>JBAWYN010000158.1:0-1874 GCA_037143535.1 Acidimicrobiaceae bacterium | reverse complement strand
CCGGGACTTGAACCCGGAACCTGTTGATTAAGAGTCAAATGCTCTGCCAATTGAGCTACCGGCGCGTGACGAGTCTATACCGCCACGCGCTCGGCGAACTCCTTAGTTGTGCTGGATGGCCTTGACTTCTAGGAATTCTTCGAATCCGTATTTTCCTAGTTCGCGACCAATTCCTGACTGCTTGTAACCACCAAATGGCGCCACGATGTTGAAGGCACCACCGTTGATTTCCACTTGACCGGTACGAATCTTTCGAGCGACTTCGAATGCCTTCTCGTCGGTGCCCGCCCAAACTCCACCAGCGAGACCGTAGAGAGAGTCGTTAGCGATAGCCACAGCTTCTTCTTCGGTGTCGTAAGGGATGATTGAAAGAACTGGCCCGAAGATTTCTTCTTGCGCAATGGTCATCGAGTTCTTCACGTCAGAGAAGATCGTTGGCATTACGTAGAAACCCTTCGAGAGCTCTTCTGGAACCGACACGCCACCACAAACGAGTCGAGCACCTTCGTCGATTCCCTTGTTGATGTAGTCACGTACTCGCTGCTGTTGAACAGCACTGATAAGTGGACCACAGAAGCTTGCGCCAGTGATTGGATCAGCTGGTGTGAATGCAGCAGCAGTAGCAACGGCCACATCTTCGACTTCTTGCAACTTCGAACGTGGAACAACCATGCGAGTTAGCGCTGAGCAAGTCTGACCTGAGTTGAGGTAAGCCTTTCCAACTCCGTCAGCAACGGCCTTAGCAATGTCAGCGTCTTCGAGAATTACGTTGGCAGACTTGCCACCGAGCTCAAGTGAAACGCGCTTAACCATCTGCGCTGCGATTTCCATGACTCGCTTTCCAGCACGAGTTGAACCCGTGAATGAAACCATGTCAGTCTTCGGGTGAGCAACGATCGCTTCACCAACAACTGGGCCAACACCTGTTACTAGGTTGAACACACCCTTTGGTAGTCCAACTTCGTGAATGATCTCAGCAAGGATGAATGCGTTAATTGGAGCAACTTCACTTGGCTTCAGAACAACGGTGCAACCAGCAGCAAGTGCGGCGGCAACCTTGTTCGCGATTTGGTGAAGTGGGTAGTTCCAAGGTGTGATTGCAGCGACAACACCAACTGGCTCGCGAACGAGTGTTGAAGTTCCTACTTCTTCTTCCCAAACAAACTCAGAGGCACGTTGTGCGTTGTCGGCAAACGTGAAAGTAGGTAGTCCTGCCTGAATTCCCTTGGCGAGCATGAGTGGCATTCCAACTTCGTTAGCAATGCATAGGGCAATTTCGTCACCACGCTCTGCGAGCTTTTCTGAGATACGTGTAAGAAGCTCACCGCGCTCTTTAGGGCTGGTGTTAGCCCATGAAGTGAAAGCAGCTGCAGCTGCATCAACTGCAGCGTTTGCCTCTTCAACAGTTCCAGCAGGAATTGTTGCGTAGATCTCACCTGTTCCAGAAGTTGTTACTTCGAGTGTTTCTTTTGACGAGGCCTTAACCCACTGTCCATTGATGTAGAACGAATCGCGAACGATTGTCATGTTTCCCCCTTAGACCTCGAATGAGGTGTGTAGCGAAAATCTACACGGAGATTCGAGCGCCATGTCGCGACAGAAAAAAAGCCCGTCGCCACCACATTTTCTGGTGACGACGGGCATTTCTTGGGGTGAGTGACGGGTCTCGAACCCGCGGCCTCCAGGACCACAACCTGGCGCTCTAACCAGCTGAGCTACACCCACCAAGACCTATAAGTATTGCACAGCGTAAGAACCTGGCAAAAGGAAGGTTTTATTTAACTACGATTGAGGGTGCGCCCCTGTAGCTCAACTGGATAGAGCATCGGAGTTCTAACCCGCAGGTTGCAAGTTCAAGTCTTGCCGGGGGCACT
>JBAWYN010000157.1:0-1879 GCA_037143535.1 Acidimicrobiaceae bacterium | reverse complement strand
TCATTAGAAGTGTGTTTCTGAGTTTTCTTGAGTCAGATAGTGAGTAGAGAGGCATGGCGAATTTTGATGCACCCGGGATTCCAAAATACGCAGCCGTTGCACCTGTTGCAATAACGAGGTGATCGAATCCAATTACAGCGCCATCATTTAGACGAACGTGTTTTGCTTCATGGTCGACTTCCATAATCTGGCCGTGACGAAATCCGATGTTCTTTGCTTTTCCGAAGATTGTTCTAATTGGGTACGCAACTTCAGCAGGCTCGAGAGCGGCTGTTGCTACCTGATAGAGCAGTGGCAAGAAAGTGTGAAAGTTGTGTTGATCAATAATCGTGACCTTCACGTCTTTGCCAATGAAGCCTCGTGCGGCAGCAATTCCAGCGAAACCTCCACCCGCAATCACGACGTGAGGTAAGTGAGAATAATCAGGAAAGACCATTGCGGAATTAGTTGACGTCGACATGTTCACTAAATGCTAATGGTGCTTAGAAGAAATTGTTCATCGTCGAGCAAAACGTCGACCTATTCCGTAGATAAGTCCCGACGCGAGCATCAAAATTGAAAGTAATCGGTCTCCAATTTGAAAGTTCATCGTAATAGCGACTGGAATTAACGCTCCGATCACCCAGAGGAGTTGTTGGCGAACAGCAAAACGTGCGAACGTTCTCCCCTGCGCCCCTGCTGGAACATTGCGCTGAGTGATGGCGTCGAAACTTGGCTGCGTAACTGATGCACAGAGACCGAGCCATCCTGCGAGCAAGACCTGTGCCAGTAGCTGGGGATGTGACGAAGCAACTCCAGCGCCAATGCCCGTCAGCAGCAATGACCATGTGAGCAATGTTGATTCTCTTAGCGAATTTCGAACTCGTGTCACAATCGCGAGACCGAGAAGTGCTCCAACTCCACTGAGCGCTAAGGCGCACGCAAACCATGTGAGACCTGCGTGTTCACGCCTAAGACCGAAGGCCAGCATGAACGTTGTAAATCCCACGCTGAAACGCATTAGCGCCGAAGCCGTCAGGCCCCACGACACCTCGACGTCACCCGTGGGGTTAAGAGTATTTAGGTCTCGTTCTTCTTGCGTGAGTGAAACCACTTGATCACGAATAATTTTTGCCGGACGTTGTAGTCGCAGGCTCGCAACAGTGGCCATAGCGAACACAATTGACGCCGCAATCAAAACACTCGATGCGCCAATGCCCTTTAAGAGGGCTGCGCCAATAGAGCCAGCGAGTAGTCCAGCAAACGTTCCAAGCAGTGTTAACTGCGCATTGAATCCAGAGAACCCCTGCTCTTCAACTTCGTCTTGCGTTGGCCAACCCGATTCGCCAACATTGGATGCGTGCTCGCGGAACTGGTCGGTGCGAGCCATCTCAGGAACAAGTGCGCCACGAGTAACCACGTACAGCTTTGAAGAAATGAGTACCAAGAATGCTTCTGGAAATAGCCACAACGAGTTGAGATGCGTCGCCATTGACCAGCACAACAACACTCGAAGCCCAGCCGACATCGCCACCAGAATTCTTCGGCCATTTGCTGAGCGGTCTATGAGTGGCCCGAGAATTGGAGACACGATTGCAAAGGGCGCAATCGTTATGAGCAGATACGCCAGAACTTTGCTCTTGGCTTCAGTGGGTGAAACCGAGAAGAACAGTGACCCTGCAAGTGAAACCGTCACGAGTGTGTCGCCTGCCATCATGATGACGTGCACCAGGGCTAAGCGACCAAAGGCCGTGCTCTGATTAAAAAGGTCTTGTGCGGAAGCCCGCAAGAATGAGCCAAATCCTCGTCTTCGCACGAAACAACAGTAGGCGAAGTTCCTCATATTTAAGGGCACATTCGTGTTATAAAAATGCTAAACCGGTTTTATGAATTCACATTT
>JBAWYN010000156.1:0-1898 GCA_037143535.1 Acidimicrobiaceae bacterium | reverse complement strand
CTGATCTTCTGTTCCTTGTGCTGCTCGCTCACGCTCCACCTCCTCTCGTCTCTGTGTGGTTTGCGAACAACCACGCAGAAACCAGGACAGGACTAGAGCGCTGTCAGTGGAATTGTGCGAAGTTGCGTAGTAATTGAGGTGACCTGACGGTCACAACTGGGGGGTTTCAGAAAGGCCCCCTTTGAACGAGACGAAAAATAACGCGGTTCATTATTCCTCCACCGCAGTCATTCCAAACTCACGGCGCCACCCCTGAGGGAGGAGCTCTTCGAGCAGGTCGTCAACTGTTACTACACCAATCATCTTTCCGTGCTCAGCATCGAGCACCGGCAAGACAGTCAGATTGAAGTCACTCATTTTGCGAGCGACGCGGTGCATGTCCCATTCGGGGTGCACGTGCGTTAATTGAGTGCGAGCAACACTGAGCGCGAGGTCAGTGTCACGAGCACGAACAAGTGGAGCTAGTGATGAAGCACCGATTGGTTGTCCGTTTTCATCCAAAACGAACACCACGTGCAGCGACTCACCAGGGACGTTTGAACTGCGAACCGCTTCCAGAGCTTGCGCCACGGTGGCGGTTGCTGGCACCGAAACAAAGTCGGGGTTCATTAATCCACCCGCGGTATCAGCGTTATACGAAAGTAGGTGTCTGACCTTGGTCTGCTGATCAGCCGGTAGTGATTCGAGAATAGTGAGACGACGATCCTGGTCGATTTCGTTAATGAGGTCAGCAGCATTGTCTGGCTCCATGCGAGAAAGCAATCGAGCCGCATCAACATCAGAGCGGTCCTCCAGGAACTCCAACTGGTGCTCGGTGTCGAGCTCTTCAAAGACGTCGGCTTCAAGTTCACGGTCGAGTCCGACCGCTTCAATGATCTCTTCACCTTCTTCGTGACTTGCTTGTTCCACGAGGTCAGCAATCTGTGCGGGGTGAAGTTTCGCGAGCTTGCGGTAAGGAATACGGAGTCGAGCTGAAGGAACGTGACCTACGAAAGGCTCAATGGACGCGAAGTCAACAATGGCGTCTGCGTCAATGCGCTGACCGAGGTTTGCGCCAAGAATGCGTCGAAAGAATGGGCGGCGTCCTGGGTCAACACCAACTACTTCCCACTTTCCTTCCATTTCTGCAATTTCAATTTCGTTCGCGATGATGAGTCGACCGCGAACCAAGTTAATGAGGTGACGAGAAAGGAGGTCTTCAGCAAGGAGTAGTTCTCCGGGGCGACGCTCAAACCTGCGCAGGTCGAGTCGCTTCCCTTCGAAAGTCATTTTTCCTTCGCGAAGTCCACCGATTTTCTTGATCGGAACAAAAAGGTCTCGTCCTTCAATGCGAATAACTGCACCAACGACTGGTGGGTGTGCGTCATTGCCAAGTCGCGCGACCAGGTCTTGGACGCGTCCGATTCGGTCACCGTTCGAGTCATAGATAGCTCGGCGCAGAAACGTTGAGAGGTGGAGAATTTCAGTCATAGAAAGGCCTTAAGAGACCCTCCAAGGCTACCCGTTTATCCTGATGAGCACCAGTGCGCCAAGATGAACTTGTCGTGAACCCTTTTACAACAAGGGATTCGCTACGAAGGCTTGAAGTTCTTCAGCACCTCAGAAACGAATGTGACGTCATCGTCGCTGATGCCAGCGTGAGTTACAAAACGTGCGCGACGTGGCCCAATCGTGCCACCAACAACTCCCAGCAGTTCTAATTCACCAATAATTTGGCGCGCCTGGGGGTGGTTAAAAGCAACAATGTTCGTCTGACACGACGTGGGGTCGTAGTTCGATTCTGGAAAAGCTTGCGCGAACAGTGTCGCTAGTTGCTTCGCGCGCGCGTGGTCTTCGCTGAGGCGATCAATCATTGTGTCAAGTGCCACGAGTCCCGCCGCCGCCAAAATTCCTGCTTG
>JBAWYN010000155.1:0-1971 GCA_037143535.1 Acidimicrobiaceae bacterium | reverse complement strand
ATGATCCCAATTACTTTGGCGAGCAGGGAATTGGATCGAAGTAAGGCATCACCTGCGTCGGGTCGATAGTCGTGGTGGTAGTCGACGTGCTGGATGAGTGCTTCTTGTGTTTTGGAGGAATTATTGTTGTGGTTGTTGTCGTAGTCACAACAGGAGGAGGGGTCGACACGAACAGTGAATTCGGTGGTGGATTTGTTGGAGTTATGAGAGTGTTCCCAAAAATCTTCTGAAGAAGTGCTTGTGCATCAGGCTGCTTAACGATCAGCACGTCGCCAAGATTTTCATTGACCGTTCCAGCCACGGGCAAGGTGTAGCTAGTCATTGCAGATGCATCAAATTTATGGAATTTCACGGCGAGAGCAACCAGATTGTTCAATGTGAACTTACTGTCCAGCGTTACGCCTGCAGGGATAGACGACAACAGCGAATTAAGTTTGAGAGGGTTATATATTTTCTTGGCTCGATTAATCATTGCCTTTATGAAATTATTCTGACGATAGATTCGTCCGTAGTCACTAGTGCCGTCATAAAGCCACTGATTGTTTTGGAAATATTCGAAGTGCCTGCTTCTAGCGACAGCTAGTGCTTGCGCCCCCGTTACAAGCTGACATCCGCTAGCGGTGATATGTAGTCCTGAATACGAATCTCGAGATGGAAATGGGAAGTCTAGGTAAACGCCGCCAATTGCGACTACTGAATTAATTAAACCGCCAAAGGATACTTCTATTACATGGTTAATAGGAATCCCAAAGTTTGCAGTTATCGCATTAGCAACTGCTGAAACACCGTCACCGTAATTGACATTGATTCGATTGAATTCACCATGGAGTGCTTGATTGTCAATGATGCTGATCAAAGTGTCTCTTGGAATTGAGAGTACCGAAATAGAATTTTTCTTAGGATCAATGTGCATGATCTTCACCACATCACTTCTCTGACCAGACACAGCACCTGCTTGAGCAGCGACTGCACCCGAAAGTCCAACGCGAGAGTCTGAGCCAATTTCAAGAATGTTGAACGGCTCACCTGAGATTTGAGCAACTTCATTATTGACCGTAATCTTCGGAATCGCATTGAATCGCCACTGCACATAGAGGTAACTTCCACCGACCGCGCCCACCAGTAATACTGCAGCAACAATCGCGCTAATTATTACTTTTCTTTTTCTCTGCTGGCTGCGTAGCTCGCTTCGAGTGGGAGCGCTATTGGTGGTTTCAGACATTTGAAGTAATTGTAATCACAGTAAAGGTTGAACTTTGTTCGCAGGCAACAAAGTGAAGTTAGGCGCGGCGTAGCGGCGTCATGGCCAAAACTAACTGCTTGGTCCCATGTTCTTCAAAATTGACAGCAGCTCTTGCGTGTGAGCCTTCACCATCAACGCTCACCACTACCCCAGCGCCATAACGATCATGGATTACTTTTTCGCCGACACTCAGATCTAGCTTTTCAGCACCAGTTGAGCGAACCGGAGGCGCTGCACCCGTTCCAAACGCACGGCCTTCAGTGAATTCACTTCTGCGACCTACAAACCCTTCGTCGCTAGAGAAGCTTGAGCGGCGTGTTGGCTGTGTTGTAGAAACATCATCCAGAAGTTCACTTGGAATTTCCATCAAAAAGCGACTGGCAATAGCGTCCGCCCGGTTACCCCACATGGTGCGACTCCAGGCATGGGTCAGCACCAAGTGATGCATGGCACGAGTAACTCCGACGTAGCAAAGTCGTCGTTCTTCTTCGAGCTCTGCTTCATCAGAAAGAGCACGTCGATGCGGGAAAATTGTTTCTTCTAGGCCCGTAATCACTACGACCGGGAACTCAAGACCCTTCGCAACGTGCAGCGTCATAAGCGAAATTGCCCCTGCACCACCGTCGAGTTGATCCGAGTCAGCAACAAGAGCCATTCGCTCAACGAAATCCATCAACGTGTCGTACTGCGACGCAGCCGACGCAAGTTCACCAAGGTTTTCTAGTCGA
>JBAWYN010000154.1:0-1981 GCA_037143535.1 Acidimicrobiaceae bacterium | reverse complement strand
TTTTCCATCATGCATCTCCGCGGCTAGAAGTAAGAGGATTCCAACAAGCAAACATGTGACCTTCGGTACCAGTTGCCTGTAGCTCTGGACGCTCGTTGTGGCACTTGTCAGTGGCGTACTTGCATCGTGGAGCGAAGGCGCAACCCTTTTCCAAAGCGAGAAGGTTTGGTGGTCGACCAGCAATAGTCACCAGGCGAGTGTGTGATGGGTTAGAGACCTTAGGAGCGCTCTCTAGCAACGCACGGGTGTAAGGCATGCGGTGATCCTTGAACACATCCTGGGTCGAGCCCATTTCAACGATTCGTCCGGCGTACATAACAATGATTCGGGATGTACGTGTAGCAACAACACCGAGGTCGTGAGTAATGAGAATTACCGACATCTGCATCTTCTCTTTAAGTTCATCGAGGAGGTTCAGAATCTGCGCTTGGATTGTTACGTCAAGTCCTGTTGTTGGCTCGTCAGCAAGAACAAGTTTTGGTGAGCAGGCCAGTGCCGTGGCGATAACTACGCGTTGGCGCATTCCACCTGAGAGCTCTGACGGAAATGCTTCGTAACGCTCTTCTGGTGAAGGAATTCCTACCAGTTCGAGAAGCTCGATTGCCCTCTTCTTGGCGTCTTCTTTAGACATGCCCATCAAGATGCGAAGAGTTTCGTCAACCTGCTTGCCAATTCGCATAACTGGGTTCAGTGAGGTCATCGGGTCCTGGAAGATCATTGCAACTTCGGTGCCCCAGATTTTGCGCTTGTCTGCCTCAGAGGTGCCCACAACTTCAGAGCCGTTGATCTTTACTGAACCAGTGACAGTGGCGTTTTTGATTGCTTGGAGTCCCATGATGGTTCTGGCCAAAACAGTTTTTCCAGAACCAGATTCTCCAACGATCCCGAGAGTCTCGTTCTCACCCAGCGTGAATGAGATGCCATCAACTGCAGGCAGGTCACCACCCGCTGTTGCGAATGTGGTGTGGAGATCTTTAACGACCAGTAGTTCGTTGCTCATATCTTTACCTCAGCTACATCGAAGTGGTTGCGAAGACGGTCACCAATGAAGTTCAGCGACAGGATGAATAGCACGAGCGCTATTGATGGGAAAATTACGAGCCATGGGTTTACGTCGAGCACCGTACGTGCTTCGTTAATCATGTTTCCCCATGATGGAGTAGGTGGGTTGATTGAAAGTCCGAGGAACGCGAGCGCTCCTTCAAGTACCACGACAGCCGCGATTCCAATCAATAGGAACGACACGAGAATTGGTGTGATGTTCGGAAGAATTTCACGAATCAAAATACGACGGTCGGTGGCACCTTGAACTTTTGCGGCTGTTACGTATTCACGTCCAGCAACTGCCAGCGACGCCGTTCTGATTACTCGGTAGACGAGTGGAATTGAGAAGATTCCTGCGACGATGATTACCTTGGCGAGGCTTCGTGGCACCCAGAAGGAAAGCACTGAAATCGTTGCGATGATCGCCGGGAATGCCAAGAACGAGTACATCACCGTGGTCAAAATCTTGTCGAATCGACCTCTGCGTAATGAAGCCAACATTGAAGTTGGGACACCGACGAGGAATGCAATGCCCATTGCACCGAAACTTACGAAAATTGAAACTCGTGAACCAAAGATGATTCGAGAGAGGATGTCTCGTCCAAGGTCGTCCGTTCCGAGCAAGTTGTGAAGGGTAGGCCCAGAGTTGACTGCGTTGTAGTTCTGATACAACGGGTCAATAAGTGGTAAGAAACTTGCGAACACTGCCAAAAGAACATTGAGGATGATCCAGCCAACGCAGACCCAGAACAAGATGCCAAGCGGCTTCTTCTTCTCAGGCTTCATCATTGCGTTGTTAGACGCATCTCGACCTAGCTTAAGCAGGATTTTGTTGAATCGAGGTTGCTTAGTCACGTGAAATCCTTGGGTCAACGAAGAAAATTATGAAGTCGAATAAGAAGTTAACAAGCACCACTGAACCTGAAACAAAGAGAAC
>JBAWYN010000153.1:0-2047 GCA_037143535.1 Acidimicrobiaceae bacterium | reverse complement strand
TGAGCCAAGTTGCCAAAGGCGAAGATCCACTTTGCGAAATCTTTGAGAAGAGTCGAGGGATCAGTAACTTTCTCCTACAGGCAGCAGACTCATGGCTCAGTTGAAATCAATTTCGCTAGCTAGCGCACTACTCGTAGCGGGTCTAACACTCAGTGCCTGTGGATCAGGTGCAGCAATTGCTAATGCCAGACTCGCCTGCAAGCAAGTTACGGTTGCTTTGGCGACTCAAAAGAAAAGCGAAGCGCCCAGCCTCAGTACTGCTCAAGTCGATGCGCTGCAGTCGTTAGCGCTGGCGCAACTTCAAAAAGCTTCACCCTTTGCTGCAACCGCAACAACGTCAGATGGAAGTTGGAATGCGTTGCAAACTGCAATCAGCGAAACGAAGCGAGTTCCGCTTAAATACATGACAGCGTCTCTGACAAGACTTTGTCAGATTGCTAATTCAGATACGCCGTATCTCTAGCTACGAGGGAAACGCTCGTACAGCCACTCGAGTGAATTTTCTTCGAGCATTGCATCTTCCCAGCCATCGAGTTTGTCCTCGAGCGCTGCGAGTGAAGAGACTTTTCCAATAACAACAACTGTGAGGTCCTTGACCTCGGACTTAGAAACCAAAAAGTCACCGAAGATGTCTTCTGAGATAAAGGCGTCAGGCTCAACCAGCAAATACAGCTCGCCAGTTGCTTCTACCCACGAAAGTTCGTATTCATTGTCAGCGGCGTCTGACCACTCAATACCGAATTCAAACTCTGCGCTCTCGCGCCTCGCTTCGTTCTCTTCATAGAAGTCATCAATGTCCATAACCACAGCCTAGAGCGAACTATGTGCGTTGTACAGGGCGTCTTAGTAGTTGTGACAAATGTCGCCTCGCCAAGCACTCACAGCATTGTTGGCCAGTGCGCACATGGCTCTCAACTGTCTACATGCCCATACAAAATGATTTATTAGGTCAACTGCGACGTGAATGGCGACGTTTAGGCAGATCAACAGCTTCATGTTTGGCACTGAGCGAACTCAAAGCTCGCCATCCTGACGCCGGATTTGGCGACCTTCATGATTTATGCGATGTCGTTGATGCTTTAGACATGAAGTCGCGACTTTCAGTCATCGAGCGAGCTGAGATCCTTCGAATTTTGCTGGAGGACGCTCATGATCCGCTCATTTGTCGCACGTTGTTACAAACCCTTATTCCTGGAATCGTCAGTGTTTGTCGTCAGCTGAGGTTTGGAGAAGGAATCATCAGTGAGCCAAGCGAAGTACTCGCCACTGCTCTTTCGTTCACCAATGAACTTCTCGTCAAATGGGCCGGGGAATCACGTCAGTACAGTGCTCCAGACATTTTGTCGGCCCTAAAGGGAAGAATGCGTCGCTGGATCAGTAAAGAACGTGAAGCATTGAAAGTGGTGTCCAATTTTGATCAGGGTGACCCACCTGACACCGCTGCTTCACCGCTCTTATCTCGGCTGAATAGTTACTACGGCAGTCGCTACGAGAGGGTTGCTCGCCTTACGTACTTGCGAGTCTTTGAAGGAAGATCTCTTCGTGACCTCGCCAGAGCCGATCACTCCTCATATGGTTCGCTTCAGGCAGAACTGAAGAACTTCGCAATCAAGTTCCTTCTATGAGCAAATATCTACCCCCATCAGTGAATACCAATGAGAGTGCTCCACAGTTACGTTGGAATAACGATGATGCGCAAACTAACTTCTCTGCGAGGAGCCCATTTAGTCCTGTGGTCGAGCCCTCTTCTTCTGCTCATTCTGGTCTTTACGCTCAGCTCACAAAATCAGTCCCACCCTCAACCAAGCGTCATCGAAACAACAAGTACAACAACGACGCAGTTACCAACAACGATTCCAACGACGACTTTGCCAAGGCACGTAGTCGTAACAACCGTGCCGAGATACTCAGCGCCGACAACGACGACCGTGGCGCTTCACGTACCACCAACTGGAGCGCTCAATGGGGTGCTTACTTCGGGCGAAAGTTCACTCAACGTTCCAGTGCACGGCCCCGGGACCTGGGTCTTCAGCGCAAGTCTCCCGAC
>JBAWYN010000152.1:0-2047 GCA_037143535.1 Acidimicrobiaceae bacterium | reverse complement strand
TTGCTGGAAAGATTTATTCAGCTGCAGATGCGAAGCGCTGTCTTGATCTTGGGGCCGACTTAGTTGCGATTGGACGCGCGGCTATCACTAATCATGACTTTGCCCGCTCGGCATGTAAAGACTCTGATTTTGTCATGCGAGAGCTGCCAGTGACCCGAGAGATTCTGCAGTCCGAAGGTCTGTCACAGTCCTTCGTCGAATACATGTCGGGATGGAAGGGCTTCGTCGCTGAATAGCTAATCGGAAAATGCTTTGGTTGCTATTTCGAACTTGAACGAAGTTGAATTACGTTGCCATCCGGGTCGAGTACATCGTGGTGGTGAACACCACCAAATTCAAAAGTTCTCTGCGTTACACCCCCACCAGCAATCTCGACTTGAATGAGAGCACTGGTCAATGACGCAACATTGAATGCAGGCTTAAACGCTGCGTCTTCAGGAATGTATGTTGAGCCTACCGATTCATGAGCTGCATGGATGAAGATCTCTCCACCATCACCTCGAAGTAAGGCATTATCTTCAGCATCAACTACAGCGTCCAAATCTAAGACATTTTCATAAAATGTTGTCATCTGACGAACATTCTTCGTAAAAATAACTAGAGAGCTCATTGTGCACTTAACGTCAGCGAGGTTGCTCTCCAACAATGCTGGCTCTTTCCATGACACGACGTTGTGGCCAGTAGTCGCTTAAGGCAAAATGCTGCACTGCACGATTGTCCCAGAAGGCAACCGAGTGTGGTTCCCACTGAAAGCGGCACTGATACTCGAGAACGTTTGCCTGTGAGCTTAGAAAGTCAATGAGTTCATCACTTTCGGTTTGGCTGTAGCCAACGATTGATTGCGTAAATGCTCGATTCACGTAGATCAACTTCTTTCCCGTTTCGCCATGTGTTCGAACAACTGGCTGCACTGTTGGAGGGTACTTCTCATGCATTGCAGCTCTTCCAGCCTCATCGAGCGTGTGACCGAATGCCTTAGTGAAGTCGTTCACTGCAGTCAAGTCTGCAATCTGTTCCTTCATCTTCTGGCTTAGACCTTCGTATGCGGCGTACATGTCGCAGAATGAAGTGTCGCCTCCAATTGGTGGAATCTCAATACCGTGGAGTACTGCAGCGGCAGAAGGAAGTTCTCTCCATGGAACATCAGAGTGCCAAACATTTTCAAAGCCACCAACTTTTGCTTCTTTTTCAAAACGAACAAGCTCCGGCTGGTCGGTGTTGGCTGGAATGAATGGGTGAATCTCTAGGTCTCCAAAACGTCGGGCAAAGGCAACGTGTTGGGCTGGAGTCAATGGTTGATTGCGAAAGAAAATGACTTTGAAGTCCAACAAGCAGCGACGAAGTTCAGCAACGAGCTCATCGCTAATTGGCTTGGTGATGTCAACACCTTCAACAATTCCACCGATGGTTGCTCCGAGTTGCTTAACGCTGAAGCCTGAATAGCTAAGCGAACTTAAGCGTTCGCGCTCTGCGGCCAAGTGAGTCACTGGGCCAACCATTACTTTGAATGGGTGCAGCTTGACTCTTTGGGGCTTGACAATCGCTGCCGGGTCAATGATGGTGGTCACGTGTACTCCTCTGTTGTGAAGAAATTACCAGAAAGAGGTCACAAGCCACACTTGTAACAAAAGTCGCAACTCCAGACAAGAGTGGATGCTTGCGTAATCAAATGACTGGATTGAGAGGTATGCGGTACTGGGCTTTGCCAGATTCTTTTACATAGGAATCATAAAGTTTTCTCGCAGTTTCGTTTGTCGCATCTGTATTCCAATACAGCCTGCTTGATCCAGCATTTACTGCGATTTCGTACACAGCGTCTATAAGCGCTCTGCCAACGCCATGTCCACGTAGTGCTGGGTCCACAAAAAGATCTTCTAGTAAGCAGAAACTTTTTGGAGCCCAAGTTGATTCCTGAAAGGTGTAATGGACTAGCCCACACACTTTTCCATCGACCTCCGCAAGAAGCGCATAGAGGTTGAAGTTGCTATCTAACAACCTTGACCATGTCAGTTCATACTGAGACTCTGGGATGCTTGTTTTGTAGAAG
>JBAWYN010000151.1:0-2074 GCA_037143535.1 Acidimicrobiaceae bacterium | reverse complement strand
CTGCAGGTGCAGTCTCGAACACACCCGGACGACCTTCCAGCATTTGAACTCGTTGAAGCGACTGAAGACCCCGTCTACGGACACGGATTTAGCTTGATGCCAGAACCTAATGAAGGCGACATCTTCTTTGACTTTGAAGGTCACCCGTTCTGGACTGCAAAAGATGAGCTCTTCTTCTTATCGGGTCTCTACCTAGTTAACGAGAAAGGCGAGTGGGCCTACGAAGCCATCTGGGCACACAACCTCGATCAGCAAAAGAAGATGATTAAAGATCTCGTGGAGTTTTTCTCACAACGCCGAGAGCAATATCCGAATTATCACGTGTATCACTACAACCACACGGAGCGCTCTTCACTTGAACGTCTCACTGCTGGAACTGAATCAGAAGTGCTCTTCGCAAAGCTCATTGAGGGCGGACTCTTTGTCGACCTTTTCAACGTTGCTCGCAATGCTCTCGCAGTTGGAACTGAGTCTTACGGCCTCAAACACTTAGAGAAGCTTTCTGGGTTTACGCGTCACGGTGACATCGAAGGCGGAGCGGGCGCGGTTGTTGAGTACGAAGAGTGGATGAAGACTGGTGATGCCAAGATTCTTGACAGCATTGCTGGATACAACGATGACGACGTGCAGGCAACCAAAGCACTTCGCGACTGGCTCGTAAGCCAGCGCCCCATTGACCTTGAATGGCGCGATCCAGTTATGGAAGTTCAAGAGTTTGAACTTGATACTGATGAACTCGTAGAGCGTTTAAAGAATTTCGGAGAAGGCTCACCAGAAGCACTTCTTGCAGACTTACTGAACTACTGGTACCGAGAACGAAAAGCTGTTACGACACCAAAATTCCTCGAATGCCAATCAGACTTCAGTTCTCTCTACGAAAAACCAGAATTCATAGCAAATCTGTCACTTATCTCTTCGGTTGAGTCGTTTAATGCTCGAAAAGAAATTGAAAAGAAGCTTGCTGTTTTCACTTGGCCTGCTCAGACCGTTGGCCCAACTTTCAAAAAAGGCAAAAGTGTCTTGTTTGCCGGAGTTGGAGTTGACCGTGGATACGCTTACATTAAAGATGTTGACCTGATTTTACGTACTATTACGTTGACATGGAAAGAGCCTCATGATTCAACCGGCGTTGTTCCATCGTCAATCACAGTAGACGACTATTTCTCTGAAAAACCTAAACCGGATGTTTTGGTTCATCTTGCTGGTCAGATTCTTGATGGAACAGTTGTAAACCCACCGAATCCAGTCGCGTTGGCGTTACTGGCGAGCGCACCACCAAATTTTTTATCAGGCAATGGTCCGAAGGATGGCAGATTTACGGATGACCTGAATGAGATGTGTCGTTGGGCTGGCGAGCTTGATGAGAGTTACGTGGCTATTCAGGGCCCACCAGGAACTGGGAAGACCTACAGCGGATCGCGAATAATTTTTTCACTTATTAAGTCTGGTAAACGTGTTGGCATAACTGCCCCAACCCATTCTGCAATCGACAACCTGATGAATGCGATCTATGAGTTGTTCGAAAAGGAGGATGAACTGGACTCTCTCAAAATTCTTCGGTGGCACAATAAGCCAGAAGACGGTGGCCTTGCTGGGGTCAAGTACAGCCAAAAAGGTGATGATCTCCAAAATCCGTCTTTTAATTTGATTGCAGGAACTTCTTGGATGTGGGCTAGGCAAGACCTACGTGCTTATCCAGCGGATGTAGTGGTGATTGATGAGGCTGGGCAGCTTTCGCTCGCGGATTCGATTGCGATAACCAATGCAGCTAGAAATCTAATTCTTCTTGGTGATCCACTTCAGTTAGCACAAGTTTCAAAAGCGGAACATCCAAATGGTTCTGGCGCAAGTGTCCTAGAGCATGTCTTGAAAATGAATGCAACAATACCACCGACCGAAGGAGTTTTCTTCTCAGAAACTTGGAGAATGCACCCAGACGTGTGCGCATTTATCTCGGGACAGATTTACGAAGGTCGACTTACAAGTCACGCTTCTTGTGCAGTGCAGAACACTGACGTTGGAACAGGACTTAGATGGCTCAATGTTGATCACGTTGACTGTTCAACAGAGTCAC
>JBAWYN010000150.1:0-2096 GCA_037143535.1 Acidimicrobiaceae bacterium | reverse complement strand
CATCTCGAAGAATTCCCGACGCATTTTTATAATCAGTTGATCCGTATCGCTGTCGAGCTCGTTCCATCGTCGCGTCGCTCACTAGATGACTCTTGTTAAGTGATCTAAGCAACCGGTACATGCGTGGAGACTTTGAAGTTGTTTGCTTTCGAAGAAGTGGAACACCCGTAAGCACCAAACTCTTCACGAGTTCTGGGTGACTTGCCCCAAGCACCACTGCAATTCGACCACCAAAGGAATGTCCTACGAATACAAACGGACCGGCACCCAGTTCACCGAGCGCTGGAAGTAATAAATCTGCGTAGTGGCGTGCTCCTCCAGCGACCGTTGGGAGTGGCGATGAGCCAAAACCAGGGAGATCAAATGCCACAGAACCGATGCCCTCCTGGGCGAGCTGGGCTGCGGCGTCGGCGAAATCGTGACCTCGACGCCCCCATCCATGGAGAAAGACCACCCGAACCGGGCTTTGTCCATAGGGCTCACCAAAGAGTTTTCCGTTGCCATAGGCACTCAGCACGTCTTTTAGGTTACTGACGATATGGACCGGCTTTATGCCATGTCACAACTGGCCGGTAGCGTCATAGGGACAATGAGTGATGAAACGACCTTCACGAGCGACCTCCTGGTTGGGCTAACCCCTGAACAGCGAGAGGCCGTGATGTCTGACGCCCCACGACTTCTTGTTCGTGCCACCGCAGGATCTGGAAAGACACATGTCCTAACACTGCGTATTCAACGAAAGATTGCAGAGGGCAAAGTTGACTCGGACCAAGTTCTGGCCATGACCTTTACACGTAAAGCTGGCGACGAACTTAGAAAGCGTCTCTACCGAGCAGGCATTAGAGACATTCGTGCCGGAACGTTTCACCGCATGGCGCTGACCATTGTTAATCAGTACCGTGAGGACCACCACCTCAAGCCACTCGTAATTGAATCGAACCGAAAAAAGTTAGTTAAGGCCCTCGCAGACCAGATGGAGAAAAACGGTGAAGGGAAATTCGCCGATTACCTCCAAGCTCGTATTGAAGCAGAAATTAGTTGGGCACTCAGCCAAGGTTTCAATGGAGCGTTGTACTCAAAGAACGCTAAGAAGATGAAGCGTGATAGCCCTCTCCCACCGGCACAGTTCGCAGATGTGCTCGACCGCTACGTAGGACTATGTCGCAGTCGTGGAGTACTTGACTTCGATCTCCTCTTGAGCGAAGCAACGACATTGCTTCGCGAAGACAAGAATGTCCTGGCATCATTTCGTCACCGCACGAAAGCAATTTTTGTAGACGAAACCCAAGACATGAACCCGCTTCAATTCATGATGCTTCAAGAAATGGCCGGTGCAGATCCCGATTTGTTCTGCGTGGGTGACCCCAACCAGTCGATTTATGGATTCAATGGTGCTAACCCACAGCTGCTGAATGAAATTATTCGCACGTGGCCAGACACAATTGTGCTCGACCTCACCAGAAACCACCGTTCAACCGCAAACATCATTGAAGTCGCCAACACATTGCTTGAAGACGGGGCCGCAGGCATCACGCCAGCCAAGCATGACGGAGATATCCCCCTCATTCGCGTTTACGACACCGACGCCGAAGAAGCGAGAAGCGTTGCGCTTTGGTTGAGCACAAAACACAAACCCGGAACTGCTTGGAGCTCAATGGCAGTGCTTTCTCGAATCAATAGTCAGCTAGAGATCATTGCTAAAGCACTCGACGCCGCGAACATTCCGTACGAAATTCGTGGACCAGAACATTCACCAGCCTCAGACCTCATCACATCACCTGAAATGAATTCCAGGAAAATTGATGAATCGGTGAATGATGCAGTTGCGCTTTCAACGATTCACCGTTCCAAGGGACTTGAATTCCAGTGCGTGGCCGCTGTTGGGTGGGCTGAAGGCATTCTTCCCAATTACAACGCGGCAACGGCCGCAGAATTCGCTGAAGAAAGACGCCTTGCCTACGTGGCACTGAGTCGTGCCGAAAACTCACTGTTCATTTCCTACAGTAAGGCAACCGATGACGACCGGTTCCCAGACCGTCAACCTTCAAGGTTCTTAGGACCAGTCGATAACGCCGTTAAAGAAATTGAACAGCGCA
>JBAWYN010000149.1:0-2110 GCA_037143535.1 Acidimicrobiaceae bacterium | reverse complement strand
TGGTGTATTTCGGTTTCGTAGCGACTGTTGGAACTGCTTACGCGCAGCACCAAAACATCCCAGCTAAGGCTTGGTGGTTTGCTCTTGCTGCGGGCGCCATGGCTTGTGCACTGCTTGAGGCAAACAACATGCGAGACATCACCGGCGACCAAGGATCTGGAAAGAAAACACTTGCGGCTCGACTGGGTCGTGACAAGGCCAAATGGCTCTACGTTCTCTGCGTTTCCACTGTTTTCGATGGTCTCGCACTGGGCGGTCAGTGGCTTACTGCAGTACTTGCACTTGTTGTTTATTACCCAGCACTGAAGCTGGCATTTTCAAGCAAGCAAGGTCGAGAACTTCTTCCGATGCTGATGATCTCAGCCCGAGCACAACTAATCGTTGGCTTGGTAACGACAGTTACGTTTTTTACAACTCTTCGTTAAGGAAGTTCGCAACGAGTTTCGCAACTTCTTCAGGCTTCTCTAAGTGCACCGCGTGTCCGGCGTCTTCTACAACTTCGAGTGAGCCATTCTTTATGCGCTGCGCTAAGTGATTGGCTTCACCAACGAACTTCTTATCGAGCGATCCAGCGATGCAAAGCGTCGGGACCTCGATCTCACCAAGTCGAGGTGACAAGAACTCCTGGGTTCCTGTTCCAGCGCTACGTAATGAATTAGCCATACCCTGCGCATCAGTGCTCCGTGCTGTGCGTTCTGCGGGGTCGAAGGGGAGGCTTGCGAACATTGGCTTTGCTAACCACTCTTCAGTGAACTCCTCGCTACCAAGACTGATGATCCGCTCGGCGAGGTCATCATCTCGCTCACGTCGCTCTTCTCGTTCAACCTTGTCGCCAATTCCTCGTGTTGCACTTAGGAGAATGAGCTTTGAGATACGACCGGGATGCTGCAACGCAACATGCAGCGCAATACGACCACCCATTGAGTAGCCACCGAGAGCGATTGGTTCTGGAGGCAGGATTTCAGCGATTAAATCGGCTGTTTCATTGAGTGATGCGGTGACATCACTTGCTGAGCCATGCCCGGGCAGGTCAACGGTCAAGACTTCGTTAGTTCCTGCCAGAATGTATCTAAAGATATGTGCGGAGTCCCTCGTTTGGGTGAATCCGTGCAACCAGAGGATTGGTTCCCCGGAGCCTGATTTCTGGATACTTAGGAGTGACATTGCAACAAAGCGTACCGACCACGAGCGAGCTCCAAGCGACGTTCTGTGCAACTTTGTTTGATGAGTGGATTGCTAGCGGACTTCGCGACGTAGTTATCTGTCCAGGGTCACGCTCCACACCGCTGACTCTTGCCGCCAGTGCTCGAAAAGAACTCACACTCCACGTGCGAATTGATGAGCGAAGTGCTGGCTTCTTCGCAATTGGCAGGGCTCTCGTGACCAAGCAGCCCGTAGCAATCATCGTCACTAGTGGCACCGCTGCAGCTGAGCTACACGCCTGCGTCGCAGAAGCTGATCAAGCATTCGTCCCGCTACTTGTTTTAACCGCTGATCGACCACCAGAACTGCACGGTGTTGGAGCGCCACAAACTATTAATCAACACAAGCTTTTTGGCGACATGGTTAGAGAATTTATTGAGCCTGGTGTGGCATCTGAAGAAGTGGTCTCTTCGTGGAGGGCAATTGCCCACTCTGCAATCACTTCCTCACGCGGAGTCAATGCAGGACCCGTTCACATGAATCTCGCTTTTGTGGAACCTCTGGTTGCGACACCCCTTGCAATCCTGCCTCGCGAAGCAAGTGAAGCAGTGGAGAGTCAGCCAGTACGCAGTGAATCTATTTCGCAACAGAAAGTTCTTTGTGTCGTGGGTGCAGGTGGTGCACAGTTCGTTCCGCCGCTAAAAGAGCAAGGCTGGGTTGTGATCAGTGATGTCACGACGCAGGGCACTCTCAGCTACTTCGATCCACTGCTTCGATCACAGCAATTCGTAGAAAAAGCGAAACCTGATGTAGTCCTTCGTGTGGGCGGCATTCCGTCATCGAAGGTTCTCGGTGAAGTACTTCGTAATTGGAAGGTTCCAGTGTGGTCAGTGGGCGAGAGGTTTGTCGCAGACCCCGACCGACTTGTTTCCAAGCACCTCGATGCATGCCCGGTTGCAGAAAAATC
>JBAWYN010000148.1:0-2114 GCA_037143535.1 Acidimicrobiaceae bacterium | reverse complement strand
ACCGTGACTCAAAGATTTACACCATCTTCGAAGGAACTTCAGAAATTCAGCGTCTTGTTATTGCACGCGCCATTTCTGGCATTCGCATCCAGTAATTCTTCTGAACTTTTCCAGGTAGCAGCGCGACCGTTGGGTCGTATGAGAAAAACACCAACCCAAAGTAAACCTGTACGTCTTGAAAATTTGATACCGAAGTGGTATCATTCACACATGGCCTTTACATTGCGAACCGATAAAGAACTGGAGAAGGCGTTGACCCGACTTTCTAAAGAATTAGGTACATCACGCCAAGAAGTAGTTCGTCAAGCGGTTTTGACTATGGATGAACAGTTAGAGCGCCGCACTCGATTCAACAATGCAGCACAACACGGCATGCAAAAGTGGGGCGAACTCTTTGATCGTCTTGCTACTACATGAGCGAGTTCTTTTATTTAAACGTTGAAGAAGCGCTTGAACTAATTAGATTGCTTGGAGCTGGACCAGTCCGTGATGTTGGACTACTTGATTCTGCTCTAGCAAGACCACAATCAAGTGCATTCGGAGAAGATGCGTATCCGACCCTTCAACTTAAAGCTGCGGCGCTTATGCACTCACTTGTAAAAAACCATTCGCTAATGGATGGGAATAAAAGACTGGCATTTTTGTCAACTCACACGTTTTTTGAAATTAATGGCTACGAGCTAGATATTTCGCTGGACGAAGGTTATGACTTGGTGCTTGAGATTGCTGGAGGTGATGTGGATCTCGAAGATATTGCATCACGTTTGCGAACTAAGAAGATTAATTAGTCCTGCTGCACTGCACGTAGTCCACCCCATGCAAGGGTGGCACTGCGTGATGCCAGGCGCTCTGCTTCGTCAGCTGCAACCACTGGCCATCCCTTAGCTTCTTGCTGCACGAGCCAGACAACTGCTGTGCCTTCAGCAATACCAAGCACACCGGCCGCGAGCTGGCGACGGTGCTCGTCGCTAATTGAGAGATCAATGTAGGGAACCATGAAAGAAATAAGTCCAGTTTCTAGTTTGCGAAGTTCTCCTGATGTTTCGCCGTCGTGGGCGTGAATGAAGAGAATACGAAATGCGTCAGTGTCACTCACGACCATGTCGAAGTAAACGCGGAAAGCAACCTCAATCTTGGCTCTTGGCGCATCTGCATTGCTGACGGCCTTTGAAAGTGAGTGAATCATGCTCGTCGCGATGTCTTCAACGATTTCTTTGTAGAGCTCAGTCTTTGACTGGAAGAACTGGTAAAGAATTGGCTTGGTAAAGCCTGCTTCTTTGGCAATGTCATCCATCGTCGTTGGCTGAAAGCCTCGTTCGGCGAAGATTTTCTTAGCAACAGCGAGAAGTTGTTCTCGACGCTCTAAATGCTGCGGTCGTTCTTCAGTAATTGCCACGTATAAAGACTAGTGCGAACTAGGTAATTTCCATACCACTTAAGAGTTTGGCGAGCCTATTAGCCAAATCACCCAGGTTGAAGTACTGACCAGCGACGTTGAGATTTCTTTCGTAAAAATCTTCGTCGGGATTGCCAAGAAATTCCCTAAGTTCATTTACTTCATCGAGATCGAAGAACTCAAATCCATGCGATTCGATTTCGCTAAGTACTGGGTATGGATAGACGCAGAGGGGTCGACGGTGGGTGACTGATTCAATGACTGGATTACCGAACCCTTCCCAGGTGGATGGCATAACAACAACGTCACAGGCGGCGTAGGCGTCGTGAATTGAGACACCAGCTGGAACGCCGCGGCGAACTTCCACGTTGATTGCTGCAAGTAAGTCTGCCAGTTCATTGTCGTATCCGTCTTCAGTTGGTCCCAGTATCCAGAGCACCGCGTTGAGTGACTCGCAGAGTTGCAACGCCCCTTCGATGTTCTTTCTAGGGATTGCACGCGTAGGAAGAAGCACGAGTGTCTCTGATGCAATGTTGATTGCAGTTCGAGTTTTCTCTCGTTCGCCAAGTGGAGGATTGCAGTCAAAACTATTCATGATTGTGGTGGCTGTGATGCCACGACTCTGAAGTTCGCGTCTCGACAAATCGTTAATAGTGACGTGGTGCCAGTCGGGTGCGTCAAGTGGGCCATTTAGATGTGCAAGGTGTGCACGTTGCCA
>JBAWYN010000147.1:0-2170 GCA_037143535.1 Acidimicrobiaceae bacterium | reverse complement strand
AAGCCAGGCGACCGTGTTGGAATCTCAATGCGCAACCTTCCTGAGTGGGTTGTTTCCTTTACTGCAATTACTGGCATTGGAGCTGTATCGGTTTCAATGAACTCATGGTGGACTGAAGAGGAGCTTGAGTTCTCCCTTAAAGATGTTGGCCTTAGCGTGCTCATTGTTGACAGCGAGCGAATTGAGCGCGCCACTGGTCCATGTGAGCGCAATGGGACCAAGATGATCACTGTTCGAGAAGGAAACGTTCCTATTCCAGCTGTTGCAAAACGCTGGGAAGATGTTGTCGTTCGTGGTGAAGCAATGCCATTCGTCGAGATTACGACCGACATGGACGCAATCATTCTGTTCACTTCAGGAACTACAGGATTTCCTAAGGGCGCTGTTTCGACGCACCAGGCCGTTGCGAACTCAATGATGGCATTCAGTGCTCGTGCGAGCGCCAATGGAAAGCGTGTTGAGGGTCTTGCGCAAGAAAAGAAGGACTCACCGTTTCCAAATGTTGGAATCTTGGCCGTGCCGCTCTTTCACGTAACGGGAATGGCAGTGATGCTGTCTAACTTCGCGTACCAGTTCAAAATGGTCATCATGTTCAAGTGGGATGCCGAGCGAGCCCTTCAGCTCATTGAAAAGCATCACATCACTACCTTCACTGGAGTCCCTACTCAGTCTTGGGACATGGTCCAGCACCCGAATTTCTCTAAGTACGACACCTCATCGCTAAACGTCGTTGGTGGAGGTGGTGCTCCGGCACCGGCGAAACTTGTCGAACAAGTTGATGGCGCCTTTAAGAGTGGTCGTCCGAACCTCAGTTATGGAATGACGGAAACAAACGCGTACGGTCCAGGAAATGTTGGCTCTGAATACACCTCGCACCCGAATTCGACCGGTCGCATTCCTATTCCAGGAATGGAACTAGAAATTCGAGACGAAGATGCGAATCCAGTCCCTCGCAATACATCTGGAGAAATCTGGATGAAGGGTCCAATGCTCATTCGCGGTTACTGGAACCGTCCTGAAGCAAACAAGGAAACCCTTGTCAATGGATGGCTACGAACAGGTGACCTAGGACGCATTGATGATGAAGGTTTCATCTTGATTGAAGACCGCGCCAAAGACATGATTATCCGAGGTGGAGACAATGTCTATGGTGCAGAAGTTGAGACTGGAATTTATGAAATTCCTCAGGTCTACGAAGCTGCAGTTTTTGGTATTAAGCACGAACGACTCGGCGAAGAAGTCGCTTGCGTCATCATGGTTAAGCCTGGTGAAACATTGACTGAAGAGCAAGTGACTACGTATCTAAATGGGCGAATGGCAAAGTACAAAATTCCAACTCGCATTGCTTTTACGACTGAACCACTTCCTCGAAACCCAGCAGGCAAGTTCTTGAAGCGATCAATGGAGAAGTTGTACTTCTAACTGTGGATCAACTGGCCAGTGACGCCAAACAATGTTGCTCCACGTTTGGCGCATCACAGGAACTCGCTGTAGCGAGAATACCATGTCAGTCTTTATTTGGAGAGGGCATTCGACAACTTGCATCCAGTAGTCCAAATCGCACAAGAGTGTTTGAGATGTGTCGTCTATTTTTCCCGACAAGGTGATAAAGAAAATCGTTGAACGATCTGACTGCCCTGATTGCGTTGGCTACGAGAATTACTGAACCAAGCACTCCCCATAAGCCAGGAAGAGCCTTAAGCGACTTTGCCACCGCACTAGAACGTAGATAGGTAACTCCGTTCGAATCACGTACAACAACGGTCTGGTCAAATGGCAGAGTGGACGCGTCATCCCAAGTGCACGTAACCGCGGGTGTGCAGGAAATCACTTTTGAGATGTCGTGGCGTTGCAGCCACCGTACGCAGGCACGACAAAGCCCACAGTCACCGTCATACATCAGCTCAAGTGCGCTACTCACCAAGCAATCTTACGGGCGAAGGATTGCAGAGGAACAGGCAGGTCCATTCGGGGATTATCCACTCGGAATAACTTTTAATTAGTCCCTTTACGATTAGACAATGGATAATTATTTCGCAGGTAAGAAGTTTCTTGTAATCGGTGCATCAGGCGTTTTAGGGTCTGAGATTTGTCGTCAACTCATTGCAAATGGTGCGGTGGTGTCTCTCATCGCGCGCACTGAAGCCAACATTCCAGATGACTTGCGGGA
>JBAWYN010000146.1:0-2187 GCA_037143535.1 Acidimicrobiaceae bacterium | reverse complement strand
GACTCGGTAATTTCGTGTGCTCTCACCATCTGGGCAATGTTTCAATCGACCTTTTCTCTCTACATGAAAGAGTTTGTTGGCGTCATCATTGTGTGGATTGGCCCTTGGCTTGGAATCTTCTTAATGGACTGGCTGCTTAGAAGAATGAAGTACAACCCCGAAGAGTTGCAGCGCACTGACAAAGACGGTATCTACTACGGGGGGCGAAGCGGTGTGCGCTGGAACGCGCTAGTCGCATTCGCTGTTGGGGTACTAAGCGCAATAGCCTGCTTCTCGAAGGCTCCACCACCAGTTACATTTCCTTTTCACTGGATGACACCTATTTCTAATCACTTCGCAGCCAGCTGCGCCGGAGACCCTGTTAATGGTGTCTGCACATCTGGCTGGTACGGAGGAGCTGACTTCTCCGTCTTTGCAGGTGTACTCCTTTCAGCATTGGTCTACTTTGTCCTAGAAAAGCGCTCGGGGCACATTGCCAGGCAGGTACAAAAACAAGAGGGACTAGAGCAAGCATCCTAAAGCCGCTGGGACTTGATGTACCGTTGCCAAATGCAGTCTTCACCCGAAAGCAAGAAGCCACAGAACGTAATTGTTGTCGTACTTGACTCACTAAATCGTCACTTGCTTGAGGCATATGGATTCAACGAATTCACAACGCCAAATCTCACAAGATTCGCAAATCGATCCATCAAATTTGCCAACCACCACACCGGCTCACTGCCTTGTATGCCCGCTCGGCACGACATTCTTTGTGGCGCACTCGACTTTTTATGGCGCCCTTGGGGATCAATTGAGATTTGGGAAGATGCCATCACCTTTGAACTGCGTCGCAAAGGGATCACCACACAGTTGATTACTGACCACCCTCACTTGTTTGAATCTGGCGGTGAGAATTATCACACCGACTTCTCTGCGTGGGACTACGTGCGAGGTGGCGAAGATGATCCGTGGAAAACTCGTCTCGATCCTTCTTGGTTCGGGTCGCCTGCGCTCCCTGCTCAACCAGCGTCAATTGAACGCGGCTACGACAAATCACGAACCTATTTCAAAGAAGTAGAAGACTTTCCTGGCCCAAAGACAATGACTGCCGCGGCCAAATGGATTCGCGACAATAAAGACAGCGACGAGCGCTTCTTTTTATTCGTCGATGAGTTTGATCCGCACGAGCCCTTTGATACTCCTGAGCCGTGGGCGTCAATGTACGACGAGGAGTGGGCCGGACCAAAAGTAATCTGGCCGCCCTATACCGATGCCGGTGGTCCAAACGTTCCCGATGAACGAACTGGTCGACACATCCGAGCAAACTACGGCGCAAAGTTGTCAATGATTGATCATTATTTTGGAAAAGTACTCGACGCCATTGATGAAACAAATGCTTGGGACAATACTGCTGTCATTGTTATGACCGACCACGGCCACTACTTAGGTGAGCGTGGTGGAATCTGGGGCAAGCCAGGTGTTCCTATCTATTCAGAGATGGGTCACATTCCACTCATGATTGCGTGGCCGGGAAGTGCAGCTTCAGAAGTAAACGACTTAACGACAACTGTTGACATCCACGCAACGCTGTGCGAAGTCTTTGACGTTCGACCAGAGCACCGCACCCATGGACATTCACTCACGTCTGTGCTCAGTGGCACCGGGACAACAACTCGCGACCACATCCTGACTGGGATCTGGGGACGAGAAGTGGTGTTCATTGACAAAGAGACGAAATTTGTGCGTGCCCCGATTGAAGGGAACCGACCACTTGAGATGTTCTCTAATAGATGGTCAACCATGCCAATTCACGCCTACCCCACTATCCGCCTTCCTCGACCAGATCGTCGAGCAACGTTGGAATACATGCCTGGCTCTGACGTTCCCGTTATTCGCCAACCGTTCACCACTGGAGATGAGGTCCCATTCTGGGCGCGAATGAACTCATTTCATGGTGACGTTGTTTTCAACAGAAAAGAAGACCCGCTCGAAGAGCAGAATCTCGTGAAGGGCACTTCTGTAGAAGCATCTTCGTCGCAAGTTGAAGCTATGCGTGAAGCATTGAAGGCAATCGAAGCACCGTCTCTGCAATTCGAGCGCTTAGCGCTTTCGTAATTATTTAAACGCAGCAGGAAAACTTTTTGAGGCGTTTGCGTACCAAGCAGCTGACGGTTTGCGAGTGCGCTTAAAAGTTGTTCGGTCAACTTC
>JBAWYN010000145.1:0-2202 GCA_037143535.1 Acidimicrobiaceae bacterium | reverse complement strand
TGTCTGGAACACGTGTTGCTCTTACTGCGCTACTTGAACTGAAGCGACGTGGTGGCGGAACCGCTGCTGTTTCACTCTGTGGTGGTGGCGGACAAGGCGACGCCGCGATTCTTCGCTCTCTTTAATCAGGGATAAAACTATCGACCAGTTCGTACTGGGCGAGTCCAATTTGTTCATTGTCTGGAATCGCTAAGACAAAAGCACCACCGAGTGGGTATTCCCCTTTCAACGCATCGGGGAGATCTTTGGCGAGGCTAAAGACAAGTTCGTGAACACTTGGGTCGTGTGCGACGAGTAGAAGTGAAGTAACGACTGGATCAATTGCGGCCAGATCAATTAAGAGATCTTCTGCGGAGACATTGCGCTTGCCGTTATAAATCAGTTCTGAGAAATTCGCAGTCATTACGAAAGAAGTTTCTTCAAATGCTCGCCTGAATGTTTCGCGGGTTCTAGCTGCGGAACTAACGAGCGCGGTTGTGGGGCCATACTTGCCAAGACCCAGGGGGTCTAATGCCCAAGACCTCAGTTGCTGTGCTTGCTCTTGTCCTCTGTTGCTGAGGACACGCTCGTAGTCGCTCTCTCCTGTTTTTGCAGGTGAAGACTCGCAATGGCGGACGACAGTTACATAACGCATTTTCTAAGTCTTACGTGGTTTAGCGTTGAGGCATGACAACTGCACATTTGGTTCTTGCCCCCACACTTTCATACTTCCAAGCAATCTTCATGGGGATACTCCAAGGGGTCACAGAACTCTTCCCTATTTCCAGTCTCGGGCACGGCGTTCTTCTGCCGGCACTCTTTGGTTGGCACAACTTGGTCAGCGACCAAGGGCGTCAACAAGAATTTTTTCTGACCTTTTTGGTTGGCCTCCACGTCGGGACGGCACTGGGATTACTCGTGTACTTCCGCGCCACCTGGTTCACCCTCTTTATGGGGCTCGGTCGCCAGTTAAAGAAAGTTCGTTCAAACGGGGTAGCTACGTTGTGGCACATCAATGATGAACAAGTAGACAGAAACTACCGTCGACTTTTCATTCTCATGGTGGGCAGTATTCCAGTAGGAATCGCTGGAATTCTTCTCGAAAAAGAATTGCGCGTACTTTTTGCGAAGCCACTCGCTGCTGCAATCTTCCTTACCCTTAACGGAGTAATTTTTATCGCCATTGAGCGACTGATGCGCACTCGCGGCAAGCATGTTCAGATGCGGAAATTAGACAATCTAAGTGTAAGAAGTGCAATTGCAATTGGCTCAGCACAGGTCTTGGCACTGTTCGCGGGAATTTCACGAAGTGGTGTCACCATTGGTGCTGGACTCCTTGGTGATCTCACCCATGAAGACGCTGCGACATTCTCATTCTTGCTCGCAACACCAGTCATTCTCGGTGCTGGTCTCTACAAGCTGCCATCTTTGATGGGCCATCTTGGCGATGGCGTTCGAATGCAAACACTCGTTGGTGCGATTTTCGCATTTGTTGCTTCATACTTCTCAGTCAAGTTCTTAACTAAGTGGTTCTCTTCAAAAAACCTTGTCCCATTCGGGGTGTACTGCATCATCGTTGGACTGCTCTGCGTTATTCGCTTTGCCTAGTCTTTAAGAATTCGACGCCCGTCAATAGCGCGGCCGAGGGTGATGTCGTCTGCAAACTCCAAGTCGCCACCTACTGGCAGTCCACTGGCGGGTTGAGACACAACTAATCCCGGTAGCTGTAGCAAGCGACTCAAGTACATCGCAGTCGCCTCGCCCTCAACATTTGAGTTGAAGCACAAGATGACTTCCTTCACCGGTTCATTGAGTCGGCGCACGAGTTCTTGAATACGAAGTCGATCTGGAGAAACACCTTCAAGAGGATTAAGAACACCGTGGAGCACGTGGTACGTTCCGCGAAATGCACCCGAGCGCTCAACTGCAACTACATCGGGTGGGCTTTCAACAACACAAATAACTGTTTGATCTCGGCGGTCATCACTGCACACTTCACAGAGTCCGCCAGTTTCAGCAATGTTGCAACAACGTTCACAGAATGAAAGTTTTGTTTTCATTTCATCGAGTGCTCTTGAAAGCCTGGCGACGTCTTCTGCTGGTTGGCGCATCATCCAAAATGCAATGCGCTGTGCAGATTTAGGACCAACTCCTGGGAACCTACCTAACTCATCAACAACTGACTGCAGAGCGGGAGGGTAATTCACGAAATCTCCTCAGCAC
>JBAWYN010000144.1:0-2240 GCA_037143535.1 Acidimicrobiaceae bacterium | reverse complement strand
AGTAGTCATATCTCACAACGCTAACAAGTCTGGAGTTATGCACAGGGCCAAATCGAATGTCACAAATGACCTCTAGATTAGAAGGCGTGACCACACCTGAAAAAGAAAAAACTGGACTTTCAAAACTCATGCCTAAGGGTAAGAAGCCAATGACGCCTGATTCACGTAGGCGATTCATCACCATTGCAATGGTGATTTTCATCCTGGGTATCTTGATCATCCCATCACTCTTTTCGAACAAGCACGTAAAGACAATTGACTATTCAAAATTGCTTCAAAGTGCAAGTCGCTCTGAGGTGATTTCTGCAAATGTCAATAACACCAATGGAGTTATTACTGGGCAACTCACAAATGGAACCAACTACACGACTAATGGACCAATTCCAGTGCTGTCAACTGAAATTGAAACACTGCGAACAAACAATGTGTCGGTCGTATTCGTTAACTCCAACGGATTCCTCGCAACTTTCGCTCCGTATCTCATCTGGATAATCATCTTCGGTGGCTTTATGTTCTTCGCCAGCCGTCAGGCCAAGGGCCAAATGAACGGAATGATGTCCGTTGGCAAGTCCAAAGCAAAGCAGTTCAACAAGGATCGCCCTTCTACGACGTTCGCCGACGTGGCCGGCTACCTCGGTGTGAAGCAAGAAATCAGTGAAGTCGTTGAGTTCTTAAAGTTCCCAGAGCGCTACAAGGCCATTGGGGCATTAATCCCTAAAGGAATTTTGCTCGTGGGTCCTCCTGGAACTGGAAAGACCATGCTGGCTCGTGCAGTTGCTGGCGAAGCTGGAGTTCCATTCTTCTCAGTTTCTGGTTCAGACTTCATGGAGATGTTTGTCGGTGTAGGAGCATCACGTGTTCGCGACCTCTTCGCAACAGCTCGTAAGGCAGCGCCTGCAATTATTTTTGTTGACGAAATTGATTCCATCGGTCGCAAGCGTGGAGCCGGCGTCGGTGGTGGTCACGATGAGCGCGAACAAACGCTTAATCAAATGCTGAGCGAGATGGATGGATTCGATCCAACAGTCGGCATCGTAGTTATGGCTGCAACCAACCGCCCTGATGTTCTAGATCCAGCGCTACTTCGCCCGGGTAGATTCGACCGTCAGATCGTGGTCCCTCTCCCCGACCTTGATGAACGTCTACCTATTCTTCAAGTGCATTCAAAGGACAAGCCACTAGATGGATCAGTTGACCTTTCTATGGTGGCTCGTGGAACCCCAGGCATGAGTGGTGCTGACCTTGCAAACCTCGTAAATGAATCAGCACTTCATGCTGTGCGCCGTGACTCAAAGACAATCAACATGCAGGACTTTGAATCTGCTCGTGACCGTGTTCTCATGGGAGCCCAACGCGATTCAATGGTCTTGCAAGATGATGAGCGCGAGCGCATTGCGTTCCACGAAAGTGGCCACGCACTTCTTGCCTATGTTCTAGAAAAGACTGACCCATTGCACAAGATCACGATTATTCCTCGTGGAATGGCCCTCGGAGTGACGATGACTCTTCCTGAAGAAGATCGTCACATCATGGGACGCAACCACCTCGAAGACTCCCTCTGCATGCGCATGGGTGGAAGAGTGGCAGAGCTTTTGGTCTACGGCGACCTTTCAACTGGCGCTGCAGATGACCTGCAGCGCAATACTGAGCTTGCGCGACGCATGGTTACTGAATGGGGAATGTCAAAGGAAATTGGACCGATGGCCTGGGGTGGTCACCAGCAGGTTTTCCTCGGTGACGGACTCATGTCGACAAAGGACTATTCAGAGCACACTGCAGAGATCGTTGACGACGAAGTCGAGCGTATTTTGCGAGAGCAAGAGGCACGAGCTATTGAAGTTTTGACACTTCACCGCAGAGGTCTCGAAGCGCTTACACGCTCACTTCTAGAACACGAAACTATTGACGGTGACACTGCCGCAAAGTTGATCGATGAAGCTCATGGTGAGCCAGTATGGCCCAAGGGAACTAAGACGGTCAGTGCACTCAGCGGTGTTGGAACCACCAGCGTGGCAACTGAAGCCAAGGAAGTCGCTCCAGCAACTAACTGGGACCCACCAACGCTACCTACTGTTTAGGTTTGAGAGCAGGGCAATTCCTGCAGGTGCAGTTGTGAATGCGGCAGTAACCAGGAGCACATTTTTCTCTGTGCTGAAGATTTGACCTGCCTGCTCATTGAGTAAATTCACCTGAACTGTTTCGCCGGCCTTCAACGAAAACTTTGAACCTCTCGAAGCTGA
>JBAWYN010000143.1:0-2265 GCA_037143535.1 Acidimicrobiaceae bacterium | reverse complement strand
ATTGCTCGTGAAAGTGCAACTTACATGCCCGTCCTTCATTCACCGTACTGTGGCGCTTTTGGCAGTAACTACATCGATATGACACGTCTAAACCTTATCTTTTTGCTGACTAGAACTAGTCTTTTCACTTATGTCAGATGAAAAAGCTTCTTCACCGAACAAGCGTTTTCATCCCGCATGGATTGCTGCTGCGGTGACATTCCTCACGCTAGTAGTGGCCGCCGGTTTCCGATCAGCTCCATCAGTTCTCATCATGCCTCTAGAGATGGCCTTCGGTTGGAGCCGCTCGCAAGTTTCATTTGCCATTTCCATCAACATTCTCTTGTTTGGCCTCATCTCACCGTTTGCTGCAGCACTCATGGAGCAATTCACGGTTCGAAAAGTAGTGATTTCAGCTCTCGCAACAATTGGACTTGGCGCATTCGGGACAATTTTTATGACGTCGCCTTGGCACCTCGATCTCCTGTGGGGCGTGATGGTAGGAATTGGTTCTGGCTCCATGGCTCTTATTTTC
The DNA here is from genome assembly GCA_037143535.1 of Acidimicrobiaceae bacterium. Lineage (GTDB taxonomy): Bacteria > Actinomycetota > Acidimicrobiia > Acidimicrobiales > RAAP-2 > RAAP-2. The sequence continues at coordinate 1,751 of JBAWYN010000143.1, read as the reverse complement.
GCCGCAACCGTAGCCAATCGATGGTTTGTAAAGCATCGTGGATTGGTTGTCGGTGCACTTTCAGCTGCAACTTCTACTGGGCAATTGATTTTCTTGCCCGTTCTCTCCTACCTTGCTGTGCATCACGGATGGAAATCAGTGTCCATCACTGTTGCTAGTGGAGCATTCTTGATGATCCCGCTGGTTTACTTCTTCTTACGCGAGCGACCATCTGCGATTGGGTTGCTGCCATTTGGGGCGCCACTCGACTGGCAAGCACCTCCAACCTCAAACATGAATGCAGGGCGCTTGGCCATTGTCACTTTGCGTGAATCGGTCCACAAGAAGAACTTCTGGCTGCTCTTTGGTTCATTCTTTGTCTGTGGACTTTCAACCAACGGACTTGTTGGAACACATTTCATTCCTGCATGCATGGACCACGGGATGATGGAGGTAACGGCCGCGAGTCTTTTGGCACTCATTGGAGTGTTTGACATTATTGGGACTCTTGCTTCTGGGTGGCTAACCGATAAATACGATCCACGAAAGTTGCTTTTTGCGTACTACTTCTTGCGTGGCGTTTCTTTATTCCTGCTTCCATCAATTTTGTTCTCTTCAGTCCATCCTTCAACAATGGTGTTCACCATCTTTTATGGACTTGACTGGATTGCAACGGTTCCTCCAACGTTGATTCTTTGTCGTGAAGTTTTAGGTATCGAGCGCGCGACAGTGGTCTATGGATGGGTTTTCGCATCCCACCAAATTGGAGGCTCCGTCGCGGTCCTAGGTGCTGGAATTATGCGCCAGCAGCTTGGCAACTATTCGTTGTCTTTCTACATTGCAGGGATTGCTTGTGTCGCAACTTCGTTCTTAGTTCTGATGATTTCTAAAACTATGAGCCCTGAAGAGCTCAGAAGTTAAGGCTTGGGACGAGTAACCCTGAGAGATCCCAGGCACATTTCGTCTGAAGACCCATCACCCCAAATCACGTAGCGCCACGGCTGCTGCTGAAGCTGTGGAACAAGAAGGTGTAGGCCAGGATTATATGTACATACAATTCGCACAACATCTCCAGCCTTAAGCTGAACTGGCTTTGCCAGCGTCACTGGTGCTTGATTGTCAAAGTCGAATGGATTGCTGTCGATCAATGTTTGCTGCTTTGCTGTTCCAGGATTGAGAATCAATTGGAGTCTGGTCCCGGTCAAGTGCATATGTGCGCCAGCTTGAATGACAGTCTCATCTTGAGCAATTCGTCTTTGACAAGTAGAGGTCAGACTTGCTACTGGGTTCAAGAAATCTTGACCGCATGCCAGCAGTAGTTGGCCTTCAACCTTTGCAGCCTTGGAGCCAGTTCTCGCAACCAGGTCGTCAAGAGCCTTGGATCTGTCACACAGCGTTGCGGTGACACCCGGTGGGCACGCCAACTCAACCGGAGCGGCGAATGCCTCTCCATAGAGTGGTTGTAGTGAGTTAAGTGCTGCGGGAACTGCAGTTACGAGAACCTTGGACTGATCCGCTGGGACCGCACCTCCGAGTGCTGCAAGCAAGTTGTAGTGCACCTGCATGACAATTTGATCGCCCTTATTGACCTGCGTGCCGTAACCAGCCGGCCAAGCATCAACTGGTCGGCCCGGTGCCCATCCGGCAAGCGTTGAAGCAATGTCTGCAGTGGAAGAGTCAGTTGTCACGCCACCGAAGCATGACCAGCCATTTCCGTTGTCATCGAGCTTCTTATAGGTAGGGATCGAGCTTGCACCAACAGTCCAGAACAA
>JBAWYN010000142.1:0-2286 GCA_037143535.1 Acidimicrobiaceae bacterium | reverse complement strand
GCGGCGCCTTCATGCAGGACCACGCTAAAGCGTTGATTCTTGCTGAAACTATGGTCCGACTAGGCATTGAGCATGGAGTGGCAACCGTGGCTCAAATCACCTCTATGGACGCTCCTCTAGGTCGTGCAGCCGGTAATGGGCTCGAAGTCACTGAGTCCGTTGAAGTCCTGCAGGGTAAGGGTCCTAGCGATGTCAGAGATCTGACAATTGCCTTGGCGCGCGAGATGGTGAAACTGGTTGGAATAGATGTTGATCCTGCAACCAAGCTAGATGATGGCTCTGCATTTGAGGTCTATCGGCAGATGATCAAGGCCCAAGGTGGAGATCCTGATTACGTCATGCCACTCGCTTCGCAGCGTGAACTGATCGTCGCTGAGTCATCTGGCATTGTTCAATCAATTGATGCATTGACAGTTGGGATCGCGGCCTGGCGCTTGGGCGCTGGTCGCGCTCGCAAAGAAGACCCAGTAAGTGCTGCAGCTGGGGTAATGACACTTGTTAGAGAAGGTGAACACGTCGAAAAAGGACAGCCACTTTTTGAGTTACACGCTGATGATGGTGATCATTTGCAGCGAGGTCGAGAGACCATTCATGGCGCAGTTGTCATTGGTGATGAAGCTGCGAATGTCAGACCATTGCTTTTGGAGCGCATAAGTAAGTAGCCTTATCTCATGGCTACAACCTCACTCTCGCTCGATGTAATAAAGCGAGCACCAAAAGTTCTTCTCCATGACCATCTCGACGGTGGACTTCGCCCAGCCACAATTCTCGAAATCGCCAAAGAAATTGGCTACTCATTGCCAACGGATGACCCAGAAGTTCTAAAACAGTGGTTTATCGCTGACGCTCCTGGAAGCGACCTCGTTCGCTACCTCGAAGGTTTCGCCCACACCACCGCAGTTATGCAGACAAGGGCACACTTGATTCGCATCGCTGGCGAATGTGCACTCGATCTTGCAAGAGATGGCGTGGTGTACGCAGAAATTCGATTTGCTCCAGAACTTCACACTCAACAAGGACTCAGTCTCGATGAGGTTGTAGGAGCTGTCCTTGAGGGATTCAACGAAGGTGTATCGCAGGCGAAATCTGAAGGTCACACAATTATTGTTAGGACTCTGCTTTCAGCAATTCGCTCAGCGCAGAACAGTGTCCAGATTGCTGAACTCGCAGTGAAGTGGCGTGACTCAGGAGTCTGTGGTTTCGACATCGCTGGACCCGAAGATGGTTTTCCACCGACTGAACATATTGACGCCTTCCACCTGATTCAGCGCGAGAACTTTCATGTAACGATTCATGCCGGAGAAGCCTTCGGACTTCCTTCGCTTTGGGAAGCAGTGCAGTTTTGCAATGCGGAACGACTTGGTCACGGAGTTCGAATTGTTGATGACATCAAAAAAGTTGGCGACAGCTACGAAATCGGAAGGCTCGCAAGTTACATCCGCGACTGTCGTATCCCCCTTGAGCTTTGCCCCACGTCTAATGTGCACACTGGCGCAGCAAAGTCAATCGCCGAGCATCCAATCGAGCTACTAAAGCAGTTGAAGTTTCGCGTTACCCTCAACACCGACAACCGACTTATGAGCGGCATCACGTTGAGCAGCGAATTTGATGCATGCGCGTCAGCATTTGGATGGACGCTAAAGGACATGGAGTGGCTTACCCTCAATGCCGCAAAGAGCGCTTTCTACCAATTTGATAAGCGACTCGAAATGATTAATACGGTTATTAAGACGGGCTACGCCGCGCTTCACTAAAGCGCAAGTAATTGTGAAATTGACTCACCGAGTTGGTTCACAACAGACATCGCATCTTTTCTTGCGGCGTCGACATCATTGCCCGCATCACGTACTACTTCTATGTAGACCTTTAATTTGGCTTCAGTCCCAGAAGGGCGAACTACAACTCGGTCCGTTCCAGAAAGTTGATAACTGAGACAGTCTGAAGGGGCTAAACCTTCATAACCATTTGCATAGTCCGAGATGCTCGAAACTGGCATCCCAGCAATGGCTGTTTGTGGATTAGAGCGAAGCTGCTGCATTGCATTTGTGATCCGAGCAATGTCATCTGTACGAAGAGAAATTTGAGCACCGGCATGAACACCGTACTCACTTTCAATTTCATTGAGCACATCGAGCAAGGTCTTGTCTTCTTGCGCCGCTTCATGAGCCAACTGACAAAGTGCCAGAGCTGCCGAGAGGCCGTCTTTGTCTCCAACCGATGGATCAACGCCATAGCCAAGAGCTTCTTCATAGCCAAACGCCAGTTCCTTGTCACCTGCACCTCTGG
>JBAWYN010000141.1:0-2318 GCA_037143535.1 Acidimicrobiaceae bacterium | reverse complement strand
CAGGCCCAGACTCTCGACAATGACCAGTTCGAAAAACTCTTTGGAACTCCACGTAGTCACGACCTCGCAAAAATCGCGCAGGCATTTGGTCACCACGGCTCAGACGCTCGCTCACTTGGTGAGCTCGATGAAGCAATTTCTGCGGGGCTTAAGCGAAAAGGACTGAGTGTTGTTGTTGCTCACGTGCCAGCGCGCACAATCAATGTTTTGGCGCACGAACAGTGGAACAAAGAAGTTGCTGACCTCATTGAGGACTTAGTTTGCTAGCGGTACTTCCGAGTTCAATCATTGCGGCGATGCCGTTTGCATTCGCTGCCGGACTGATCTCTTTTGTTTCGCCGTGCGTGCTGCCACTTCTTCCTGGATACCTCGCATTCTTAGGTGGCGCCACGGGAACTGTCACCAAGAGCAGTGGAAGAGGGCGCGCAGTGGTTGGTTCACTCGCATTCATTTTCGGTTTTGCCATTGTCTTTGTCAGCCTCGGCGCACTCTTTGGTCAGTTAGGTGTTCAGCTTCGTGTTCATCAGCGAGCGTTTGAAGTGGTCTTTGGCGTTGTAACAGTCTTGCTTGGAATGTTCTTTGCTGGATGGTGGCCATCAAAGGTTTTGCAACGCGAACGAAGGATTCAATTTCTCCCACGTGCCACTGTTGCAGGTGCAGGACTCCTCGGATTTACCTTTGCTCTCGGCTGGACGCCATGCATTGGACCAACACTTGGAGCAATCCTTGGTCTCGCTGCGTCATCAAGTGGCGCCACTGCATTTAGAGGATCAGTTCTTGCCTTTGTGTACTGCCTCGGACTTGGACTCCCGTTTGTTGTTGCGGCACTTGCAACTGAGTGGATGGTCGGTGTTTCTTCCTGGCTACGGCGCAATGCGAAGCTCATTGGCCAAATTGGTGGGGTAGTGCTGATTCTTATTGGAGTCTTTGAAATCAGCGGACTGTGGCATTCAATGGTCCTTTGGCTTCAGGTCCACTTACCAGCCTCAACTTCGCTTCTGTAAAACCACTTTGATCATTATTTAGCTACGTTGTTCGAGATTTGTCGAGCGCCCCTCCTAGGATGTATCTATGAATATTCGTGACGACTGGAAGTTTCGCGGACTTGTTCATCAGGTGACTGATGATGCGGTTCTCGACCGTCTCTCAAAGGGTGGCGTCACGGCTTATATCGGGTTCGACCCGACCGCTTCATCACTTCACCTCGGCAGCCTCATTCAAATTCTCAACCTTCGCCGTCTTCAACAAGCCGGTAATCGCCCAATCGCACTCGCGGGCGGGGGAACCGGACTTATTGGAGATCCAAGCTTCAAGGCAGTAGAGCGACCTCTTCTTAACGACGAGCAACTTCAAGAAAACATTGACGGCATTAGAAGCCAATTGTCTCGTTTTCTCGACTTCAGCTCAGCGGCCGGAAAAGCGCAAGGTTTGCTTCTTAACAATGCTGACTGGCTGACCAAGCTTTCTCTCACGGACTTTCTTCGAGACACAGGAAAGCACTTCACTGTTAATCAGATGATTGCCAAAGATTCTGTAAAGAGTCGACTCGACCGTGACGATGTTGGAATTTCATTTACTGAATTCACGTACATGTTGCTACAGGCTTACGACTTCCTCCGACTCAACATTGACCATGACTGCACCGTGCAACTAGGTGGATCTGACCAATGGGGGAACATCACCATGGGAACAGAGCTCATTCGAAAAATAACTGGCAAGTCATCAGGTGCAGGCATCACTTCGCCGTTGCTCCTTAAAGCGGACGGTACGAAGTTTGGAAAAACTGAATCAGGTGAAAACGTATGGCTCGACGCTGAGCGAACATCACCATTTCAAATGCACCAGTACCTGCTTAACGCAGATGACGCAATGACCCCACTGTTGCTCCGTTACTTCACGTTCCTCGATCACGACACGATTCGTAGTCTCGACGATGCAATAAAGTCAGCGCCACAAGAACGAGCCGCACAGCGCACGCTCGCAAACGAAGTCGTGGCTCTGGTGCACGGCGAAGATGCCGCCAAGAATGCCGAGCGCGCAGGCGAAGCACTCTTCAGCGAAGAGATTGCCTCACTGGATGAAAAGACCTTGCTACAAGTTGTTTCAGACGCTCCATCTTCAAAGATGACGAGAAGTGAACTGAGCGCTGGCATTGACATTGTTGATCTACTTGTGCGCTGTGAACTTGCGAGCTCTAAGGGTGAGGCGCGACGTTTCCTTGAACAAGGCGGCGTGTACATAAACAACCAGCGCGTTGATGCAGCTCAGCCCGTTGACACGAAGAGCATTCTCCATGATCGCTACATGGTTGTTCGACG
>JBAWYN010000140.1:0-2329 GCA_037143535.1 Acidimicrobiaceae bacterium | reverse complement strand
GTTCCAATGATCCCCACTCGCTTGGTGGCGAGTTTGTTCATCGGTTCCAGTGGACTTCCGCCAGTTACCGAGTACTCCCAACGACTGGTGTGAAACGATTCGCCTTTGAATTCTTGAATGCCGGGAATGCCAGGAAGCTTCGGGCGGTGAAGAGGACCAGTTCCAGCAATGAGAAACCGTGCACGCAGTTCATCACCACGGTTAGTTGTTACGACCCAGCGCTGGTTAGCGTCGTCCCAGCGAACACCTTTCACCTGAGTGGAAAAGAGTGCCTGATCGTAAAGCTCGTATTGGCGCGCAATACGTTGCGCGTGGGCAAAGATCTCTGGGGCCAAAACATACTTTTGTGTCGGCAGGTAGTTGGTCTCTTCTAAGAGAGGTAGATAGACCATTGCCGCGGTGTCACACATTGCTCCGGGGTAACGATTCCAGTACCACACTCCTCCGACGTCCCCACCGCCTTCAATGATGGTGATGTCTTCTACTCCCACGTCGCGAAGTCGAGCGCCTGCGGTAAGTCCAGCGAAGCCACCGCCAATGATTACAACTTCAGCATCGCGATGCACCGGTTCACGTTCAACCAGAGGGGTGTAAGGATCTTCCTGATAGTGACCGAATCCTTCGGTGATTTCGATGTACTGCTCGTTACCGTCACTGCGAATGCGCTTATCGCGCTCTTCTTTGTACTTACGACGCAGGAACTCAGTGTCAACGGCCATGGCTTATCGTACCGCTCTCGTGCGTTTCTCTTTTTGTGAAATAGTCATGGGATCTGCAAATAAATACTCATTCAAAAGAAAGTTAATTTCTTGAATTGAGAGTGCTTCGGTGTAGGCCGTGTTCAAGAAGAATCGAGAGAAATCAACTGCCTTCAGTGCTTCAAGCGCACGTGGGTGTTTGAGCTTGAGAAACATTTGTGTCGTATTGGGCCTTTTCTCGAACTCGGTCTTTACTGTCCCACATCCATAGCCAAATAATGTGAGTGACGCATCAGCTTCTTGGTACTTACATCTCTCAATTATTCCCATGTCTTTTACGTAGACGAGGTCACGAAGCACATCAGACTTTTTCCAGTACTGCACACACGTGCGTAGATACTTATTCTTCGACAGTGGTTCGCCACTGGCATCTACGTAGTCAATGTTTAAATCATCTTCTCTCACGAGAGTGAATCGCCGGTCCAACTTGTTCTGAACTGTCCACTTGCGCCACGACCTAGGCACGATGAAAACAATCAAGTCCGAGTATTCAGCAGCCTTATTAAAGAAAGGGATTGACAACGCATTATTTCTCCCAAACGGTGGATTGCTAACGGTCACACAGTTGTTGTGAAGAATCTTCTTCTCTAGAAAGTTCCCTTTCGACACCAGTGGGTGGTGAGGTTCGATGTCGAAGCTGAGGACTTTTGTGAAGCCGCTCTGCAATGCTTCGTTAATGAATGTTCCGGTTCCTCCAGCAGGCTCCAGGAAAACCTTCTGCTCGAAGTCCTCCACAAGATCGACAACAACTTTCAAGATGTCTTGTGCCACCTGAGGCGGTGTGTAGTACTGCTCTTTACCCGTGACGCGAGTGTTTCCTAGTTTCACTGGCTTGATTACATCTGCCATGTGACCTTTCTAGGTGACTAGGACAATCTGCCCTCACCAGAGCTACGTTTCAATTATATCCGTACAAACAACAATGCCCCTCGGAAAAATCCGAGGGGCATTGTTGAGGTAAAGCTGTTAGTTCTTGGTGAACAAGACCTGGTGAGCGTGGCTCACGACTGGACCAACGTCAATGCCGTGGTTCTTGTTAACGATTGCAACAATGATCAACGCACCACCGGCAATTGAAACATTCTTCAGAAATGAAATCATTTCCATTTGCTTCGAAGCAGCGTCAGCAGCCCAGAAGTTGTGGAAAATCGCACCTGATAGCAGGCAGAAGCCAGCAATGAGTAGTGCTCCGAGGTCAATCCAGAGTCCAAGGATGATGGATGCTGCGCCAGCAAGAACAACAAGTCCTGAAAGCGGCACGAGCAATCCTGGAAGAGGCAATTTCTTCATCTGAGCGTAAGGGATCATGTCCTTAGCCTTGACGATGTGGTTGATTCCTGATCCAATAAAAATGAAGCTGAACAAAATTCGTCCAATAAGTAATAAAACACCCATTTTTTTCTACTTTCTTCGGTTGGGCCATAGAGGCCGTAGGTATCTAATTTTACGAGTTAGTACCTAGAAATTTTGGGATGTACGTCTCTATCTACCTACTAATGAGTAACACCAAAGAATCAATGAGATTCTTATTTCTTCTTTTTCGCAGCGTTGCGCTTTGCAGCAGCTTTGAT
>JBAWYN010000139.1:0-2354 GCA_037143535.1 Acidimicrobiaceae bacterium | reverse complement strand
CACCACTTCGCCTCGTTACCCCAGAAGATCACTCGGTGGTAATTCAAACCTCAAGTCAGGTGCCACGTATTGAGTCCGAAACTGAACTTCGTTCAATTCTGGCAATTCTGTCCGGTGTTGATTCAGTTGGGGCAGAAGCTCGAGTCGCCAAATTAGCTACTCGATCAATTAAGAAATCAACCAAGATGGCCGCACTCGACTTGGCAATTTCTATGGTTGACCTAACCACCTTGGAGGGCGCCGACACTCCAGGAAAAGTCACTTCACTCTGCACTAAAGCAATGCGTCCAAGTCCGATGGATCTTTCAGTTCCATCTGTTGCAGCGGTCTGTGTTTATCCAGATCTAGTCGCCCATGCTCGCTCGGTCTTGAAAGGTTCGCCAGTCGCAGTAGCTGCTGTCGCGACTGCTTTCCCTTCTGGTCGAGCATCACTGATGGTGAAGCTCATGGATGTTCGTGAAGCGGTGGCAAACGGCGCAGATGAAATTGACATGGTGATTGACCGAGGCGCTTTCTTGTCAGGACGCATTGGTCAGGTGTACGAAGAAATCGTTGCAGTAAAGCAAGTTTGTGGCAAGGCGCATCTAAAGGTAATTCTTGAAACTGGTGAACTAGTCACCTACGACAATGTTCGTAAGGCAAGCTGGATTGCGATGCTCGCTGGTGCTGACTTTATTAAAACTTCCACTGGCAAAGTCCCCGTTGCTGCCACTCAGCCCGTTGCACTTGTAATGCTTGAAGCCGTAAGGGATTTTGCAGAAACCACCGGCCAAATCGTTGGTGTCAAAGTAGCTGGTGGAATCAGAACCTCCAAAGATGCCATTCGCTATCTCGTTCTAGTCAATGAGACCGTAGGTTCGACATGGATGACCCCAGACCTTTTCCGTTTTGGCGCCTCGTCGCTACTAAATGATTTATTAATGCAACGACTTAAGCAGCAACGCGGGACGTACATTCGCCCCGATGAATTCAGTGGAGACTGATATGGCAGAAAATAACCTTCCGAATTCAAAACTTGGTTCACTGCAATATGACCCAGCGCCAGAATCTGCTGCGATCGCAAAGTTGAAGTCGAGCTACGGGTTATTCATCAATGGAAAGTTCACCGACCCTTCCAAGCATGAGCAATTCGAAACAATAAACCCAGCCACGGAAAATCAACTGGCCACAATTAGCCAGGGGAGTGCATCTGACGTAGATAAGGCCGTAAAGGCAGCGCGTAAGGCATATGACAACGTTTGGTCGAAGACAACTGGTGCAGAGCGCGCAAAATATCTGTACCGCATTGCTCGAATTATTCAAGAGCGTTCACGCGAACTTGCAGTTGTTGAAACGCTCGACAACGGAAAACCAATTCGAGAATCTCGCGACGTTGACGTTCCTTTGGCGGCGGCACATTTCTTCTATTACGCCGGATGGGCCGACAAGCTTGAACACGCCGGCTTTGGCAATTCGCCAAAGCCAATTGGCGTCGCCGGACAAATTATTCCTTGGAACTTCCCGCTAATGATGGCTGCCTGGAAGCTCGCGCCAGCACTCGCGGCTGGCAACACCTGTGTTCTAAAGCCCGCAGAAACTACGCCACTCAGCGCCTTGATCCTTGCTGAAATCATTCAGCAAGCAGGGCTGCCTGACGGAGTTGTCAACATTGTCACTGGAGATGGAGCAACAGGCTCAGCACTCGTTGATCACCCGGGCGTCGACAAGATTGCGTTCACCGGATCAACTGGTGTTGGTCGACTTATTCAACAGCGAGTCGCCACTAGCCACAAGCGTCTTACATTGGAGCTTGGCGGCAAGGGTGCGAACATTGTTTATGAAGATGCTCCGATCGACGAAATGATTGAAGGCATTATTGATGGAATCTTCTTCAATCAAGGACACGTTTGCTGCGCTGGGTCCAGACTTCTGGTTCAAGAATCAATTGCTGATGATGTACTTCGACGATTAGTTCGCCGAGTTGAGCAATTACGTGTTGGCGACCCAATGGATAAGAACACTGACATTGGTGCCATCAACTCATTAGAGCAACTGAAGCGTATTAACGAGCTCGTGGCCTACGGCGAACAAGAAGGCGCAACTCGTTACACGAGTTCGTGCGAACTGCCGAAGAAGGGGTTCTGGTTCGCGCCAACAGTCTTTGCAGACGTCTCACAGTCACACCGCATTGCTCGAGAAGAAATTTTTGGTCCTGTTCTTTCAGTTCTGACCTTCAGGACTCCAGAAGAAGCCATCACTAAAGCCAACAATACGAACTACGGGCTCGCCTGCGGCGTCTGGAGTGAAAAGGGAAGTCGAACTCTGTGGACAGCTGAACGACTACGTGCTGGAGTTGTTTGGGCCAATACGTACAA
>JBAWYN010000138.1:0-2372 GCA_037143535.1 Acidimicrobiaceae bacterium | reverse complement strand
AACACTGCGCTCGATGTCACGGCCAAGCGCAACCATGTCTTGTGGCGTGCGTGAGTGACTGACTCGAACAACATCTTGTTCAATGATTGGTCCTTCATCCAGCTGATTGGTCACAAAGTGTGCAGTGGCTCCAATGAGCTTCACACCGCGGTCGTATGCCTGGTGATAGGGCTTGGCGCCCTTGAAGCCTGGGAGGAACGAGTGGTGAATGTTGATGACTTGTCCGCTTAGCTGCGCACAAAGTTCTGGTGAAAGAATTTGCATGTAGCGAGCAAGCACTACAAAGTCAATTGAGTAACTCTGAACTAGATCACGAAGCTGGTCCTCAGCATCGTTTTTGGTTTCTGGTGTCACTGGAATCAAGTGAAAAGGAATGTTGTAACGCGCTACGAGTGCTTCACAGTCTGGGTGATTGCTCACTACCGCTGCAATGTCTAGAGGGATGTCACCCTGTTCAAGTCGGTAGAGGAGGTCGCTTAGGCAGTGATCAAACTTTGAAACCATGATGAGCGCACGGCGGTGCTGGTCTTCTGGGCGAATCTTTAGCGTCGGGTTGAACTTTGCGAGCTCAGTGTTCAGAACGTTCTGCACCACTGCAAAGTCATCAACCGCAGTTTCGAATCGGGTGCGCATGCAGAAGTGACCAGTAGCGGGATCTGTGAATTGATCGTTCTCCAAGATGTTGCCTTGAACATTGACGATTGCAGAACTAGCAGCGAGAACAATGCCAGGGGCATCAACGCATTGGAGAGTCATTATGTAGTTCTTCACCCTTACAGCGTAGAAGAGTTAGGAGTTGGCTCCTAACTGAACGCAACAGATGGTCGCCAGTGCAGTAATTTCAAAGATAATTGGCGAAAATGTTCAATCTATTGGGATAAATATCACTTGGCTGACTACGATAGAAAAGCAATCCGCAACCAATAAGGAGTCCAAAGACATGGACACAGTTAATGTCATCGTCGAAATTCCACGTGGATCTCAGAATAAGTACGAGTTCGATCACGAAACAAACACCATCATGCTCGACCGACACCTCATTGTCTCAATGGGCTACCCAGCAGAATACGGATTCATCCCTGACACTCTCGGTGGCGACGGCGACCCACTCGACGCGCTTGTCCTCAGTGAGTACCCGACTTTTCCAGGATGTCTCATCAAGTCAAGAATTCTTGGAATGTGCATCATGTCTGACGAAAAGGGCGAAGACGCAAAGCTCATCTGTGTGCCTGACTACGACCCAGCGTGGAAGTCAGCCAAGGACATCACTGATGTACCTAAGGCAACGCTCGACAAGATCAGTCACTTCTTCACTGTCTACAAAGACCTCGACGAAGGCAAGTGGGTCAAGTTAGAAAACTACGTTGGTCGTAAAGAAGCACTCGCTGAACTCGAAGCTTCTATTGCTCGTTACAAGGGTTAATACTTTTTTGTAACACGCACCCTCTAGGGTGTTGGTATCGCAAACTTTTCTAGTAACTCTGAAACCCAGCGCGTCATTGATGCTGCTCGCTCACCTGAGTGGGACATTGACCTTGGACCCTCTGGCAAAATAATGGCCACCAAAGAGTCAGGCGTCGATGGACTGCCATGGACAATTACTGCTGTTCGTGCCGGCAAGGGAATGAGAGTTTCTTTGTATCAACCAGGCGACGACACAGAAGTTGAAGGTGACGTTATTGGAGAAATTTCTGGGAACCCGAGAGAAATGGGCCGTCAGCTCAGAACTATTCTCGAAGATGTTGTGACAGAAGGAATCTAAAAGTTCCGTCGAAAACAATTAAAATTGATGCACGAGTGAACTGAAAGTACGCACATGAATTTACGTCAAGAAAACTTCCCAGAATTTATTCGTCCTTGGTTAGAACGTTTTCACATTGACTTTCGTCCGCACCGTCAACCTTCGACGTATGAAGTAGTTTTTGCGACAGTGACTGCAGTCATAGGCTCACTTATTCTTGATGCGATTCTCGTGAAAATTGGAGAGACCGTTTATCCAAAGACCGTTGGATACGAACACTTTCAGTTCATGAGTTACGCCAAGCTCACTGTTATTGGAGTACTTGGTGCATGCGCTGGATGGCCAATCGTTACTCGAATCTCGTCACAACCAAAGTGGCTGTTTTTGCGACTAGCCCTTGTAGTGACACTTGTGTTGTTGCTCCCTGACCTCGCCATCTGGGCAATGGGGCAACCTGGAGCAGCTGTTTTCGTCTTGGTGTGGATGCACCTTGCAATTGCAATAGTTACGTACTTATCGCTTGTCATTTTGGCCCCAGTTCGTGGAGCACGAAAGAGTTACTAATCGCTCGTATGGCGTGTGAATCTATACTCCGGCAATGAGCAAAAACGTACTTATAACTGGCGCAGGA
>JBAWYN010000137.1:0-2376 GCA_037143535.1 Acidimicrobiaceae bacterium | reverse complement strand
GCGGCGCCTTCATGCAGGACCACGCTAAAGCGTTGATTCTTGCTGAAACTATGGTTCGACTAGGAATTGAGCACGGCGTGGCAACCGTGGCTCAAATCACCTCTATGGACGCTCCTCTGGGACGTGCAGCCGGCAATGGGCTCGAAGTCACTGAATCAGTTGAGGTTCTGCAGGGCAAGGGTCCAAGTGACGTCAGAGATCTCACAATTGCCTTGGCGAGAGAGATGGTGAAGCTGGTCGGAATAGATGTTGACCCCGCAACCAAACTTGACGACGGCTCAGCATTTGAGGTCTACCGACAGATGATCATGGCCCAAGGTGGAGATCCGGATTACGTCATGCCACTCGCTTCGCAGCGTGAACTAATCGTCGCTGAATCATCTGGAATTGTTCAATCAATTGATGCATTGACAGTTGGGATTGCTGCTTGGCGCTTGGGCGCGGGCCGCGCACGCAAAGAAGACCCAGTCAGTGCCGCAGCTGGGGTTATGACACTTGTTCGAGAAGGTGAGCACGTTGAAAAAGGACAGCCGCTTTTTGAGTTGCACGCCGATGATGTTGATCATCTGCAGCGAGGTCGAGAGACAATTCCTGGCGCAGTGGTCATAGGTGACGAAGCTGCGAATGTCAGACCATTGCTTTTGGAGCGCATAAGTAAGTAGCCTTATCTCATGGCTACAACCTCACTCTCGCTCGATGTAATAAAGCGAGCACCAAAAGTTCTTCTCCATGACCATCTCGACGGTGGACTTCGCCCAGCCACAATTCTCGAAATCGCCAAAGAAATTGGCTACTCATTGCCAACGGATGACCCAGAAGTTCTAAAACAGTGGTTTATCGCTGACGCTCCTGGAAGCGACCTCGTTCGCTACCTCGAAGGTTTCGCCCACACCACCGCAGTTATGCAGACAAGGGCACACTTGATTCGCATCGCTGGCGAATGTGCACTCGATCTTGCAAGAGATGGCGTGGTGTACGCAGAAATTCGATTTGCTCCAGAACTTCACACTCAACAAGGACTCAGTCTCGATGAGATTGTTGCAGCGGTCCTTGAGGGATTCAACGAAGGTGTATCGCAGGCTAAGTCTGAAGGTCACACAATTATTGTCAGGACTCTCCTCTCAGCAATTCGCTCAGCACAGAACAGTGTCCAGATTGCTGAACTAGCAGTGAAGTGGCGTGACTCGGGTGTCTGTGGTTTCGACATTGCTGGACCCGAAGATGGCTTTCCACCAACTGAACACATTGACGCCTTCCACCTCATCCAACGAGAGAACTTTCATGTAACAATTCACGCCGGAGAAGCGTTCGGACTTCCTTCACTTTGGGAAGCAGTTCAGTTTTGCAATGCAGAACGCCTTGGTCACGGAGTTCGAATTGTTGATGACATTAAAAAAGTTGGAGACGGCTACGAAATCGGAAGGCTCGCTAGCTACATCCGCGACTGTCGTATTCCACTTGAGCTTTGCCCCACATCTAATGTGCACACTGGCGCAGCGAAATCAATCGCAGAGCACCCAATCGAGCTACTGAAGCAGTTGAAGTTTCGTGTCACGCTCAATACCGATAACCGACTCATGAGCGGCATCACGCTGAGTAGTGAATTTGAATCATGCGCTTCAGCATTTGCATGGACGCTGAAGGACATGGAGTGGCTAACTCTCAATGCCGCAAAGAGCGCTTTCTATCAATTTGATAAGCGACTGGAAATGATCAATACGGTTATCAAGCCGGGCTACGCCGCGCTTCACTAAAGCGCAAGTAGTTGTGTAATTGACTCACCGAGTTGGTTAACAACGGACGTGGCATCTTTTCTTGCGGCGTCAACATCATTTTTCGCATCACGCACTACTTCTATGTAGACCTTTAGTTTGGCTTCAGTCCCAGAAGGGCGAACAACAACTCGGTCCGTTCCAGAGAGTTGATAACTGAGACAATCTGAAGGAGCTAAACCTTCATAGCCATTTGCGTAGTCCGTAATGCTCGAAACCGGCATACCAGCAATGGTTGTCGGTGGATTAGAGCGAAGCTGCTGCATTGCATTTGTGATCCGAGCAATGTCATCAGTGCGAAGAGAAATTTGAGCACCGCCGTGAACACCGTATTCACTTTCAATTTCATTAAGCACGTCGAGCAGGGTCTTGTCTTCTTGCGCCGCTTCATGAGCTAACTGACAAAGTGCCAGTGCTGCCGAGAGGCCGTCTTTGTCGCCTACTGATGGATCTACGCCGTAGCCAAGAGCTTCTTCATAGCCAAACGCCAGTTCCTTGTCGCCTGCACCTCTGGCAATCCATTTAAACCCGGTAAGTGTTGTCACGCACTCAACATCGTGGGCTTTAGCCATCTTTGATAAGAGTGTCGAAGAAACAATTGTTG
>JBAWYN010000136.1:0-2381 GCA_037143535.1 Acidimicrobiaceae bacterium | reverse complement strand
CTAAGTTCAAAAAAGCTGGCCACGAGCTAGCAAAACGGATACTGAAGAACCTCTAAAGCGACAGTTGGGTACCTCGAAAGAGGTATCCATGATTCACGTTTCATCAATCCGAAATAATGACCCTCGATACTTCACGAGCGATCGGGCACTCGAGCTTGACGGCATACGACATGGCGGCGCTGGTTGGTGGATCCGAGGCGAAGGGAATACTGAAGACCCCGATGCGATTCGAAAAGTTCTCACGACAACAGATCGCTCAAGCAAGTACGGCTATCAATTAATAGTTGCGGCTCCACGACCGGTTTCAATTCTGATCGCAATAGACCGCGACAGCGCTCCAGCGGTAATAAAAAGTCACCAAAATGCTGTGGCGGAAGCAGTTCAGTATCTCGAAGACAGAGGTGTGGCTTGGGCTGATAGGAGGAATGGAGAATCGAAACTAATTTCCTCAAAGTGGGAAGAAGTTGTGAGCTTCACTCATGGGGTGAATCGACGAGGGGACCCACATCTGCACGACCATGTTCTGGTTGGTGTACGCCCTGCAGAGAGCAACAATGTGCTCGATTCGAGGGGTCTCTTCTCGCATCTAAAAGCTGCTGATGCTATTTATCGATCTGAACTTCGAAGTCAAATTGCAGAGCGAACTGAATGGGTACCAAGAAGAACATTTGAAGGAGTTGAACAAATTGAAGGGCTCGACCTTGGCTACGTGAAGCTCTGGGCTGGCAACAAAGATTTTTCTACTGAAGCAAAACAACAATGGACGCGTGACCAGATTCTTGAACGATGGGCGACTGACCTAAGTCGATTCAGCGAACGTGGGCCCGCAGTGCTCCCGCACCGTGAAAAGAGGGTTATTGATGAGCACACTTTTGCGGGCTCATTTGAAGGCTTGGAGTACGTGAACAGGGCTTCAATCGTTAAGTCATGGGCAAACGCTGCACCATTTGGACAGAGTTACAAGGAGATGGAAATTGTGATTAACGAGCTCTACCCAGAACTCATTGATTCATCTGGTTACATGCAGGAGGCGGTGAGCCTTTCTGCTGCTCGAATGACGTCAAAAGTTCGTGAGCACGGAGCTCGGCCTCTGCAAGCCAAAGAACTTGAAAACTGGCGGTCTCAATCACGCTCAAGACCAGGGCTTTGGCTTGGGCTATCGAGATAAGCAAGAAATCTTGGATCACGAAATGAAGGAGTAAGTCGAGTCCACGTCATTGACTTATTTGCATGCAGTGTGAGCGCCATTGATGGTCTGCCGCGTGCCAGTTCGCCAATCGTTGCTGCATCGCGCTCGTGCCACGAGTTTGAATAACCGTTCTTCTTTCCTTTTTTGTCTACTTGATGTGATGTGGTTTTTATTTGCTGTTTTCCTGCGAGATTGGACAAAAGTTGCAGTGTCGCGGGATCAGCAATCCCCGGGAGGATGAGCGCTGTGGGAAATAACGACAAGAATCCATCGGCCGAGCGGCCCCAGCGCTCCCTCGCTTGACTCAAATCTTGCAAACAGGCGAGTGTGAGGACGCCTTGTCCGCCACCTTCAGAAACAATCCCGGCAAGTCTTGGTAGAGGAGCAACATTGGCAAGCTCGTCAAGAGCAAGAAGCAACCTGGCGCCATCTTGGTGGCGGTCGTAAGTTGCATGGACCACTTCTTCTACTAGTCCAACTACGAGAGGAATTGAGACCGCCTGAAATCTGCTGGGTGAAACAATGTGCAACTGATTTGGGCCTTTTAAGAATTCATCAATGTCGAGCCCCTGCAGTTCAGATGCTTCTCTTGATGCGTCACTTCGCATACCCGCAAAAAATCCGGATGCGGTGGACCAAATTGAAGACCGCTCTCTTTCTTCGGTAGCCATCACTCCTCGAAACAGCGCACTGCTGGCATGTTCGAATCCATATTTTTCTCCCAAGACTTCCGCTACACCGTGACTATTTCGCTCATCAATTTGTGTGCAGAGTTGTGCCATCGATAATTTTTCAAGTGCGGCGTAATGCATTAGAGGAGCAACAAGAGCACTCGCGCGCTCCGTCCAGTGGTCATCAGACTGACCTGAGTTACCTCGTCTCGCGACGTCGACGAGGCTTCGAGTTGCCAAAATTGATCCATCCCAGGTCTCAGATTGCCTAATTGGTGAATATCCAATTTTTTCTACACCAGGCGGTGTGGGCACGATTCCAGACGGATCGAAGAGTAAATTCGCTCCTTTTCGACGTGACTTTGACATCAATTGCAGTACATCATCCTTGGTCGAAGTGATGACGCAAGAATGCTCGCTCATCAGGAGGTTTGGAATGATAATTGAGCTGGTTTTTCCGCTCCGACTCGGTCCCAATACGAGTGTTGAACGTTCGTTACCACTCGACACATCGCCTAATT
>JBAWYN010000135.1:0-2448 GCA_037143535.1 Acidimicrobiaceae bacterium | reverse complement strand
GCTGAAAATTTTTTAATTAACAGGCAGGCCCCAAAGCGGCATCCACTTCGACAAGTCCTGTTCAAGTGGAAGTGCTCCACCCAAGAATGACTGAACTCGAAGCTCAAATTCGTTGTCACGAGTGTCTTCACCAGTAGGAGAGAACGGGTAATACGTTCCACGCTTAAAGAGATAGACCATTCGAAGCGTTCCTTGTCCCGGTGGATTCAGTGGCTTGAATGCGAATACTGCGCAAAGCATGTTTGAGCCAATGCCATTTTCGTCAAGTACAGAAGCACTTTTGTGAAGTTGCGTTACGAGCGCTTCGGGATCAGTATTGCCCTCGACAATCCATTTGAACCCCAACTCATCAGTTGAGAGTGCGCTTGGATGAATCTTTAGCATCTCAACGATTTCTTCGTCAGTGTGGACAACTGAGTCGGACGTCAATGCCTTAAAGCAAATGCCCGCAACCCCAGAAGAAACTAATTGAAGTTCATCTCGCAGAACGTCAAAAGATTTTGATGCAGCCAGCAAATATTCAAGATTTGGTTTTACTGGCTTTGCTTTACCAAAGAGTGCGGTGCGAAGACTCACTGTCCGTTTAGCTCGCGCTCAATCTTGTTCAGTTGGTCAAGTCGCTTTTGCAGGCTTGGGTGAGTAGCGAAGAGGGTAGAAGCGCCGCCACCAGAAAGTGCTGGTGCGAAAAAGAACGCGTTCATTCCCTCAGCCTTACGAAGGTCGGTGCGAGGAATCTTTCCCATGTCACCGGTGATGCGCACGAGCGCACTGGCGAGCATCTGCGGCTTTCCAATCAGAATTGCTCCTGCACGATCAGCCGAAAGTTCGCGGTACCGAGAGAGCGACATTGTAAGAAGGAAAGCTACGAAGCCAACAACCATTGATACGAGCATGGTGGCGATTTCGAGCAAGACAATGTTTCCACCGTTGTTGTTGTCGTTCGAATTTCCACCACCACCGAGCATCGCGCCCCACATGGCCATGCGTGAAACCATTCCAGCGAGCATTCCTACTCCTGAGGCAATTGTCATCACCGCAACGTCACGGTGCGCAACGTGGCTGATTTCATGGGCGAGCACTGCCTCGAGCTCGTCGGTGCTGAGACGGTGCATAATGCCCCTCGTCACGCAAACAACGGCGTTATTAGGGTTTCTTCCAGTTGCAAAGGCGTTGGGAAGGTCCATTTCAGCTACGCCGACCTTGGGCTTCTTCATGTTTGCGAGCTGGCAGAGGTTGTCAACGATTCGGTGAAGCTCTGGCTCTTCTTCTGGGGTTACTTCGTGAGCCCTCATGGAGAACATGGCGATTTTGCCTGAGAAGAAGTACTGGGCGTACAGCATTGCTCCACAGAAGATTGTGGTTACGGCAACAGATATGCCCAGTTGGATCATTACGACCGCAATGATTATGTACAAGAACATCAGTCCAACGATTGTGATCATCATGCGAACACTGAGCCCGTGGTCGGGGCGGATGTTTGACTCAGCCATGGTTTCCTCCAATAATCGGCGAACAGCCTTTTTGCTACATAGCCAGCCTAGGACGGTTATTGGAGAAATTCGACCCGTAAAAGCCTGGAATTACTGGTCGAAACTTAATTTCTTGGTAAGTCGCGGTCTTGTTTGCCAGCTTGAGCGGCGAGTTCTTGTCGGTACGCCTCGAGCGCAGTGCTGAGATTTTCGTCATTCGTGCTCAAAATTCTGGCCGCCAAGATTCCAGCATTAGTTGCCCCATTGATAGCAACCGTTGCCACGGGAACTCCACGAGGCATTTGAACAATCGAAAGAAGTGAGTCCATGCCGTCAAGGCGCGCTAGTGCTACCGGAACTCCAATGACGGGCAACGTTGTGACAGCGGCGAGCATTCCTGGAAGGTGTGCGGCCCCTCCAGCACCAGCGATAAGAACTTTTAGCCCACGCTCTTTAGCGCTGAGGCCGTATTCGACCATCGCTTCAGGAGTGCGGTGTGCAGAAACAACATTGATTTCGTACTCAATACCGAACTTCTCAAGGATTGTTGCGGCTTCAGACATGATTTCATGGTCGGAAGAACTGCCCATGACTATTCCAACGACGGGGCTCATAGTGGCTCCTCCACAACTTTGGTGCCGTAGGCAGTTGCTGCGGCCCAGCCAGTCATCAGCGTTTGCATTTGCAAGTGTCCAACAACAGTGATGTGCCCGAGTTTGCGGTCAGGCTTCCATTCTTTTTCGTAATGGTGAACATGAACATCTTCCATTGCGGCGGCTCTTTCTGGGGTGGGTGCAGCGTCGCCACCAATGATGTTCACCATGACTGCGTAGTTACCTGTTGTTTCGACTGAGCCAAGCTCTTGTGCTGATACCGCGAGAAGGTGATTTTGGAACTGACTTGTTTCGGTTCCTTCAATTGTCCAGTGACCCGAGTTGTGAGGTCGAAGGGCAACTTCGTTAATAACGAGACCTTGCTC
>JBAWYN010000134.1:0-2461 GCA_037143535.1 Acidimicrobiaceae bacterium | reverse complement strand
GGCACTGGGTACCGCAAAGATGCGAGCCTCGCTGAACTAGTTGATGACTGGTGCAATGCTCCATTGCTATTTCATCCTGGCGAAAAGTGGAACTACTCCTTCGCAACAGATGTCCTAGGGCGTCTCGTTGAGATCTGGAGTGGCATGACGCTTCGCGAATTCTTCATGGAAAGAATTTTCACACCACTCGGAATGAATGATTCAGATTTCTACTGTCCTGAAGAAAAATTAGATCGATTAGCAATGCTCTACATTCCAGGCAGAGACGGAGCGGTCCCGTATGTCGACCTCGCTGTCAAGGCAGAAAAATTACCATCTGGTTTTTCAGGTGGAGGTGGACTTCTTTCAACTGCGTATGACTACAACAGACTCACAGCGATGCTCCTAAACGGAGGAGAGCTCGATGGAGTTCGTCTTCTGTCGAGTCGAACAGTAAGTCTCATGGCGCAGAATCATCTTCCGAACAACACCGATCTCGCAACACTTGCTATTGACTCGTGGGCTGAAACAGCTTTTGATGGCATTGGATTTGGTTTAGGTTTCGCAGTTTTGATTGACCGAGCGAAGAACAAAAATCTCGGTAGTGAAGGGTTGTACAACTGGGGTGGCGCCGCATCAACTGCGTTCTGGATTGACCCAGAAGAGGACATTACGGTGAGCTTTTTCACCCAGCTAATGCCGAGCTCAACGTACCCAATTCGTCGCGAACTTCAGACCTTGGTGTACCAAGCACTTGCTGATTAGCCTTTAATTACTGACTTTTCAAAGATTTTCACAAATAATCCTTGATACGAACACTTGTTCGTAGTACCGTGAAATCAGGCAGGAAATACCCAATGTCACAGCAGCTTCCTAATTTGGCTGCATGACAAAAAACAAGGAGAAACCAATGGCAACCGATGACCGTGCAAAGGCCCTAGAAGCCGCACTTGGCCAGATCGAGAAGCAGTTCGGTAAGGGATCAATCATGCGTATGGGCGAAAACCTACACATGAACATCGAATCAATTCCAACTGGTGCACTCGCACTCGACATGGCGCTCGGTATTGGTGGTCTTCCACGTGGCCGAATCATTGAACTCTACGGACCTGAATCTTCAGGTAAGTCAACCCTCGCAATGCACGTTGTCGCTGAAGCTCAGCGCAACGGTGGAGTGTGTGCCTACATCGATGCGGAACACGCAATGGATCCGGTATACGCACGAGCCATTGGCGTTAACGTAGATGACCTTCTCATCTCACAGCCAGACACTGGTGAACAAGCACTTGAAATTGCCGACATGCTTATTCGCTCTGGTGCACTTGATGTACTCATCATTGACTCAGTTGCAGCACTTACTCCTCGTGCAGAAATTGAAGGAGACATGGGGGACAGCCACGTTGGTCTCCAAGCTCGTCTTATGAGCCAAGCACTTCGCAAGCTCACTGGTGGACTTTCCAAGTCAAACACTGTTGCCGTATTCATTAACCAACTCCGCGAAAAGATTGGTGTTATCTACGGTTCGCCTGAAGTTACGCCTGGTGGACGTGCGCTTAAGTTCTACTCATCTGTTCGTCTCGACATTCGTCGCATCGAATCAATCAAGGATGGCACTGACGTCGTAGGTAACCGTACCCGTGTGAAGGTTGTGAAGAACAAGTGCGCCGCACCGTTCAAGCAAGCTGAATTCGACATCATGTACGGACAAGGCATTAGTCGTGAAGGATCAGTCCTTGATGTTGCTGTAGAACTTGGCTTTGTAAAGAAGGCCGGTGCTTGGTTTACCTACGAAGGTGAACAAATGGGTCAAGGTCGTGAGAATGTTAAAAACTTCTTGCGTGACAACCCAGCGATCATGGCTGAAATTGATGGCCGTGTTCGTGAACGTATGGCAGATGCGCTTTTGCCAGACGTTGTTGGAGCAGTCGAAGTCGACATCGACGCACCAATCACTTTGGACTAGTTCAAAGTTTCATAAAAGAGTGCCCGCCGCTGGGAAGCGACGGGACTTTTTTATTTATACGGTGATGTCGTGATCCTGCTTTTTAAAGCCACGAGTCAACTTACGGAATTTGTACGTCTGATCTGGCCATACAGTTGTGTTCTCACCGCTGGCATTCAGATACCAACTCTTGCAGCCTGTTCCCCAAACTGTGCTTGGAGTCTTGGCTCGAATTGCATTTGTCCACTCAATTGCTTTGGATTCTTTAGGGCTAACAACGGCCCTCTTCTTCAATGAGTACTTGATCGCTGGGACAATGTAATTGAGCTGGCTTTCATGCATGAAGACAATCGAGTTATGTCCAAGTGACGTATTGGGTCCACCGAGCATGAAGAGATTTGGGAATTTAGAAAATGAACTTCCAAGATAATTAGCCATGTCACCTAGGTATGAGTCAGCAAGAATCGCGCCATCAAGACCGTGGACGAGTTTGCCTACGGGGCTGTCTGTTACATAGAAGCCAGTTGCGCAAATGAGAAC
>JBAWYN010000133.1:0-2482 GCA_037143535.1 Acidimicrobiaceae bacterium | reverse complement strand
GAAGCGAACGACGAAAAACGTTCGCCACTCGACTTCGCACTTTGGAAGAACGCAAAATCCGGTGAGCCATCGTGGCCAGCACCATTCGGTGACGGGCGACCTGGATGGCACACCGAGTGTGTTGTCATGTCACTCGGACTTCTCGGTGATGGATTCGATCTTCACTGTGGAGGATTTGATCTCAAGTTTCCTCACCACGAAAACGAACGAGCCCAGGCCGTCGCATCTGGACGTGCTTTCGCTAAACACTGGTCGCACAATGGCTGGGTAATGGTGGGCGAAGAGAAGATGTCTAAGTCACTAGGGAACTTCACGTCGTTGACTGACCTGTTAGAAAAGACTGATGCGCGTGCGTACCGTTTGCTGGTTCTTAGGTCTCACTACCGATCACCAATTGAAGTTTCACCTGCAACAATCGCTGACGCCGAACGTGGGCTAGAACGACTCGACAGCTTCGCTCGTCGCTTCAACCTTCCCTACCTCGCAGGTGACTCACTTGAAGTGAAGAGCAACTTCACATTCGAAGGACTGTCAGCTGATTTGCTGGCGCAAGTGTGCGCTCAACTTGATGACGATCTCAACACGCCACTTGCAGTTGCAGCACTCTTTGACGCGCTAAGTGAAGCGAACTCGCTCGCGGACTCTGGTGATGAGTTCAGCGCTCTGGCACTGGCTAGTTCTGTTAACGCTCTCTTTGGATCAATGGGCCTCTCGTTACTGGCGAGTAGCGACGAGGTGGATGAAACCTCTAAAGCCCTTGTCTCAGCCAGAGATACGGCTAGATCTGAGAAGAATTGGGCCGAAGCAGACCGCCTTCGTGACGAACTGGTGAATTTGGGCTGGGTGGTTGAGGACAGCCCGTCAGGCACCCAGATTCACAAATAATAAAAACATTTATAGAACGCCCATTTACCAAGTAGCCTTGTACTCGAGGTTGCCGTTGTGGTTCCCTCCGGTGAGGCGAAAGCTGAGCTAAAAGAAACAAGGAGGCCCACAGTGGCTGTAGGAACCGTTAAGTGGTTCAATGACGAAAAGGGTTGGGGCTTTATCGCTTGCGATGGCCAGCCTGACGTTTTTGTTCACTACTCGGAGATTCAGGGCGAAGGTCGCAAGACCCTAGTTGAAGGACAGCAAGTTGAGTTCGATATCGAACCTGGCGACCGCGGTCCACTCGCTAAGCGCGTAGTCCTGAACTAACCAACCGAATTAGTAGTAAAGAACCGCCGCCTACGGGCGGCGGTTCTGCTTTTACGCCGGCATTGCTAATGTACTTACTCACGAGTAATCCTTTAAAAGAAAGATAAGCCATGGCTGAATTTTCACTTGAACTGAACGAAGAGCAAAAGACCCTCCAGGAATGGTTGCACGGTTTTGCTGTTAACGAAATGCGCCCTATTGCATCTGAGTGGGACGAGCGCGAAGAAACTCCTTGGGACTTCATTAACCGCGCTGCTGAACTTGGTATTTACTCAGTGGACTTTATTGCTGACTGCTTCGGTGACCCGACTGGTATCAAGATGATGATCGCATTGGAAGAACTCGCATGGGGTGACGCCGGACTTGGAATGGCATTGCTTGGAACTTCACTAGGAGTTGCTGCACTATTTGGAAACGGAACACCTGAGCAAATTGGTGAATACCTTCCACAGTGTTACGGAACACCGGGCGACGTGAAGCTAGCGGCCTTTGGAGTTTCTGAGCCTGACGCTGGATCAGACGTGTCATCACTTCGCACGCGTGCGGTCTATGACGAAAAGACTGACGAGTGGGTTCTTAACGGAACCAAGACCTGGATCTCTAACGGTGGAATTGCAAACATCCACATCATCGTTGCTTCAGTAGAACCAGAGCTCAAGGGTCGCGGACAAGCTTCGTTTGTTATTCCAGAAGGAACCAAGGGAATCCGTCAAGGACAGAAGTTCAAGAAGATGGGTATTCGTGCATCGCACACCGCAGAAGTTGTGCTCGAAGATTGCCGTATTCCTGGAAGCTGTCTCTTGGGTGGCAAGGAGAAGCTCGATGAGCGTCTCGCTCGTGCTCGTGAGGGAAAGTCTTCCAACGTTCAAGCGGCCATGGCGACATTTGAAGCCACACGCCCAGCGGTAGGAGCACAGGCACTCGGTATTGCTCGCGCTGCATACGAATACTCACTGGACTACGCCAAAGAGCGCAAGCAGTTCGGTCGCGCAATCATTGAGAACCAGGCAATTGCTTTCAAGCTTGCTGACATGAAGACTCAGATCGATGCAGCACGTCTACTTGTATGGCGCGCTTCATGGATGGCCGCTACTCGCAAACCATTCCTAAACGGCGAAGGCTCAATGTCTAAGTTGTTCGCTGGTGAAACGGCTGTGAAGGTAACTGAAGAAGCAATTCAGATCCTCGGTGGTTACGGATACGTTCGCGAGTACCCAGTAGAACGCTGGCACCGTGACTCAAAGATTTACACCATCTTCGAAGGAACTTCAGAAATTCAGCGTCT
>JBAWYN010000132.1:0-2507 GCA_037143535.1 Acidimicrobiaceae bacterium | reverse complement strand
AGTACTACTGCACGGCCGGGTTCTAAACGGCGCCATAGTTCGTGTAAGTAGACCTGAATCCCACCCGTCTTTGGCGGGTAGTCATTGGTCACGAGTAAGTGGCGCGCCATGCAACCACGCTACTTCGCAGAACTCTTAGGGCTTTGACTCAATTCTTTGACGGTATTTGAGACTAGGGATCATTCCCTCGCTAGTAAAGATTTCAATAATCTTCGCTTCATCACTCGACATAACGAGTTCGTCTGGTGTGCTGCCTAGGACAAAACTCACCAAGCAGTCATCACAGTCTGGTGTGCTTCTTCTGACACATTCATTACAGCTAATCGATACTTCAATGTTCTTACTCATTTGATCCCTTTCGCTTTAAGAGAGCCTTCACTAAGGGTGTGACATCAAATAAGGAACGGAGCGATTTCCTTTGCAATCTGCGACGGCCCAAAGACAACACCCTCGGTGATGATCATTGACGTTGCGGGGTCAATCAAAACAAAAAATGGGGGCCACTTAATGCCCAGAGTTGCGAGGATTTCAGGTGAAATAAGCACTTCCTGATTTCCATTCGCCCACTCGCCATTGGCATCATTGGACTCGGATACAACCAGAACATTGACATTCTCTAGGTCTTGGAGCGTGGAGTGGACGAAATCACGACAGCCGTCACAGTTGGGCTTTATCGCGACCACCAAAGTTTTCTCTGTGATCGACTTTGTAACTGGCGTTCCATTTATCGTTCCACTAAAACGCAGATCAACAAGACGCTGCCTGGGCAGATCGAATGAACTCACTCGCCCTCGGTAATTTCCTCTACGCCGCGCCCATGGCCGCACCAGCGACAATCAACTGATTCGACCTTCTTCGAAATAATCTCTGGCTCTTCAATTGAAAGATCTCCGCCAACCGTGAAGTGGTGAAAAGAACGAATTGAAGTGGTCTCAACCACATCAAAGCGAGTCAAATTCCCACAAGCCGTGCAGCGATATCGAGTAGTCACGTCAATCACGGTACTCGTCTGATCACTAAGACCATTCATCATCATTCGTAGCCCTCTTGCGGGGGCGAACCTCAAACACTCGGTCCGGTTGAAGATCTGCTTCAAAGACTGTGTCGAGTGGCACATTTCCAGTTGATGGAGTTGCGCGCTCGGAGTCAATCAGACGACAAAGTGCTGCTGGATGGCTCACCAGTCCCGAGTAAAACGGACCGGAGGCGGTGTCAAGAACGACTTCTCCCCGGCGGAGTAGTCGCTCAATGAACGACTGATCGATGCGGGTGCCCAGAATGTCGCGAAGCTCTACGGCGTTAGTAAAGCGTGTTGCCACGCCACCCTCGGCAATAACTCGCTGGTTCGTCACGTGCAGTTTGTGTGAGCGCCACCTCCAGGTTCTAGTTCCAACCACCACTAAGCAAGGTCCCACAAAGATAAGCAGCAGGAGTCCTTCATGCGAAGAGAGCGCATGAATGTGGGTGACGACGAAATCGACGCAGACTAGAGAAGTGGCGAGGCTCAATAATGGTCGAAACAGACCAGATACGACCGGGGTCACCGAGATGATTCTGTATTCATGTTCTCGAAGTGCGGACCTGCCCTGCATGACACCAGCCTAAAAAAAATTAAGACACTCCAGCGTGATGGCTAAGCGTTTCGAAGTTGATGAGCGGCCATGTCGAAATACGAGTTCATCTCTACGTATTGCTCTTGAGAGAGTTCACTTCGCACAGTCTCTAGGGCTTGACTCATTGCATTTAGCCAGCTGTCACGGGCTTTCTTGGTTATACGAAACGGCGCATGTCTCATTCGCAGTCTCGGGTGGCCCCTTGCTTCCATGTAGACCTGTGGACCACCCCAGTACTGGACCAGAAATAAGACCAGGTGCTGCTTGGCGTCTGTGAGATCTTCCGGGTACATCGGGCGTAAAAGTTCGTCTTTTTCCACAACGGCGTAAAACGCATCGACCAAGCGAACAAAGAATTCTTGACCACCGACTTGGTCATACATTGTCTGTTCCACACCACCACGCTAGATGTTCGCCTAGACTTATCCGAGTCTCATTTGAGACGCGCGGGTGTAGCTCAATGGTAGAGTTCCAGACTTCCAATCTGGCCACGCGGGTTCGATTCCCGCCACCCGCTCCAATGAGCAGTCCACACCGAACTCATGTAGTCACGGACACCAGCGAATACCTTGTGGAACGCGGTGGCTCTGGTCCAACGGTTTTACTCCTAAATGGCACCGGGGCAACAATTGATTCGTCCACAATCTTCCTAGAAAGCCTCAGAAGAAATGCAGACGTCATTGCGTTTGATCACCGAGGCATGGGTGGCTCCTCAACTCCACCAGGGCCATGGACAATGGCTGATTATGCCAACGACGTTCGAGCAATTCTGGATGGACTGGGTGTCTCATCTTGCATTCTGCTCGGAGTGAGCTTCGGAGGAATGGTGGCACAAGAGTTTGCGGTCACCTTTCCCAGTTACGTCCAGAAACTCGTCTTGTGGTCAACAAGTGC
>JBAWYN010000131.1:0-2511 GCA_037143535.1 Acidimicrobiaceae bacterium | reverse complement strand
TTAACATTTAGTGTCCAAACAGTTTCTTTTTAGGTTTTGTAGCAATGCTTTCTAGGTGATCGTTGTACGCGGCCATTTGTGGATCTTCTGACATTGACTCTGCAGCTCGAGCAGCCTGTGCCAATGCGCGCTGCTTATCTTCAAAATCACGGCGCGCTTTTTCTTGGTGCTCAGTGACTTTTTCTTGATTGAGCAGTGCCCACCATCCGAAGAATCCAAGAACTGCGAAACAAGGCCACTCAATTGAGTAGAGGAAGCTAAGTGAGTTGCCCTGAATAGCACGTCCAACTTGCCAATACGCGGCTGATGCACACATAGAGAGCCAGGCGATCAAACAAACGTGCAGAATTAGAGCCTGCTTGGTTAGATACTTAGACTTCACGTTGCCATCCTACCTAGTGGACTTCATTTTCTAAGCCCAGCCCTAGGATGAACTGGTGTCAAACATGCAAATGAATGAGTTCTCGTGGGGCCATTTAAACCTCTGGCATCTAGGCATAGTGCCAATCGTTCTTCTCCTTAGTGCTGGCTGTTTGTACGCAGTTGGAGCTCGAAGGGCAAAGAACTGGCCGCTAGCGCCTTCGTTGTTCTTTTACCTCGGCCTCGTTGTCACCTTTATGGCCACCCAGAGCGTTATTGGTTACTTCGATATGGAGTACTTCAGCGCCCACATGGTCCAGCACCTGCTTCTGATTATGGCTGCGGCTCCATTATTCGCTTGTGCTCGCCCACTCGATCTCATCAGCAAGGTCGGGCCGCCTTGGGCAAAAAACTTCATTGACGGCCGCTTTATGCGTGTTGTGTTGCACCCACTCTTTGGTTTTGCCGCGTACGTAGTGTTCATCCCAGTCACGCACCTCACGGGGCTCTTTGATCTCATGATGAAGTATTCCCTTGTTCATCACGCAGAGCAGATTGCTTTTCTCGTCATCGGATACTTATTTTTCAGAGTGGCCTTTGGACTTGAGCGAGGAATGAAGCTGCATCCGGGACTTCGACTCGTCTACGTCATGGCCGCCGTTCCCGTAGATACGTTCACTGGACTCGCGCTCATTATGTCGGTGAAGAACCCATTCCCTGGTTACGCCACAATGGCACCAATGGGATCGACTCCCGCTTCGATTCTTGACAACGTGAAGCTTGGTGGATCGATCATGTGGATTGGTGGCGACGGACTGATGCTTCTTGCGTGCATTCCACTCGTAGTGATGTGGGTGAAATGGGAAACGATTCGTACCAGAGAGATCGATTCTGAACTCGACGAGCTCGGACTCTAAGAACTAGAGCAGTCCTGCTTCGATAGCGAGTTCTTCCAGATCAACTTCTGGTCGAGCTCCGAGGTGCTTAATAACTTCACCAGCGCAGAGTGATCCGAGTTGCGCCGCTTCAACAGGGTCACAGCCAAGGGCCATGCCGTAAAGAAATCCTGCAGCGAACATGTCGCCCGCACCATTTTGATCAACCACATGCTCAACTTCAGCTGCTGGAACATTGACGACTTCAGAGAATGAAAGAACGTCTGCCCCCTCTGGTCCACGGGTGACCACTGCAAGGATTCCGAGTTCATCAATGAGGTCATACGCCTCTGGAAGTGTTTCAACCTGAAAGAGAGAAAGTATCTCATCCTTGTTGCAAAGCAGTAGGTCAACATCGTTGGTGATGAGCTCAAGGAAGTCTCGACGGTGGCGGTCTACGCAAAAACTGTCAGAAAGAGAAAGGGCAACCATTGAGTCATGTTCGTGTGCGAAGTTGACAACTTTTTTGATTGCTTCCTTCGCTGGCGGAAGGTCAAACAAGTAGCCCTCAACGTACGTGATTTCTGAACGTGAAATGAGGTCTTCGCGAATGTCATCTGGACGAAGTTGATTACCAGCACCTAAGTACGTGGCCATAGTGCGCTGCGCATCATCAGTAATAAAAACGTGACAACGACCAGTTGCTCCTTCATCAGGTGCGGCAATTGCAACATCGAGTTCTGCACCAAGTGATTTCAAGTCGTGCTGGAATCGTTCGCCGAATTCATCGTTGGCGACTTTTCCAATGAAGCCACACGTTCCACCAAGATTGGCAACACCAGAGATTGAGTTTGCAACTGAGCCACCGCTCATCTGTGTTGTTGGTCCCATTGCGTTATAAATCGTTTCGAGTCTGTCAACGTCAACGAGGCTCATCGAGGCTTTGATGAAACCAAGATCTGCGTACACCTCATCTGAGTCGCGAGAAATAATGTCGAGCATCGCGTTGCCAATACCAGTAACCGCAAGGCGATTTGGGCCGGGCTTTTTACGAAGGGAAACTGGCGTCTGAGAATTTGTCACTTAGCGAGCGTAGAAGATTTTCCCCTAGGGTGGATGCCTATGAGCACTGCAAAGAATCCATACCGCCTCGACCGTTCGATTGTCCCATCGGCCTATCGAATTTTCATCACTCCAGACCTCGACGCCGCCACCTTTTCGGGCCGCGTAGAGATCGACATTGACGTAAAAGAGTCAAATACCTCCTTCACGTTGA
>JBAWYN010000130.1:0-2523 GCA_037143535.1 Acidimicrobiaceae bacterium | reverse complement strand
AAGCGTGCAGATCACGTAGAAAACAAAAAGGGACAGGTGAGTAAGGCCAGTTCCCTACTTAGCCGCTTGCTTGGTTAACTTCAGCGAAGTATGTTCACTGCCCGTGCAGCGACCACGGTAATGGCGATGAGAGAAACCATTGACTCCGTTGCGAAGAGAACCTTTATTCGTAGAGTTAGCGGCATTGCGTCAGCTGGCGCGAAACTTGTTCCGTTAGCAAACGCGGTATAGAGATAGTCATAAAAACGTGGATGCCAATTTTCTGGCGCTAATGAGGGATTTTCAAGCTGAGGAAACTGGATGTCAACTAGCTCAGTGCCTCCAGCACGCATGTGAGGCCCACCGCCGTCTATCTCCCAAAACCAAATTCCATAGACAATCACATTGGTTAACCAAATAGCCACGGCCGAGTAAATCAAACTTCGACCACCAGAGACGTTGGTGGTGAGAAGTCGATCAACGAGCAAGCCAACAGACACCACATTGGCAAAGGTAATTATCGCGAGCATCACAATCACGGTTCTGCGAACCCATGGTGACTCATCAGGATGGTGATGTTTACGTGCTGAAAGAGGCAGGAGCGGCAAAATAATTAATACTGGCAGCAGCCACCTTGGTCCCACTACCAGTCGATCGGGAAGCACAACGTAGAGCGCGGTGCAGCAAAGTAATGCAAGTCCAGCCGGCCACCTAGGTTCGTGGTGAGGAATCATTTAATTAACTGTAATTCCTGCGGGCTGAAACAGATTGGTTGGCGAGAGAATTTCGGCAACTGGTAGAGCGTTCCAAAGGCTCGTAATCAGCGCGTGTTGGTTTGATGCAACCTGCGATGCTGGTGGAATCGCCACCTTCAGAGGCTGGTTGTAGCTAAGAATTTTTGAAGTCACCGAGATTGATTGTGAGGGTGAGCTGAAAGTTACGTTTGCCGCTGTCACTTGGCCTTCTTTGCCAGTAGTGATACTGAAATTCATCGAGCCAGAAACGGGCTTCTTGATTTGACCATTTGTGAGTGGACGAAGAACCATGCCACGTCCGAAGTTATACGTCGTAAATTCTCCGTCATGTTGAGTGAGCAGTCTTCGATACGAAGTTATGAGCGCAACATCTGGCTTGGTCATTTCGAGTGAAAGACCGAAGAACGGTGGACTTGAGGAAAGCGCCTCGCTGATCCAAGGCTTTCCCGCAAGGCTTACTAAACCCTGTGATCCAACATAGAGGTCGGAGTTCGTCAGAACTATTTCAACCGGAGTTGAAGAAAAAGCTGAAGGGATGTCCATCGAAATCTGCATCAACTGGTTTTGGAAATCAATCTTTGCATCAGCAAGAATTGACGATCCACCGTTACTAGTAATCGTGAGCTGCATGTCCACAGTTTTTGGTGGATAGCCATTAAGAGCAAGTGCTTGATCTGAAATTCCTGCTGGATTCGAATCAGTTGCTGCGAGGACCACGCCAAAAATGCTCAGGGCCAGAGCAACTGCTGCCAGTGCTACTGCTCCAACTCGCTGTGATGACGCCATAGAACAACCATACCGGTCGAAATATGGCCTAACTCAAAGGTTCGCTAAGAATTGTCGCTAGAAGGTCTGTAGCAATGTTGCGACCACAGGCAATGAAGCCAATCCGTGATGTTTCATCCTGCATGAGATTTGAAGTTATTGCCGCATAGGAAGCTGAAGCTGATCCCTCGAGCACGATTCCGTGGTTTTCTACACATTCGCGAACTGCACGTCGAATCTCAATTTCTTCGACCAAGACCAGCGGGATTTGGTGTTTGGCAATTAGCACATTTGTGGCAGCACCCTCGTCGCCTCCGCCCGCCAGACCGTCAGCGATTGTTGGTCTGTGAATGATCTCTGACATTGGTACTCCACGAAGTGCAAAGTACATGGCGGAACTTTCAACTGGCTGCACCCCCGTAACCGCAATGTCGCCGCGTTGATGGGCTTCTCTTGATAGCAAGACACCTGAAATAAGTCCCCCACCACCAACCGAAACAACAATGTGCTCTAAGTCCGGTGCCTGGAGGAGCATTTCATCAAAGATTGTTGACTGACCGGCCATCACATTGGTGTCATTGAATGGGGAGATGTAATTAATTGACCTGGCTTCAGCAAGTTCTAGTGCGTGTTCTTGCGCATCATCGTATGAAGTTCCAAACTGAATGAGTTCAATGTCGAATTTTTTTAACTTCTTTACTTTTGCTTCAGAGGCGTTCGTAGGCACCACAACTGTTGCGCGAACGCCAAGTGCTTCTGACGCGTACGCAATGCCTAGGCCATGGTTTCCAGCTGAGGATGTGATTACTGCGCCAGTTGGGTCACTTCGTTTGGATGCGTCAACTGCCGCAAGTGCCCCACGGACTTTAAAAGCGCCAGTTGGCTGAAGGCCTTCCATTTTTACGTATGTCGGCCTTCCTCTAAGTGAAAGGCGAACCGTGGGCGTCACGACAAGGTGATCGGCAATAACGCGTCGTGCAGCTTCAAGCTCTTGCTGGCTTGGAGGCAGTACGTGTCGAAGCAT
>JBAWYN010000129.1:0-2550 GCA_037143535.1 Acidimicrobiaceae bacterium | reverse complement strand
CGAAGTCCTGGCTCGCGGTAGTCGAGGCAAACATCGAAGCCGTACTTCTCAACAACCTCGGCACACTTTTCAGGACCACCTGCAATACCTACTACTTTGCTGGCTCCACGAGCTTTGGCAATTTGTCCAACCACTGATCCAGTAGCTCCCGCAGCACCAGAAACAACAACTACATCGCCTTCTTTAAATTCTCCAACTTCCAAAAGTCCGAAGTACGCAGTCAGTCCTGTTACTCCGAGCACGTTCATTGTTGTTGCTAGGTCAATGCCCATTCCAGCTGGAATAACTTGGAACTTGTTTTCTTCATCGGCAATGACGTATTCCTGCCAGTTCGTAGAACCAAAAACAATGTCACCAACGTTGTAGCGAGGAGTCTTTGACTCAACAACCACTCCAGTTCCACTTGAGCGGATGACTGCACCAATTTCAATTGGAGGCAAATACCCAGGAGCATCGTTCATCCATGTGCGAATTGTTGGGTCAATAGAAAGCATGGCCACTTTAATGAGTGCTTCTCCGTCATTGCAGACAGGAATTTCAGACTCAATCAACTTGGTAGTTGTTGGCGTAATCATGCCGACTGGACGCTCTGCGAGGGTTACTTGACGATTGCTCATGGGAAATCTCCTTGTGTGTTTGAGCAACCTTAGAGGCTTATGATGGGCCTATAGGAAGCCCTCTAAAAGTAAGGATTTACTATGGCTCGCAAAAGAAGTCTTCGCTCCCAGCTTTACCGTGACGCACGAATCCTCGGCAACATCGAAGCAGCTGTTCAAGGACCTGGTGCTTACGCCAAGCGAACTGTTCGTCGCAAGGTCTATAAGCAGACCAACAAAATCACTCGAAGCATTCTTCGAGGTTTCGGACTTAGCCGTTAGGCCAGCGCGCAGTTCCGACCGTGAAGTAGCTCCAAGGCTTGGGGCCCTTGGCGTAACGCTGTCTAATAACTTCAACTTCGCAACCAGCTTCTTTCAAGAGTGCAAGTGGGTCGCGAGTCAAGTTGCAGCCTCCAGCAATTTTTTGTTCGAAGCCATTAAGGCGGTGTTGCCACTTTGCAACACTCGCGTCAGGTGAGATTCCGTGTTCTAGGAAGTGGAATGATGCACCAGGCTTTAGTACTCGTCGTATTTCACTTAGGACTTTGACTGGGTCCGAAACGGTGCAGAGCGTAAATGTGCAGAGTGCCCCATCGCAAGAATTGTCGCTGAGTGGCAAGTCTTCGCCAACAAGTCCAACGCGCTCAATTTGAACATTGCTACCTGAGATTCGTTCCTTCGCCATTGTCGAAGCTTTTTCAGAAGGTTCTACCGCAAAAACTTTGTGCAGTTCTGCTGGATACAGTTCAACGTTGCGACCTGAGCCAAATCCGATCTCGACGATTTCGCCGTGAAGGCCAACAACAGCCTTCTCGCGCCAGCGATTCATGTTCTTCGAACCACATGCCAAGTCCACAAGCTTCGGAACTACATTTTCTTCGTACCAACCCATAACCCGACACTAGCCACTACGACTTGAAGAAGTGGGCTGACAATTTATTTTTAGCTAATGGTGTTACCTTCTAATCATGAAGCGCTTAGTAACGTCAGTAATTTCACTAGTAACTTTCAGCATTGCACTCTCCTCATGTGCAGCTAGCGCAATGGGTTCAGGCAACAAATACGTCGATGCCCAAACCGGACTCACCTACTCGCTCTACAAACCGGTCAATACACTCGGACTGACTCAGAGCAAGTTCCAGCTGCTGGTTTGCGGTGGAGGTGGCGAAGAGTGGGTCTACGTCAACTTTCTTAAGGGCACCAAGAAAATAGAAACGATGCAAACAATGTCAGGTGCACATTGTTCGAATCCTGGGCTGTCAGTAAAGATGCCAAGTGTGAAGGTAAATGGAATGAGTGCCTCAGTTTTTGTTTACTGTGATCCAACGAAGCCCAACGCTGCAAAGAATTGCAAAACATCCGACATTGCAAAATTTGGTGGGTATCTCATGATGACCCTGCCTGGGTATTACAAAATGAAGCCAACAACCATCCAGGTGCAAGTTTCTGGTGGACTTACCTACGCTGACTTATTGAGCGTTGCTCGCTCTATGACGCCGGCTTCAACGAAGCCCTCAAACTAAAAAGTGCTTTCCAATCACTTTTTACGGTGATTGAAAAGCACTTCACTTGGTGGGCGCTGAGGGACTCGAACCCCCGACCTGCTGAGTGTAAATCAGCTGCTCTAGCCAACTGAGCTAAGCGCCCAAGGTGTACCAGCCTAGATGATTCCAGCACCTGTCGTAATCGCTAGTAATTCTGGTGTGGCACAAAAGATTGGATGGCGAACTGCCATTTCAGAAATCACTAATTCTTCGTTGTAATAATCAGCGTCCACCGCACCCGCTTCGCGAGCAATAAGTAGTCCCGCCAAATAGTCCCAAGGATTTAGTCCAGATTTTCCGGCGACACCAAAAATGTCGAGCGATCCGTCAGCGACGAGACAGATTTCAAGTGCCGCAGCTCCGAGCGCACGGTTCTGTGCCCATCCAAGATTTTTTGACGGAAATCCAGA
>JBAWYN010000128.1:0-2571 GCA_037143535.1 Acidimicrobiaceae bacterium | reverse complement strand
TTGAGTTCTTCTCACTCGCAGTTTTAGAAGCAGTCATTGGCACCGCCGCTGCCATAAAGCCTCAGATCTCTTTCTTCGAACGATTCGGATCCGAGGGATTTCAAGTTCTTGAGCGACTGATGCAAGATGCCCGTGACGCTGACATCCTCATTGTCGCTGACGCCAAGCGTGGAGACATTGGATCAACCAACGAGGGCTACGCCGACGCATGGTTGAGCGATCGGTCACCTCTTCGCGCTGACGCACTAACGGTGAGTCCTTATCTCGGCGTTGGAGCGCTCAGCCCGATTTTTGAAAAGGCACAGGCAACCGGACGTGGCGTCTTTGTGCTCGCAGCAACATCGAACCCCGAGGGGCGAATCATTCAAACCGCTAGAACGAGCGACAACGAAATGATTGAAGAAGTAATTCTTCGTAGCGTTGCAGAGCTCAATCAGCGAGATGACGGACTTGGTTCAATCGGTGTTGTCCTTGGTGCCACGAGAGACAAGCCACAGTTCAATCTGTCATCTCTAGGTGGCCCATACCTCGTTCCAGGTGTCGGTTCGCAGGGCGCAACGGCTGACAACGTGGCTCGAATTTTCGAACGTTGCCCGCAGGGGACAGTTCTGGTGAATGTGGCGAGAGCCATTCTTTCTGCCGGCCCAGAACGCGCTGGATTACGCGATTCTGCCCAGCGATGGCGCGATGATTTGAGCTCCGCCCTGCTCTAAAAGTGGGTGTCACCAGGAAGAAGTAATCTGTGGGGGTGAGTCCGACCCCTCCAACACTGTCGCAGGAACAACGAGTTGAAGCATCACGCCTAGCGGTTGCTAATCGTCGTCGTCGCGCCGAGATCAAGCGCCAGGTTAAAGCTGGCGACCTTTCACTCGAAGAACTATTTGACCTGGCAAAAGATGAACAGTGCGTCGCACAAATGCGCGCGTACGACCTCATTAGTGCACTTCCCGCAATTGGTGAAGTGAAAGCTGAGCGCATTATGACCAAAGCATCAATTGCTAAGACTCGTCGTATTCGTGGTCTAGGTCCTAAGCAGCGCGCAGAACTGTTTCGAGCTCTTGTCCGCTGATCCACTCATTGCAGTTCTGATTGGCCCCGGTGGTGTGGGCAAGGGAACCATTGCGCAGCGTCTCACCGAAATCGATAAAGGCTTATGGCTAAGTCGCAGTTGGACCACTCGGCCGCAGCGTCCAACTGAAACTGGCAACGAATACAACTTCGTTGACCGCGCCACGTTCGAGCAAGCAATTGCCGATGACCAATTTCTCGAATGGGCTGAGTTTCACGGCAACCTTTATGGCACGCCACTTCCTAAAGCTCCAAATAATGCAGACATCCTTTTGGAAATTGAAGTCCAAGGAGCAGAGCAAGTTCGACGTGCCAATGCCGATGCGGTGGTATTTCTCATCCTCCCGCCTTCCATGGAAGAACTTGAAGATCGTCTGAGGGTAAGAGGAGATAGCGACGACCATGTTGAGCGTCGACTCTCGAGTACACCCTCAGAACTCAATAAGGGCCACGAATTAGCAACATATGTCCTGGTCAATGATGACGTCGAAACTGTGAGTCGTGAAATTCTCTCTATACTGGAAGGACTTCGTCTACAGAGACGAAACCCCTCGGAAAAGGAATAAAACCGTGAGTTCAGAGCGTCCAACACTTGTTGATCCACCTATCGAAAACCTTCTTCACAAAGTAGGCGACTCGAAGTTCACCCTCGTAGCGGTGACTGCTATTCGTGCACGTGAAATCAACGAGTACTACAACGGTCTTGGTCAGGGACACGGCTCACTTATCCCACCACAGGTGACGTCACTTTCAAACAAGTCACTCTCACTCGCAATGGAAGAGCTGTACCAGGGCAAGCTGGAATTCCACCGTCCTACCGCTGAAGAGCTTGAGGCCGAGCGCCTACAAGCCGAAGCTCAGGATGCAGCTCGCCAGGAAGCTAACAGCGACCTGGATGCATTCACTGATGCGCTCCGCGACGCCTAATAACGACGCACCTCGCATTGTCTTAGGAGTTGCTGGTGGCATTGCCGCCTACAAGTCCGTCGAGCTTCTTCGTTTACTAAAAGACGCAAACTATTTTGTGTCACCAGTTCTTACTCCTGACGCCACACGATTCGTCGGAGAAGTGACTTTCTCTGCGCTGGCTAGTGAGCCAACACGCACCAGTCTCTACGGTGATGCAACAACACCAATCCCACACACGTACTTAGGTCAGAACGCTGACCTTATTGTTGTCGCTCCGGCAACCGCTCACCTGATTGCTCGCTACGCGCAGGGACTCAGTGACGACCTCCTCACTGCAACACTTCTTGCTTCCAGAGCACCAGTGCTGCTTTGTCCAGCAATGCACACTGAGATGTGGGAGCAACCTTCGGTGCAAGAAAATCTCGCCACGTTAAGGCGTCGTGGAGTCATGGTGCTCGGTCCTGTGTCTGGTCAGCTCGCTGGTGGCGACACTGGTGCAGGACGCATGGTTGAACCAGCAGCAATTTTCGAAATGATTGAAAAAATCGTTAAGGGATACCGCGGTCCATTAACTGGAAAGCACATTCTTATTAG
>JBAWYN010000127.1:0-2586 GCA_037143535.1 Acidimicrobiaceae bacterium | reverse complement strand
GCATCCATTTCCGCTTGGCGCTCACTACGCGCCTTTTCTGCGAGCTTTGCTTCCAGGATTTGCATGGCACGGTCACGATTCTGGTGCTGTGAGCGTTCGTTCTGACAGCTGACCACGATGCCTGTTGGCATGTGTGTAATGCGAACAGCTGAGTCGGTCTTATTGATGTGCTGTCCACCCGCTCCAGAAGCACGGTAGGTATCAACGCGAAGGTCTTTTTCATCGATTTCAACTTCATCAGCACCATCGTTAAGAAGAGGTGTGATTTCAAAGCTCGCAAAGCTTGTTTGACGTCGAGCCTGTGAGTCAAAGGGGCTAATACGAACAAGGCGGTGAACGCCGCGCTCAGCACTTAGCCAGCCGTAGGCAAAGCGTCCTTTAATAATGAACGTGGCAGAAAGAAGTCCTGCTTCTTGACCTTCAGAAACTTCGTCGTATTCAACTCCGAATCCTCGACGTTCGGCCCAGCGTGAATACATGCGCATCAGCATCTCAGTCCAGTCCTGGGCATCGGTGCCACCAGCACCAGCGTGAAGTTCGACAATTGCGTCGTTCTGATCGTACGGGCCACTGAAGAGACTCTGAGTTTCAAGAGCGCTGATTGCTTGTTCCAGTTTCGAGACAGTTGCGGTGAGTTCATCAAGAATTGAGAGATCGTCACCAGATGAGAGCGCATCACGAGAAAAATCTGCCAGGACTTCGCCGTCGTCTAGTGCTGCTCGAAGTGCATCAAATGCTCCGAGGTCATTGTTAAGTCGCCCGAGCTCAGTAGTTACTTCACGAGCGTGATCTTGATCGTTCCAAAGATTTGGGTCTTCAGCTTCGACACTTAGAGCAGCGTGTCGTTCACGGCTCTGGTCAATTTTTAGATACTCTTTCGCCGCATTCCAGCGAACCTCAAGTTCAGCCAGCGCTGTCGAGGCTTCGCGAACTGCGTTCTCAGCTTTATGGTCGGCCATGGCACTGCTTAAATTTCTTGCCACTTGCGCACCAGCACGGCTCATTACGGCCAATCTTGTCGCCCTGCTTGGGCAGTGCCTTCTCGCCGGCCTTGTGAGCTGGAAGTTCGGTCGCACCTGGGGCAACTTCATTCGCATTCGTCTGTGCACGAGCAAGTCCAGCGTCATCGTTTGCAGAAGGATTTGGCGTTGCTTCAACGTGCGTTACAAAACGAACGAAGTCACGATCTACTTCTTCGAGCAAGTGCTCGAACATTGCGTAACCCTCTTTTTGCCACGCGGTGAGTGGGTCCTGCTGGGCAACTTGGCGAAGGTGGATTCCGTCTCGTAGGTAGTCCATGTCAGAAAGGTGCTCGCGCCAACGCTGATCAAGAATTTGCAACATAACGTCGCGTTCAATTTCTTTAGCGGTTTCGAGTCCGCCTTCGTAACCTTCGGACTTCTCAGCGTAGATTTTCTTCGCTTCAGTGACCACAGCTTCAATCACGTCTTCACGGTCGTTAAAGGCCTTCAGATCTTCGAGTGACATCTTTGTTGGGTAATACGTCTGAAGGTCAACCATCAATGCATTGATGTCCCACTCTTCATCAAACTCTGAATCGAGACGGTTAAGGACTGCCTCTTCAAGCACCGTTTCCATCAGTTCAAACGCTTGCTCGTGAATGTCTTCACCATCGATGACCTGCTGGCGACGACCATAAATAACTTTTCGCTGCTCGTTCATTACTTCGTCGTACTTAAGAACGTCCTTACGGATCTCAGCGTTACGTCCTTCAACGCCGTTCTGTGCGCGCTCGATTGCCTTGGTAACCATCTTGGCTTCAATGGCTTCACCATCTGGCATGGTGCGGTCCATAACCCATGACACTGCACCAGTTGCAAAAAGACGAAGTAGTTCGTCTTCGAGTGAAAGGTAAAAACGACTCTCGCCCGGGTCACCTTGACGACCGGAACGACCACGAAGCTGGTTGTCAATGCGTCGTGAATCGTGACGCTCGGTTCCTAGAACGTAAAGGCCACCAGCAGCACGAACTTCTTCTCCTTCAGCGTCGCACAGTGGTTTCCACTTCGCGAATGATTCTTTGTAGGCGGCGTCGTACTCTTCAGTCCCCTGCTCTAAACCCTTGCCCTGAACTTCTCGGTTTGCAAGACCTTCAGCGTTACCACCAAGGATTACGTCAACTCCACGACCGGCCATGTTGGTAGCAACCGTTACGGCGTGCTTACGACCTGCTTGGGCAACAACTTCAGCTTCACGGAAGTGCTGTTTCGCGTTAAGCACCTCGTGCTGAATACCAGCCTTGGTAAGTGCCTTAGAAAGAAGTTCAGACTTTTCAACTGATGCGGTACCGAGAAGAACTGGTTGCCCCTTGTCGTTTCGCGCGCGAACGTCATCAACAATGGCATTGAACTTGTCTTGTTCGGTCTTATAAATAAGGTCAGCCTGGTCCATGCGCTGTGGAACACGATGAGTAGGAATCGGCACAACGACGAGGCCGTAGGTATTTCCAAATTCTGCCGCTTCGGTTTCAGCAGTTCCAGTCATACCGGAAAGCTTTTCGTAGAGGCGGAAGTAGTTCTGCAAGGTAACAGTCGCCCACGTGTGGTTTTCTTCTTGAATGCGAAC
>JBAWYN010000126.1:0-2588 GCA_037143535.1 Acidimicrobiaceae bacterium | reverse complement strand
TAATGCCAGGTTGGAACGGACTCCTTAACGAGTACTCAGAGTGGTTCAACCTTGAAGGTGTGAAAGAAGTTGTCACACTTCAAGAAGGCAACACACCGCTTATTCGTGCCGACCGTCTCTCAGAACGACTCGAAGCAGACGTGTGGCTGAAGTTCGAAGGACTGAACCCTTCTGGTTCTTTTAAGGACCGTGGAATGACTAACGCTGTAACCCAGGCCAAGGCCAAAGGCGCGAAGACTGTTATCTGTGGATCTACTGGAAACACCTCGGCTGCAGCTGCTGCATACGCCGCAAAAGCCGGCATGGACTGCGTTGTTCTAGTTCCTGAAGGAAAGATCTCTCGTGGAAAACTCGCACAAGCAATTGTGTATGGTGCCCAGGTTTTACAGATTCGTGGCAACTTTGACCAAGCACTTAACTTGGCGCGTGAATTAACCCAGCACATCCCAATCACCATTGTTAACTCCATTAATTCAGACCGCATTGAAGGACAAAAGACTGGAGCATTTGAGGTTGTCGATGTGCTTGGAAAGGCACCAGACATTCTTTCCATTCCAGTAGGGAATGCTGGAAACATCACTGCTTACTGGCGTGGTTTTACTCAGTACCACTTCGCTAAAAAGATCACGACGCTGCCAAAGATGTGGGGCTTTCAAGCTGCGGGCGCTGCACCAATTGTTCTTGGACACCCAGTAGAAAATCCAGAAACTATTGCCACAGCAATTCGTATTGGTAACCCAGCGAGTTGGGTTCCAGCTCTTGAGGTAATTGCGGAATCACACGGTGACATCCGCGCGGTAACTGATGAAGAGATTCTTGACGCATACCGTTACCTCGCTCGCTACGAATCAATCTTCACTGAGCCAGCATCAGCTGCATCAGTGGCTGGAATCATCAAGTTCGGTGTTCCTAAGGGTTCGACTGTTGTCTGTGTGCTTACTGGAAACGGTCTAAAAGACCCAGATACCGCCACCATGGACACCGCTGAGCCAGACATCGTCGACGCCACCATTAAGGCGCTTCTTTCTAAGATTTCCTAGGCTTTCGCAGCTGGGCTAAGTCCGGCTACACTTTTACTTGTCGTCCGCGACCGGCCTTTTGCCAGCGTGCGGAAAATCTTCCAAGACGGCACTTCTTTATTTTTTCTCTGTCCAGGATTCTCTTTCACGGATAGCGAGGAAGGAAACACTTATGGCTGCAAAGCCCACACCAGATCGTTCAGACCTCGAATCTAAGAGCGTCGCTGATCTACAAAAAATCGCTGAAGTAACTGGAGCGAAGCCTGCTGGTCGTTCAAAGGCAGCCATTGTTGACGCCATCATGAACGCCGGCGCCCCGGCAGCTTCTGAGTCATCAAGCCGTGCAGTTCGCTCACGTCGCACTGTCGCAACCCCAGTTGACGATTTTGACGACCTCCTCGGAGAATTTGTTGCCGATGCCAAGACTGAAAAGCCAGCCTCTGCTCCAGCTGCGGAGTCAACCACCGCGCCTGCACCAGAACGCCAGAACAACCCACCTCGCCAGAACAACA
The DNA here is from genome assembly GCA_037143535.1 of Acidimicrobiaceae bacterium. GTDB lineage: Bacteria > Actinomycetota > Acidimicrobiia > Acidimicrobiales > RAAP-2 > RAAP-2. The sequence goes on along the minus strand of JBAWYN010000126.1, from coordinate 1,057 downwards.
ACCAGCAGCGCGAACGCCAACCTCGTGATTTTGGAAACGAGCAGGGTGGTCGCAATAACCGTCGCAACCGACGTAACCGCAATGACCGTGGTGATCGCGGCAACAGCAACGGTGGACGCGAGCGTTTCGGCGGCGAAGCAATGCCAAATGCTGATCAGCCCTACGACGGTGAGCTAGTAGAAGTCCAGGGACTTCTAGACCTACGTGACGACGGATACGGCTTCTTGCGTGTGAAGGGTTTTCACCCATCACCAAATGACGTGTACGTCTCAATTAATCAGGTTCGTCGTTTCCACTTGCGAAAGGGAGACACCATTGTTGGTGGCTACCGACCTGCTGCATCAAATGAAAAGTACCCAGCACTTCTTCGCGTTGACCTCGTTCAAGGACTCGACCCAGAAGTCGCACGCCTTCGTCCAAAGTTCGAAGATCTAACGCCACTGTTCCCAGACGAAAAGCTCAAGCTTGAAACGTCAGAAGGAAAGAGTGACCTCACACCACGCATTGTTGACCTACTTGCACCAATTGGTAAGGGTCAGCGTGGACTTATTGTTTCACCGCCAAAGGCCGGTAAGACAACAATCATGAAGCAGATTGCTCACTCAATCGAAGAGAACAACCCAGACGTTCACCTCATGGTTCTTCTCGTTGATGAGCGACCTGAAGAAGTTACTGACATGCGCCGCAGTGTTAAGGGTGAAGTTATTGCTTCAACATTCGACCGACCAGCTGATGAGCACACGCACATTGCAGAACTCTGCATTGAGCGTGCGAAGCGTCTCGTAGAAATTGGCCGCGACGTTGTCATCATCCTCGACGGTATTACTCGTCTTGCTCGTGCGTACAACCTTGCAGCTCCGGCAACTGGGCGAATCATGTCTGGTGGAGTTGACTCAGGTGCGCTCTATCCACCTAAGAAGTTCTTCGGTTCAGCACGAAACATTGAAGAAGGTGGATCGCTCACCATCCTCGCCAGTGCACTTGTTGAAACTGGTTCCAAGATGGACGAAGTTATCTTCGAAGAATTCAAGGGAACTGGAAACATGGAACTTCGCCT
>JBAWYN010000125.1:0-2637 GCA_037143535.1 Acidimicrobiaceae bacterium | reverse complement strand
TAATTTCCTGTAAACTCGTACTTCGCAACAAGGAGCACTAATGAAGCCAGATATTCACCCAAATTACGCAGAAGCGACTGTTACCTGCTCGTGTGGAAACACGTTCGTGACACAGTCGACTAAGTCTGTGATGACGGTTGAACTCTGCAACGAGTGCCACCCGTTCTTCACCGGTAAGCAGAAGCTTGTTGACACAGGTGGACGTGTTGAGCGCTTCGAGCGCCGCTACGCGCAAAAGACCACCAAGGCGCGCGCTCCTAAGGCTTAAGGCCTAGAGCTCGCAACCTTCGTGCGCTCTGTAGACGACACACTTAACGCCCTTCAGGACGAACTTCGCATCGTCGAAGCCTCACTTGCTGAACCTGACGTTGCAAGTGATCTAACTCGACTTCGTGATCTTTCACGACGCCACAAGGAACTCAGCGAAATCAATGTCGCTTGGAACGAATTAAAAGCTGTTCAAGAGGACTACGCCACCGCCAAAGAAATGTTTAATGAATCATCTGGTGATGACCGTGAACAATGGCGTGAGGAAATGAATAACGCTGAAGGAAAAATTCCACTTCTGGAATCAACCCTTGAAACTTTGCTGCTTCCACGTGACCCTAACGAAGGTCGAAACGTAATTATTGAAATCCGTGGCGCCGAAGGTGGGGAAGAGGCCAACCTTTTTGCTGGCGACCTTGCTGACATGTACCGCCGTTACGTGGCACTTCGCGGATGGAAGCTCGACGTAATCGAACTTCGCGAATCTGAACAGGGTGGACTTGACGAAGCGACGTTCCTCGTTAAGGGTGACGACGCATGGGCCAGACTCGAGCATGAAGCTGGAGTTCACCGCGTGCAGCGCGTGCCCGTTACTGAAGCGAAGGGTCGCGTTCACACGTCTTCTGCGACAGTTTCAATTCTTCCTGAAGCCGAAGAAGTTGATGTTGCGCTAAATCCAGCGGAACTAAAGATTGACGTGTATCGCTCATCTGGTCCTGGTGGTCAGAGCGTTAACACCACTGACTCTGCTGTTCGTATTACTCACCTTCCTACCGGAATCGTTGTAGCGATGCAGGACGAGAAGAGTCAGATTCAAAACCGCGCCAAGGCGCTCATTGTTCTTCGCTCGAGACTTCTTAAGGCCGCCCAAGATGCACAGGCCGACGAACTCAGCTTGTTAAAGCGTGGCCAAATTGGAACCGGTTCTAGAGGCGAGAAGATCCGCACCTATAACTTCAAAGAAAACCGAGTAACTGACCACCGAATCAACCTCACCACCTACGCCCTCGATGACGTACTGGCTGGAAACCTCGATACGTACGTTGATGCGTTGCTCGCTGAAAAGCGTGCTCGCCAATTGGCCGAGAGTGACGGACGTTAATTCCGAGCTAGTGACCGAGTTAATCGGTCTCGGACTTGAGCGCCATGAAGCACGCTGGCTCGTCGAGGAGTTCGTGCCAGGAGCCGACCTAGACGCCGTCCCAGCACTTCGACTTGCAGCACAGCGTCGACTGAATGGTGAACCGCTGCAATACATCATTGGTCACTGGCCCTTTCGCTCACTCGACCTTGACGTTGACTCGCGTGTGCTCATCCCACGTCCTGAAACAGAAGAGCTTGTTGACTACGCACTGCAAGAGCTTGCACGAGTTGGAGCTATCGCCCCTGTAATTCTCGATCTGGGATGTGGATCAGGCGCTATTGGCCTTTCACTGCTCTTCGAACTTCGTGAACGTGGCATTGCGGCAACGCTCGTATGTGTTGATGAGTCTCAAGATGCTCTGAGCGTGGCGAAGCGAAATGCAATTAAACATCAACTTGTTGCGGTCTCGTTTGTGGAGTCTTCGTGGTTCAACAATGTGGACCGCTCGCTACGTGGGCACATTGACCTTATTGTTTCGAACCCGCCGTACGTAGGTGAAGTTGAGTTTGAAACACTTGACGCAGTGCTTCGCCACGAGCCACTCGGTGCCCTAGTGGCTCCAAGTGCTCAGGGCGTTGAAGGATTTAGTGACCTCGAAGAAATAATCGCTGAAGCGCCAGAGTGGTTGTCTACAACTGGAGTGCTTATCTGCGAGCATGGGAACATGCATCGTGAAATTGCACTGAAGAATGCGTACGACGCTGGATTCAGCGATGTCTATGACTATGACGATCTTGCAGGCCACCCTCGCATCTTGGTTGCGAGACGTTCATGAGTAAAATTCTTTCCTTAGAAGAAGCCGTTGCTGCGTTAGCGAGAGGTGAAGCTATTGCTCTACCGACGGACACGGTCTACGGGGTAGGCGCTGCAATCAACAAGGCTTCAGTTGCAAAAGTCTTTGAATTGAAGCAGAGACCCCAAGACGTCGCTCTCCCGGTACTGGTGTGCTGTGTCGAACAGGCGCTGGAGCTTGGTGTTTCGTGGAATGAAAGTGCGCAATTGCTCAGTGATGCATTCTGGCCGGGTCCTCTAACAATCGTTGTTAGTGGTCCAAGCGACCTTGCAGAAACTATTGGAAGCACGACGAAGAGCGTAGGGCTACGCATGCCAAACAACGAAGATCTACTCAGTCTTCTTAAGAACGGCCCGCTATGTGTGTCGAGCGCGAACAATCACGGAGAGACTCCGTGTGAAACGCCACAGCAAGTTCTAGAGACATTTAACGG
>JBAWYN010000124.1:0-2643 GCA_037143535.1 Acidimicrobiaceae bacterium | reverse complement strand
GCTTTTTCATTTCGGTAACGACACAGCTCGTAGACAAGCGTCTTTGGAACGTCTTTGATAACTGCAAAACCACCCGCCGAGTCACCATAAAGCGTTGAGTAGCCCGTCGCCATCTCTGACTTGTTGCCAGTAGTTAGAACAATCGCTCCAGTGGCATTTGAAATCGCCATAAGCAACACTCCACGAATTCGAGACTGCAAGTTTTCATCAGTGAGACCAACAGGGTCACCGAGCAACACATCAAATAGCGTTCCAGAAAATGCTTGATGCGCTGATTCAATTGGAAGTGTTGTGATGTCAATGTCGAGTCTGCGCGCGAGCTCCTCAGCGTCACCAATGGAGTGATCTGATGAATATCGACTCGGCATTGTGAAACCGCGAACTGACGACGAGCCAACTGCGTCTACGGCGATTGTTGCAACGAGTGAAGAGTCAACACCACCAGAGAGACCGAGAATTGCAGTTTTGAATCCGTTCTTTCGAAGGTAGTCGCGAGTTCCCATGACGAGTGCGTCGTAGATTTCTTCAATTTCAGCAAGCGGTTCAATGGTGTAGTTAACGTTCATGCCTTTGACTGAACTGTCGTAGCTCGTCTCGAACGTTGCTCCAACAGTGCTCTCAGCCGCTTCCACGTCGACAACGAGTAGTTCTTCACTGAATGCGCTGGCGCGTGCAATGACGTCACCCTTGGCATTAACAACAAGGCTCTGTCCATCAAAGACAAGTTCATCTTGTCCACCTACGAGGTTGACAAATGCAATCGGGCACCCTGTTTCAAGCGCTCGTTCGCGCAACATTGCTTCACGTTCCCCGCGGCGCCCCCTCGCATACGGAGAAGCATTCGATACAAGTAGCAACGTCGCTCCCTGTTTAGCGAGCTCTAAGGCTGGACCATTGTCAGTCCAGATGTCTTCACAAATCAGCAGACCAACTGCAATCCCGTTGACGTTAATAATTGTGTGTTCACCAACACCAGGGTGGAAGTATCGAAGTTCGTCAAAGACGTCGTAGTTAGGAAGTAGCCGTTTCGTTGCAGTTGCAACAACACCGTTCTCTGTCACACAGACCAGGCCGTTACCAATATGTTTGCGCGAGGTTTCTTGGAAGCCAGGTCGTGCAACGTCGCGACCGTCAGTAGAAGGAGCGAGTGCAACACCCGGGTCATCTTGTCCCACAACAGTGCCCACAAGAACCGGTGGCATGTTCTTTTGGTTTGCGATTTCAATGAGCGACTGTTTCGTTGCATCATTGAATCCCTCTTTTAGAAGCAGGTCTTCAGGTGGGTACCCGGTTAGTGAGAGTTCCGGGGTGAGTACGAGATCGGCCTGAACACCGGCGGCTTGGGTCCTGAACCGACTGATTGTTTCCACGTTTTGCGTGAAACCGCCCACTACAGCGTTCATTTGGGCCAGAGCTAGTCGAATGACGGGCACCCCCTGAGCCTACCGGGGTCCAAGAGACCCCAGATTTTGCTGCCTTATTAATGCCGCGTTAACAGAAGGCGTGGTTGGACAGGGCGCCAGCCATAAGAATAAAGTGCATCCTGCGAAGCACGCAGATTTTTACTGAAGGAGCAACCTTGGCTTACCAGGCTGAATACATCTGGATTGACGGAACTCAACCAACTAACAAGTTGCGCAGCAAGACAAAAATTGTTGCTGACGGCAAGAAGCCACCAGTATGGGGATTCGACGGTTCATCTACCAACCAAGCAGCCGGTCACTTTTCTGACTGTGTACTAATTCCTGTTTGGCAGTGCCCAGACCCACTACGTGGTCCTAAGGACATTCTTGTTATGTGCGAAGTAATGAACGCTGACATGACACCACACGAAACTAACCACCGCGCTAAGGCTGTTGAGGTTGCAAAGAAGTACGCAGACCAAGAGCCAATGTTCGGTATCGAGCAGGAGTACACCTTCTTCCAGGACGAGCGTCCATACGGATGGCCAGAAGTTGGATACCCAGCACCACAGGGTCCTTACTACTGCGGCGTTGGTGGATCAAAGATGCCTGGTCGCGACATTGTTGAAGCACACACACTTGCTTGCCTGCGTGCTGGAATCGGCATTGAAGGAACAAACGCTGAAGTGATGATGGGTCAATGGGAATTCCAAGTTGGAATTCTTGGTGCCGTAGAAGTTGGCGATCAGCTCTGGGTTGCTCGTTGGCTTCTTGAGCGCATTGCAGAAGAGTTCGACGTTGAAGTTAGCTTCGCTGCAAAGCCAATCAAGGGTGACTGGAACGGAGCTGGTGCACACACCAACTTCTCAACTAAGGCCATGCGCGGAGTCGGCGGCTGGGACGCAATCATTGCTGGTTGCGAAGCACTCGGTACACGCGTGAAGGAACACATCGCGGCATACGGTGACGGTATTACTGAGCGTCTTACTGGTGCACACGAAACTGCTCCATGGAGCAAGTACTCCTACGGCGTTTCAAACCGTGCGGCTTCAGTACGTATTCCTGGTGGCGTTGCACGTGACAAGCGTGGTTACCTCGAAGACCGTCGTCCTAACGCCAACATCGACCCTTACCTCGTTGCTTCAGTAATGGTGGAAACCATTTGTGGCGCAGCCGCCAAGGGCAAGAAGTCTGGCGCGAAGACAACCGCTAAGAAGACTGCAGCAAAGAAGCGTGGCGC
>JBAWYN010000123.1:0-2727 GCA_037143535.1 Acidimicrobiaceae bacterium | reverse complement strand
CGCGTCGTGCAGCTTCAAGCTCTTGCTGGCTTGGAGGCAGTACGTGTCGAAGCATTTATAAATTCTACTACCGGAGTTTTCCTCCTCATTTTCCGTTAAGTAAGGTCTTACCTATGAATAACTTTGTGGCTGATGCAGTAATCGCCAGCGTTGCCTTCGTCGGGACGATGTTTGATAACTACTTTGCTTACGCTGCCCAGTTGCTGGTCACCGAAGCTAAGAAAATCAATCGTGTCCGCAACTCACAAATTCTTGGAATTATCTCGTTAATCCTTGTTGCCGCCGTGCTGGGTGATTTTCTTCAAACCATCCCGACGCGAGCAATTGGAGTTTTGGCTTTCGTGCCTTGGTACTTTGCATTTCATGCGTGGCAGTCACGTAACAAAGAACCTCGCAAAATTTACAAACGTGGAGCTTTAACAACATTTCTTATGACGTTTGCAATCGGTGGTGACAACATTGCTGTCTGGACACCACTTCTAAGAGCCAGTGATAACACCAAAACGATGATTTCAGTAGGCGCCTTTATTTTCTGGGAGCTCATCTTTGTCGCCACCGCTCAGATGCTGACGCAACGTCCACGAGTAGTTGCATGGGGCAACAAACGAGCACCTGAATTGATTCCTTGGATTTACCTGCTGCTCGGAGTAATGATTTTGGTGGAATGTCGCACTTTGTAATGTGACAATTTCTTCAAGTAAAACTTGAGTCTTCCCCACTAACGTAGAGGTATGTCAACTACGACCCCTAAGCAAACACTGAACCGCTTAACGTTCATCGTTGCAGTGCAGTGGATGGGTGCGACGTTAGGACTACCTCTCTTGCCTCTCTTCTTAGAAAACCGTGGAGGGACACCAACAATTGTTGGCTACATCATGGCGGCCTTTTCTATTGCGGGCCTAGCGAGTCAGTTCCTGACCGGTCGCTTCGCGGATAAGCATGGTCGCCGACCAATCATGATCATTGGCTTAGTGGTTTATGGACTTGCCAGCATGACCTATTTGTTCCCAGTAAATGCTCCTTGGTTCATCATCACTCGAATCTTTCAAGGTGTATCAGCTGGTGCGATTGAAGTCGCCTCCATGTCTGCAGTTTCAGCGCTCTTCGATGAGAGTGAACGAGGCAGTGCAATTTCTCGAATTATTGCTGCACAGCTTGGTGGAATGGCCTTCGGTCCAGTGGCTGGTGCCTTAGTTTCAGTACGCGCACTCGGATGGGCATTCTTTGCGTCAGGGGTGGTTTCACTACTCGCCGCCACACAGACGTTTCGTACAAACCTTGGTGACAAGGCCTACGACCCTTCGCCACTTCCAAAGTTACGTTGGAGCCAACAACTCATTGGGGCATTCATCGCGGCAGCTGGGACTGGCGTCCTCATTGGTGTTTATGAAACCTGCTGGTCTCTGCTCATGAAGGCGCACCAGGCAACAACCCTTGACATTCGACTTAGCTGGACCTTCTTTTGCTTGCCGTGGGTTCTACTCAGTGGATTCGGTGGGTGGCTGGCGGACAATGCCAACCGTCGAGTTGTTGGGACCCTTGGACTAGTCAATGGTGCATTGTTCCTTGCTCTTTACCCACACATTCACAATCCACGAATGATGGTGGTACTTGGTGCATTTGAATCAATTGGAGCGTCTCTTTCAGTGCCGTCAATCTCTTCTCTTATGTCAGAAGGTTCAGAACATCGCGAAATGAGTCGACGTCAAGGACTCAATGCCACTGCCAACACTGGTGCACTGGCATTGAGCGCAGCAGTGTCGGGCTATTTTTTCAGCATCAACGAATCTCTCCCCTTTACCATTGGTGCCTTAGTTTCTGGAGCCCTTGCCCTGAGCACAATTTGGTGGTGGAGGAATGTCAAAGGGAATATTTCAACTAAGAAAGTCTCTCAATAAAGCAAAAGAGCGGCGCCGAAGCGCCGCTCTTTTGCTTATGCGTTAGTTACTTATGCTTTCCAAGCCTGGTCGAAACGAAGTGTTCCAGCCTGCTGCAAAACAGTCTTTCCAGCAAACTGTGCACCAACGAAGTTTTGAACCTTCTTGTTCGCAGCCAAAGTTGTAACAACTGAGGTTAGGAAAACGTAGGTCTGTTCCTTAGCGAACAAGTTGTTCACTGTGCGCCAGTTAGTTACGTGCTGTGAAGATCCGCCTGGGCTCGCAAGAGCTTGTGACATAGCCTTCTGGATTGCTGGGTTGTTCTGGTGAGAGAAGTTAACCGCACCAGCAACGTTTGGTGATGTTGTGTAGTCACCATTTCCAGCGTATGAAGTGTATGGCCAAGCATTAAGACCAAGTCCCTGTGGGATGTTGGTTCCAGCAGCTGGATATGAGTTCCACCATCCGTAGTTGAGTGACTGGTCAATTCCACCGAAGTTCTGTGTTAGTGAGGCTGTGTACACACCGTTAACGGCGTTCGCTATTAAGACTCCAACTTCGAGTGGGCGACCAACAACAGTGATGCCAGCAGCCTTGCAACCGTTCTGAATGAACTCGAATTCCTTCAAATTTAAATCGCTTCCTGTTGCATAGTCAATAACAATTGTCACATCGGTGATGTTCTTAGCTGCCTTGTAAGCGTCAACAGCCTTCTTTGCAGCTGAAGGGTTGAACTTCGCGTACTGAGGGTCCTGGTAGTAGGAAGAACTCTTCTTGTACACACCATCAGCAAAAGTTCCCTTGCCATCTGTGATTGTCTTCACAAATGTCACTGGGTTAATTGACTGAG
>JBAWYN010000122.1:0-2743 GCA_037143535.1 Acidimicrobiaceae bacterium | reverse complement strand
AGAAGTCTGGCGCGAAGACAACCGCTAAGAAGACTGCAGCAAAGAAGCGTGGCGCAACTAAGAAGGCCGCGAAGAAGTCTCCTGCAAAGAAGACTGCAGCACGCAAGCCAGCCAAGAAGGCTGCAAAGCGTCGTTAAGCATTTCTAAGAAGCCCGCCGCGAATCTGCGGCGGGCTTCTTTGTTTCTATGGCCAAATTTGGCCCCTACGAAATGGTGAGAGAATGGCTTCTATGCAAAGTCAGTCACAGTACGTACTTCGCACCGTCGAAGAGCGAGGCGTTCGCTTCGTCCAGCTCTGGTTCACTGACGTGCTCGGTCGACACAAGGCTTTTCACGTCACACCAGCGGAACTCGAAGACGCCCTCGAACAGGGAATGACCTTTGACGGCAGTGCCATTGACGGTTTCTCTCGCACTTCAGAATCAGACGTGCTCGCACGACCTGACCTCACTACGTTTCAGCTGCTCCCTTGGTACGAAGAAGGAGCGGGGATTGCTCGCGTGTTCTGTGACATTGTCAACATTGACGGAACACCATTTGATGGTTGTCCACGTCAGCAACTTCGTCGTGTTCTTAAAGGTGCACACGAACAGGGCTACACCTTTTACGTCGCTCCTGAAATTGAATACTTCTATTTCAAGGATCTCGATCCTCTAAAGACTCCTCAGCCAATCGACACCGGAAGTTACTTCGATCTTCTCCCTGACGACACTGCAAGTCAGATTCGCCGTCGCACGGTGCTCATCTTGGAAGAGATGGGTATTGGTGTTGAACACGCGCAGCACGAAGACGCACCAGGTCAGCACGAAATTGATCTTCGCTACACCGACGCTCTAACAATGGCGGACACCGTAATGAGCGTGCGCCACGTTGTGAAGGACATTGCTCGACAAGCCGGAGTTTCTGCAAGTTTCATGCCTAAGCCACTGGCTGGCGTGCAGGGATCTGGAATGCACACCCACCTCTCGCTATGGCGAGATGAGAAGAATGCCTTCATTGGTGACGGCCCCTACGGTCTTAGTGACACCGCACAGAAGTTCATTGCTGGGCTCGTGCACCATGCGCCTGAGATCACTGCAATTACTAATCAGTGGGTGAACTCATACAAGCGACTCATCCCCGCTGGTGAAGCACCAGTTGGAGCAGAGTGGGCTCGCCACAAAGCAGACGCACTCGTTCGAGTTCCATCGGTGAAGCCTGGGCGCATTGACTCAACACGAATTGAGTACCGTGCACCAGATCCTTCAGCGAATCCATACCTCGCGTTCGCTGTGATTCTCGCTGCTGGACTACGTGGAGTGAACGGAAACTACGAACTCCCTGCAGAAGGTCAGCGCATGGCACCTCTTCCTCAATCACTGGCCCAAGCTGTTGACCTCATGGAGAACTCAGAACTTCTTCACGAAACACTTGGTGAACACCAGGTTGAGTGGTTCCTACGCAACAAGCGTGCGGAATGGGATTCATACCGCGAACAAGTCACCGCATTCGAACTCGAGCGCTACCTACCTCTGCTGTGAGCATCGATATTGTCCTCTGCGTGCCCTCATGTGAAGGGCCGGTCAAAAAGGCCTTTGAAGTCACCGGAGTAACTCCTGCGATTTCAACCAGTGGACGTCTCAATGAAATCAGCGCTCTAGAGCCGGGTGATGGTTTTTCTGGTGCTGTAATTAACGCCTCAGCTTTTCCATTCAGTGATGCCATGGGCCTTTGTCGCCAGCTTCGCGCACGTGAACGAAGTGTTGGACCAATCATCTTGCTCCTTGATCACTACCAACTCGATGATCTCACATTTCGTGAAAACCTCTTCGATGACTTCGTTGTTGGGCCGTTTGATGTGAGTGAGCTCGCCACCCGACTTCGCCACCGACTTCGACGCGCCGGAAACGAAAGTGTTGCTCCACGCATTGAGCATGGTGTGCTCTCAATGAACCTTGAGACATACCAAGCATCAATTGATGGCCGAGTAATGGACCTCACGTACATGGAGTACGAACTACTTCGTTTTCTAGCAACAAACCCGAACCGGGTGTTTACGCGTGAAACCTTGCTCAGCCGTGTGTGGGGTTACGAATACTACGGAGGAGCACGCACGGTTGACGTTCACGTGCGACGTCTTCGTGCAAAGTTGGGCGAAGAACACGCACATTTGATCGCGACTGTGCGCTCAGTTGGTTACAAATTCGGAACGCTCGGAGAGCGCGACAGTAACTAATTCTTTGGAGCGTATGCCCAGAGTTCAACTTCAGCAGTTGCGCCACCAAAAGGCAATGCAGCAACTCCGATTGTTGACCTGGTTGGACGTGGTGGATTGAAGTTTTCAACCCACACATCGTTGCAAGCAGAAAAGTCATTTACGTCAGTCAAAAACAACGTGCCCTTCACAACTTGATCAAACGTCACGCCTTCAGCTGCAAGAAGCTGGCGTGCATTTTCAAGTGCTTGGCGAAGTTGTGCTGCGGCGCCACCAGAAACGAGCGTTGGCGTTGCTTCACCAGGAAGCATTCCTAGCTGTCCAGAAAGAATTACAAAGTCACCGGCACGTCGTGACGGAGAGTACGGCCCTAGAGGTGTGCTCACTGGGTGGCTCAGCTAAATGAGTTGCCGCAACCACATGACTTCGTGGCATTTGGATTTGTGATGTGAAAACCAGCACCCTGGAGTCCGTCAGAGAAGTCAAGTGTTGAACCGTTGAGTAGTTCTGCGCTCTGGGTGTCAACAACAACCTTTACATCACCGAATT
>JBAWYN010000121.1:0-2743 GCA_037143535.1 Acidimicrobiaceae bacterium | reverse complement strand
AGAAGTCTGGCGCGAAGACAACCGCTAAGAAGACTGCAGCAAAGAAGCGTGGCGCTACTAAGAAGGCCGCGAAGAAGTCTCCTGCAAAGAAGACCGCAGCACGCAAGCCAGCCAAGAAGGCAGCAAAGCGTCGTTAAGCATTTCTAAGAAGCCCGCCGCTTACGGGCGGCGGGCTTCTTTGTTTTTATGGCCAAATGTGGCCCCTGAAGAATGGTGAGAGAATGGCCTCTATGCAGAGTCAGTCACAGTACGTACTTCGCACCGTCGAAGAGCGAGGCGTCCGTTTCGTCCAGCTCTGGTTCACTGACGTGCTCGGTCGACACAAGGCTTTTCACGTCACACCAGCAGAACTAGAAGACGCCCTCGAACAAGGCATGACCTTTGACGGCAGTGCCATTGACGGATTCTCTCGCACCTCAGAATCAGACGTGCTCGCAGTTCCTGATCTCACAACGTTCCAACTTCTTCCTTGGTACGAAGAAGGCGCTGGGATTGCTCGTGTGTTCTGTGACATTGTGAACATTGACGGCACACCATTTGATGGTTGCCCTCGCCAGCAACTACGTCGTGTTCTTAAAGGTGCACACGAGCAGGGCTACACGTTTTATGTTGCTCCAGAAATTGAATACTTCTATTTCAAAGACCTCGACCCTCAAAAGACTCCTCAGCCAATCGACACCGGAAGTTACTTCGACCTTCTTCCTGATGACACCGCGAGCCAGATTCGTCGTCGCACCGTGCTCATCTTGGAAGAGATGGGCATTGGAGTTGAACACGCGCAGCACGAAGATGCACCTGGTCAGCACGAAATTGATCTTCGCTACACCGACGCACTCACCATGGCTGACACGGTCATGACAGTGCGCCACGTGGTGAAAGACATTGCACGACAAGCCGGAGTATCTGCGAGCTTCATGCCTAAGCCACTCGCTGGCGTGCAGGGATCTGGAATGCACACCCACCTCTCGCTATGGCGCGATGAGAAGAACGCCTTCATTGGTGATGGCCCATACGGGCTAAGTGACACCGCGCAGAAGTTCATTGCTGGACTCGTGCACCACGCACCAGAGATCACCGCAATTACTAATCAGTGGGTGAACTCATACAAGCGACTTATACCCGCCGGTGAAGCACCAGTAGGTGCTGAGTGGGCACGTTACAAGGCAGACGCACTTGTTCGTGTTCCTTCAGTGAAGCCTGGTCGCATTGATTCAACTCGAATTGAATACCGCGCACCAGACCCATCAGCGAATCCATACCTTGCGTTTGGCGTAATTCTCGCGGCTGGACTTCGAGGAGTGAACGGGAACTACGAACTTCCTGCAGAAGGACAGCGCATGGCGCCGCTCCCACAGTCACTTTCCCAAGCCGTTGACCTCATGGAGAACTCAGATCTACTGCACGAAACACTCGGGGAGCACCAAGTTGAGTGGTTCCTTCGTAACAAGCGCGCGGAATGGGATTCATACCGCGAACAAGTCACTGCATTCGAACTCGAGCGCTACCTACCTCTGCTGTGAGCATCGACATTGTTCTCTGCGTGCCCTCATGTGAAGGGCCGGTCAAAAAGGCCTTTGAAGTCACTGGGGTAACTCCTGCGGTTTCAACCAGTGGGCGACTCAACGAGATCAGCGCACTAGAGCCGGGTGACGGCTTCTCAGGCGCGGTAATTAATGCTTCAGCATTTCCATTTAGTGACGCCATGGGCCTTTGTCGCCAGCTGCGAGCTCGCGAGCGCAGCGTTGGACCAATCATCTTGCTCCTTGATCACTACCAACTCGATGACCTGACGTTTCGTGAAAATCTCTTTGATGACTTTGTTGTTGGTCCATTTGACGTGAGTGAACTCGCCACTCGACTTCGTCACCGTCTACGTCGTGCTGGGAACGAAAGCGTGGCACCGCGTATTGAACACGGTGTGCTCTCCATGAACCTCGAGACCTACCAAGCATCGATCGACGGCCGTGTAATGGACCTCACGTACATGGAATATGAACTGCTTCGATTCCTTGCAACAAACCCGAACCGAGTATTCACCCGTGAAACGCTGCTCAGTCGCGTGTGGGGTTACGAATACTACGGAGGGGCGCGAACAGTTGACGTTCACGTTCGACGACTTCGTGCGAAGTTAGGTGAAGAGCACGCGCATTTGATTGCGACGGTTCGCTCGGTTGGTTACAAATTCGGAACGCTCGGAGAGCGCGAGAGTAACTAGTTCTTTGGGGCGTAGGCCCAAAGTTCAACTTCAGCAGTCGCGCCGCCAAAAGGCAGAGCCGCAACTCCGATTGTTGACCTGGTTGGACGAGGTGGATTGAAGTTTTCAACCCACACTTCGTTACAAGCAGCAAAGTCATTCACATCAGTTAAGAACAACGTGCCCTTTACAACTTGATCAAACGTCACACCTTCTTCAGCGAGAAGCTGTCGTGCATTTTCAAGTGCTTGACCAAGCTGCGCTGCAGCACCGCCGGAGACGAGTGTTGGCATTGCTTGACCAGGAAGCATTCCGAGCTGTCCGGAAAGAATTACAAAGTCACCGGCACGGCGTGACGGAGAGTACGGCCCAAGAGGTGTGCTCACTTTGTGGCTCAGCTAAATGAGTTGCCGCAACCACATGACTTCGTGGCGTTTGGATTCGTGATGTGAAAACCAGCACCCTGGAGTCCGTCAGAGAAGTCAAGTGTTGAGCCGTTGAGTAGTTCTGCGCTCTGGGTGTCAACAACAACCTTTACATCACCGAATT
>JBAWYN010000120.1:0-2826 GCA_037143535.1 Acidimicrobiaceae bacterium | reverse complement strand
CGTGTGAATCTATACTCCGGCAATGAGCAAAAACGTACTTATAACTGGCGCAGGATCGGGCTTTGGAAAGTTAGCGGCATTAGCACTAGCTGAACGCGGACACCACGTCATTGCAACCACTGAAACTGAGCAGCAGGCGAGTGAGCTGAAAGCTGAAGCCCCTCAACTGACTGTTATAAAACTTGACATCACTTCTAGTGACGTCAAGAAAGTTCACGACTACGAAGTTGACGTCCTCATCAATAATGCAGGTGCTGGACAAACTGGTCCGATCGCTGACATCCCAATGGAACGTCTTCGTCACCTGTTTGAAGTAAACGTTTTTGGCACCATGGCCATCACACAAGAGGTATTGAAGGACATGGTTCCACGAAAGAGCGGGCGAGTCATCATCATGTCTTCGATCGCTGGAGTATTCAGCGCACCAGCCTTTGGTCCTTATTCAATGACCAAGCATGCTCTCGAAGCAATGGGTAAAGCAATGCGCATGGAAGTCGCCCCTCTCGGCATTGATGTAACGCTCATTAACCCTGGCCCATATGCAACTGGCTTTAACGACCGCATGGTTGATTCAATGTGGGAATGGTTCGGTGACACATCACTTAACAAGGCTGCAGAAGATCTCTTCAAAATGGTTGGACAATTTACCGTTGCCGATCAGATGAATCCCGTTGAAGTCTCAGATCGCCTGGTGGAACTAGTTGAAGCTGAGACCACAACCGAGAACAACTTTGTGCCCGCAGACATCAAGGAACGACTGGGAATGTAGCCAGTTCGCGCCATGCGTGGCGCTCCATTAATCTTTCGAGGTTACCGATTAGAAGTAAAGCGGTCGCTCAAAATGTGTGACGCAAAAGTATGGAGGAATCATGACAGCACGAGTCGCCGTAGTTACCGGTGCAGCCCGAGGAATTGGTGCAGCAACCGCAATCCGTTTGGCCGAAGATGGCTATGACGTAGCAGTACTTGACCTTGACGCAGCTGCTTGCGCTGAGACAGTTGATGCAGTGAACGCAACAGGTCGTCGTGGCCTTGCAGTTGCTGTAGACGTTGCGAGCGAAGAGAGCGTCGAAGCAGCTATCGCAACGATTGCTGAAAAGCTAGGTCCTCCAGTTGTGCTTGTAAACAACGCCGGAGTACTTCGTGACAACATGATGTTCAAGATGAGCTTGTCAGACTGGCAGATCGTCATGGGCGTTCACCTTCAGGGTGCGTTCCTAATGTCAAAGGCTTGCCAGCGCTACATGACTGAATCTGGATTCGGTCGCATTGTGAACATGTCCAGTACATCTGCCCTTGGAAACCGTGGACAGGCAAACTACGCAGCCGCGAAGGCCGGTCTCCAGGGTTTCACCAAGACACTCGCAATTGAACTTGGTAAGTACGGAGTGACTGTTAACTCAATCGCACCTGGATTCATTGTCACTGCAATGACACAAGCCACAGCTGACCGCATGGGAGTTGGCTTTGATGACTTCGTAAAGGCAGTTGCAGCACAGACTCCAGTTGCACGCGTTGGTTACCCAGAAGACATTGCTAACGCCGTGTCGTTCTACTGTGACGAGCGCTCAGGATACGTATCGGGACAGGTTCTCTACGTTGCTGGTGGCCCTAAGGCTTAAGTAGTTCTTTTTCACTGTCTTGATTGGTAGCGTTGGTCTATCAATCAAGACAGTGAATACGTTCTCTTCCCCCGCGTTGCATTTATTGGCGCGCTGCTCACGCTGGCACTCGACGGCGGAGTTTCTGCTGTTTATGGCACCTTCTTAAATGACATTGCGTCTCGCTTCGCTATTTCAATACCCACTGCCGGCGAATCGCTCACCGTTAATTTCATTGGTGGAATCGCTGGCGTCTTTGTAACGTTCTTTCTTCTTCGAAAGTATTCGGGGCGAGTAACAATGATGGTGTCAATTGGCATTCTTGGAGCGGGCCTCCTCGCACTTTCACTGGCGCCTACGTGGTCACTCTTTTTGAGTGCAGCCTTTCTCACTGGTGTTGGTTATGGTGCAATCGACTTTGGGGTGTATTCACTACTTTCAAGAAGCTTGCCGGAGCGTCGAACGTTCCAGCTGAGCATTATTGGATCTGGATGGGGGATTGGATCAGTAATTGCCCCACTGGTGGTTGCAGTGGTGGGAGCAAAGTACTTTCATCAGTTCTTCTTTGGCGCCGGGGTGTGCGCAATGCTGCTGATCTATCCAATTCAAACAATCGTTTCACCACATTCGAAAGATCGCGTCTTGTCTCTTCGAATGAGCAAGCCTTCAGCGAAATTGCTGAGTTTCTTTACGTTGATTATTTTTCTCTACGTTGCGCTTGAAACTGCCGTTGCTGGTTGGACTGCTCCACAGTTGACGCACTGGCACTTCTCACCACTCTGGGGTCAACTTTCAACTGCTGGTTTTTGGGCAGGAATTGCAATTGGTCGATTGATTGGTCCTGCGTGGAGCAGGCGCTTAGGCGAGCCGATGATGGCGCTGATTGGAATTATTAGTTGCTGCATTGTTATCCCGTTCGCGTCATTCAGGTACGTGGGTGGATTCGTGTATCCAGCATCTGGGTTCTGCATGTCGGTGATGTTCCCGATGACTCTTGCTTGGTTTAACAACTGGAGCGCTGAGCCAGAGAATGGTGTCGCGATGCTTCTTGCTTTAACAATGGCTGGTGGCGCAGCGGGTCCCGCACTGGAAAGCATTTTGGTTTCGCAGTTCGGTTACGGGGCAGTGCCCTGGGCCGCCGAAATCTTTGCTGTTGCATGTGCGATCACCTGTCTATTGGTGTATCGCAATGTTCCGTCACAGCGAAGTGAACAACACCTCGCTT
>JBAWYN010000119.1:0-2883 GCA_037143535.1 Acidimicrobiaceae bacterium | reverse complement strand
TAGAGGTTCTTCAGTATCCGTTTTGCTAGCTCGTGGCCAGCTTTTTTGAACTTAGCTGTAGCAACGCAAGCGCCAGGTCCTGCTTGGAGCATGAGGTTATTTAAGAATTCATCGTCAGACACTCTGAACATAACTGCGCTGTCGCCATCCTTAGTGACTGACCAACGAGCCCCAGGTAGAGGCTCGAATAGCCACCTTGTATTTGCATCGACAAAGACAATTACTTCTTCGCCACCTGAGCCAATTTGTGTCAGCCAGTTTTCTTCCAAGTCGCTTGGGCGCTGCTCGGTAGCTGGTGATGTAGACAGGACTGCGCTGATGCGATCAACACGAAATGTTCGCCATCCCTCACTCGTTGTGCAGAATGCACGGACGTACGTGTGTCCATTAAGTCGTTTGATGTCTCGCGGCTCAATTGCCCTTTCGCGAGCTTCGTCAGATTGCCCTGAGGTGTAGAGAATTGATATTTGTTGCTTGCTATTCACCGCGTTAGTTATCTCTGGAATGAACGTTTCAACAGAGGTTGATTCTGCCCCTAGGTAGACGCCACTCGCTGCTTCTAACTTTTCTATCGCCGACAAGATTGCATTGTCGGAATAAACCCGAGAAGTCTCTCGAAGTGCGACGTTCAGTTCGAAAACGTCGCGCCACATCAGTGAGTTCGGTAGTGCGAACCCATTATCTGTTTTGAGCGAATCAGGGGTGTAGAGGATTTCCAGTGAATTTGGATCGTCGTCGTCCTCGTCGTCAATTTTCGTGAGGAGAGCAGGAAAATTATTGGTTCCTGTTGCAATTTCGAGCGCATAGAGCCGGTCCATGATGCGTCGAACATCTGAAGGGTCCATGGCAAATCGAGTTGAAAGCTCACCAACGGTTAAGCCTTCGGGACTTGCATACACGGCGTGCAGCAAGAGCAACGTTTGGCCCAAGACATCTGACTGTTCAGGTTCAGAAAAGACGAGTCCCTCGGTGGATGGTGCGCTCCCCTTGTTGACTTCTTTCAGCCATGAGCTGAGTTCTTTCTTGATGTCCTTCGGTTCTTCTAGAACAATTCGGTCACCGGACTGCAGCAAGAACTGCATGGCAGCGTGAGGTGAGTCGAAGGGAACAGTGAGCTCCACCAGACCGTTCTTTTTAACTCTGGAAGTCGCTTGCGGCTGTTGCTGGATAATTAGCTCCGCGTACGTTTTCTTAGCAACAACCGTGAGCACAATTGCTTTCTCGGCTTTGGAGAAGTTAGGTGACCAGCTTTCGGCATTCCTCTTATCTTCTTCGCTCACATCAAATTTGTGCGACAGAACTTCAGGCATAGAAGTAATGCGATCAATTTTGTAACTTTTCAGAACGCCCTCGTCCTTTGTTCTAGCGACTAGATACGAAGAACCATCAAAGGTGGCGATAAGCAGTGGTTCAACAACGCGGGTTTTTAGTTTTGACGAACGGTATTCAAAACTCACTGCGCGTTGCAGTTTGACGGCTCGAACAAGTGGGTTGTAATAATTCGAGATTGCCAGTGAACCATCGGTTCCGGGGCCGTCGTTGAAAATACTAAACGCGCCGTATTTTCCAAAGCCGTAGAGGCGAAGCGCTAAACGAACCACTCTCTCTTCTTGCTCATTGAAAATAATTCCGATCGCTGCCATTGAGTCCTTCTCAATCCAGTACCCAGAAGTTCCATCGTCAGCAACTTTGGTCTCAATCTGAATTCCATTCGAACGGATGTCTTTTTTGTCGCGTTCAAACTTCTGTCGAGTCGCTAAGCGATCGCCTTCGTACGCTTTGATGAGCTTGTTGCCCTTGGGGTCATCAATGGTGAGGTCTCTGATGATCTCATCTTGGGTGAGTGGATTGTCCTTGGTGGCGTTCTGCAACAGCAAAACCAGGGCCATCAAGCGATCGCGCTTCGGATCTCCACCTTTAGTTTTTGGGGCCATGAACCGTCACCTTTTCTCTCGATACCGAGAGTACAGCCAGGCTGTGACACTTAACTATTCACCCCATAAATGGCCGGTGCAGGCGGTGTCGCTGGGGCATTACGATTACTAGTTCGAAGTTGTCTTCAGGAGCATTATGCCGACGTACGAATATGAATGCCAAAGCTGTCATCAGCGCATTGAGGCCGTCCAGAAGTTCTCGGACGCTCCACTCACGACGTGTGAGCACTGTGGTGGGGATCTGAAAAAAGTGTTCTCTGCCGTGGGCATTGTTTTCAAGGGCAGTGGCTTCTACAAGAACGACAGCCGTGGCGCGAGTTCTTCAACGACTCCTCCAGCATCGATTCCTGCTCCTGCAGCCAGTCCTGCGCCGTCCGCACCCGCTCCAAAATCTGCTGACTAACTCTTAGGAGCACACCATGGCTGATCCACATTCACCGAGTTCTGAACTCGCTTATTTAAGTGCGCACGAGGTAATTGCTCGCTTTGAAAATGGAAGCCTTACTTCTACCCAATTAGTGACTTCACTGATTCAACGTATCCAAAACATTGACATCGACGGCACTCCCACTTCATTGCACTCAATTGCAGCAGTGCACGAAGAGGCTCTTTCCGTGGCACAAGAACGAGACGACGAGCGAGCTCGGGGAATTTCACGTGGTGCGCTACACGGTGTGCCAGTAATCATTAAAGACAACATTGAAGCAGTTGGACTTCCGGGTCTCGCTGGATCTACTTCTCTCATTGGCAGACCTACTCGTGATGCACCACTGGTTGTCAGTCTTAAAGAAGCTGGTGCGATCATTCTTGCCAGCACGAACTTGAGCGAATGGGCCAACATCCGTTCAACCAGGTCTTCTAGTGGTTGGAGTGCAACTGGTGGACTCGTCGCTAATCCATGGGCCCTCGAGCGTTCTGCCGGAGGTTCTTCTTCAGGAACTGGTGCAGC
>JBAWYN010000118.1:0-2897 GCA_037143535.1 Acidimicrobiaceae bacterium | reverse complement strand
ATTGCTGTCGAAGTTCACCACGGTGGACAGCCGCTCTATCCGTACTACTTCGGTATCGAGTGAGCGACGCGGCGCTTCGCCGACTGCGTCAGCTAGATGACGTCAAAGTAGGTCAACTGCGTCATGTGGGAGAAAAGCGAACCGCAGCGCTAGGCACAATTGGCATTGAAAGTGTCTTTGATCTTCTGACGGTATATCCACGTCGCTACATTGACCGCACAAAACGAGTTGATCTCAGCGATTTGGCGATCGGCGAAGAAGCAGCGGTATTTGGTGAAGTTCGAAAAATAAGTAGTCGACGAACCAAGCAGGGCAAGGTCATGGTTGAAGCAACCGTGAGTGACGACGGCGAATCTCTGAAAGTTGTTTTCTTTAATCAAGCGTGGCGAGAAAAACAAATGCCCGTTGGAGTCCAAGCGCTCTTTTTTGGAAAAGTAACTGACTACAAAGGTCAACGACAAATGACCAATCCAGTGGTCGACGTGATTGTTGGAGCATCAGGTATTGAGCGTGATGCTTCACGAGTTGGCCGAGTAGTTCCCATCTATCCGTCTTCAGGAAAAGCAGGGCTAACGAGTTGGGAGATTGGTGGCTTCATTGAAGAGTCACTTCGACGAGCAGGTCCACTGCTTGATCCAGTTCCAAGTGCATCACTCAATCAGTTCGATTTGATTGACCGCACGCAATCATTCTGGGGGATACATCTGCCGACAGAGTTGAGCAACGTCGCGCCTGCGCGCAGGCGACTCGCGTTTGATGAGTTGCTTCGATTGCAACTGCTCCTGGCGCTTCGACGTCGTAAATTAGAAATGACCGCAGCTGGTATTTCTCATCCAATTGGCGAGCACGATCTCGATGTCGCACCTGGTGCGCTTCGCGACCCTGAGTCATCGCTCGTTCGACAATTTTTAGGAGGACACCGCTTTGCTTTAACAAACGCACAGCGTCGCGTCCTTCACGAAATCGCGAATGACATGTCCTCCGCACTTCCCATGCATCGTTTGCTACAAGGTGACGTTGGATCTGGAAAAACTGTTGTAGCGCTCACATCACTCCTCGCAGCGATTGATGGTGGCAGACAAGGCGCACTCATGGCGCCAACTGAGGTTCTTGCTGAACAGCATGTGGCGTCCATCAGAAGAGACCTAGAAGGGCTCACCAAGAAAGATGATGCGGTGCTCGGCGGAGTGAGGCCGCTTTCAATTCATCTGTTGTCTGGAAAGCTTCGAGTGAAAGAACGTCAATTCGTAATAGATGGACTCTTGGATGGTTCAATTGATTTGGTCGTAGGAACGCATGCGCTCCTCACCGATGACGTGCGCTTTAAAGCGCTTGGCGCAGTCGTCATTGACGAGCAACATCGATTCGGAGTGCAACAGCGCGCCACACTGAGAGATAAAGGTCGTGAGCGCTCACTAGAACAAGCAGATCCAGATCTTCTGGTCATGACCGCTACTCCCATTCCTCGCACCGCTGCCATGGTGCTCTTTGGTGACCTTGACCGCTCGGTGCTCGACGAAATGCCTGGAGGCAGGCTCCCTATAAAAACACAATGGGCAAATAACGACCTCGATGTTGCTGGGTGTTGGCAACACGTTCGAGAAGAAGTTGCAGCCGGCAGACGCGCCTACGTCATCTGTCCACTCGTCGAAGGCTCAGAAAAAATTGAAGCGACGAGTGCGGTGGATGAAAGAAATCGCTTAGCGCTGGAAGAACTTCGTGGACTCAGTGTTGGTTTGCTGCACGGACAAATGAAGAGTCAAGAAAAAGAACAGATCATGGAGGACTTCAGAAGTGGCGAGATTCAAGTGCTCGTGGCCACAGTCGTCATTGAAGTTGGAGTTGATGTTCCTGAGGCGAGTGTGATTGTTATTGAAGACGCTTGGCGATTCGGCCTCGCTCAACTGCACCAGCTGCGTGGACGCGTAGGAAGAAGCGGCGATCAAAGTTATTGCTACCTACTTGGTGAGCCATCAAGTGAAGACGGCCAAAGGAGAATTGAAGCTCTCGTGAGCTCAAACGACGGATTCGCACTTGCTGAAATCGATCTCGACATCAGAGGTGAAGGAACAATTCTCGGTTCTCGCCAGCGTGGACGAAGTGACTTGCAGTTAGCTTCGCTAAAAAATGACGAGGATCTCCTCCTCGCGGCTCAAGAGGTGGCGAAATCAATGGTGAACGCAAACGGACTTGACGCAGAACCTGAAATGGTTGATGAACTTCGATTATTTGTTGACCCAGAAGAAGCAGACTTCCTATTTAAGTCATAGTGACAAAAAACGCCTACCCTTAGAGGGTGCGCGTAATTGGTGGAACAGCTCGAGGACGAGCACTTAAAGCAAAGATTCCGCCAACGGTGCGTCCCACAACCGACTTCGCTCGTGAAGCAATTTTCTCGATGCTCGAAAGCCGTGGTGGACTGTATGACCTCGTTGTTGCCGATCTCTACTGCGGAACTGGTGCAATGGGCATTGAAGCATTGTCTCGCGGGGCTGCGAAGGTGTACTTCGTTGATTCAGACCCTGAGTGCTTGGCGGCTGCAAAATTTAATCTTGAGCCACTCAACCTCGAAGGCGAGGCCGTTTTCATTCGTTCGACCTTGCCGGTCTGGCAGCCACCCAGCGACCTAGACCTAGTTCTTGCGGACCCACCATATGGCCCCTTTGATCTAGCTGGAGTTCTAAAGGGCGTAAGCGCCACTAGGGCTGTAATTGAGAACGATCGCCACATGGATGCACCAGAGGGATGGGTCGTTTCGAAAACCAAGCGATACGGCACTACGCTCGTAACGTTGTTAGAAATACAGGAAGGCGACCTCGAATGACCACAGTTGGACTAATTCCTGGATCATTTGATCCTTTTCATAACGGTCACCTTGAAGTGGTGGAGCGTGCTTC
>JBAWYN010000117.1:0-2934 GCA_037143535.1 Acidimicrobiaceae bacterium | reverse complement strand
GGACTCCTTGTGTTTTGCCTCGGATAATCAACCAGTCCAAGAGAACCGCAAACATAATGAAAATACTTGTTTGTCCCCAGCCCAGACACTCTCGAACTGAGGGAAAAAGAAACATAGATCCAACGCCTAGTGCGCAAGCACACAGAGAAGCAGTCATCCAATTTTGCTTCAATACAAAGCGCTGGGCAATGAACACAGTTGCAATCAATGCAATGAGTGATCCGAGGGTCCACACAAACGCCAAGTGATGAATAGGTATCCACAAGAGTGGCCAAAGCAAAAGAATGGCACCCGGGGGATACGTGAATGCTTGTGCGCCAAATGGAATGTAAATGTTCCCGGTGTGTCTTAGATTTTCAAGATTCGCAACCCGACCGAGAAGGTCCTGGTGATTACCAATTGATTCGCCAGTGATGTGTGATGCGTAATAGGCCGACGCAACTACTAGAAGTAGTTGGCCAATGATTATCGAGAACTTCAAAAGTTTCGATGTGCGCATATCGTTACAGTAGTTGCGAAGTCTGCTCATTTACCTGAGGGTGTAATTCATTGATGAGTTACTCAGGTAACGTGGTCAGGTGAACCGCTTCTCGGAGAAGGTCTGGGCAACATACCGGCGCCTTCCTCAATCAACGACCAGCGTTTTGGTCATAATTGGCTTCATTTTGCTCGGGAACATTGTTTTTGTTTCGGGCCTTATGAATGACAACCCAATCTCTTGGACTTCACAGATTTCACACGTTTCTTGTTTGGTTACTTGTGGTCGGCCAATGACTGATCCCAATGTTGGCTACATCACTCAAGCGCTCGGACATCTTTCAGCCAACAATTTGCTGCATGGACACATGCCGTACTGGAATTATTTTGAAGGCTTAGGCACGCCGCTACTTGGAGAAATGCAGGCTGCGTCACTATTTCCTCTGACGTTGTTGTTCCTCATGCCAGCTGGACTTTTGTGGTTTCACATCAGTTTGGAAATTATTGCTGGTCTTGCTACTTACTTTCTCATCCGTCGCTTCTCAATTTCTCCGATGCTGGCAACTACCGCTGGAATCCTCTTTGCGTTAAATGGCACATTCGCATGGATTGGAAATGCAGTCTTAAATCCAATTGCGTTCTTGCCGCTGTTGTTACTGGGCATCGAAATGGTGTTGGACGGAGCGCAATCGAGAAAGCGTGCGTGGTTCTTAGTGGCCCTAGCTCTCGCACTTTCGCTCTACTCAGGCTTTCCAGAAATTGCGTATCTTGATGGACTCTTCGCACTCGGTTGGACAGCTGTGCGAATGTCATCACTCGAACGCAGCCAAAGGTGGTTCGCGGCTCGATCACTTGGCGTAGGCGGAGCAGTAGGGCTCCTCGCTTCATTGCCGGTCATTGTTCCTCTTTACGATTACATGAAGGTTGCCAACCTTGGAGGACACAGCTCCGTTGACGCTACGGCACACCTACCGCTGCAGGCTCTTCCAATGCTGTTTCACCCTTACGCGTATGGCACGTTGTTCTCGAATATCAATGTTGCAAACTTCTGGGGCAACATCGGTGGGTACTTCACCATAAGCGTCACTTCACTTGCGCTGCTTGGACTTTTTGGAAGTCGCTGGCGATCGCCGAGGCTGTATCTCGGCGGGTGGATTTTGCTCGGAACAATGGCAATTTTCAATGTCTTTCACACCAGGTCGCTTTGGAACCTATTGCCATTCGTAAAGTCAACGGCTTTGATGCGCTACATCAACCCTTCAGCTGAGATTGCCATGATCATTTTGGCAGTGCTGGCGCTCAGTGACCTTCTGAGTGATTCAGGTGCAGTGAAGCGATTCAAGATCACCTCAGTTGTCGCCTTCGCATTTTTGCTGTGGTGTGCCCTTGAGGCGAGGTCTCTTAATCAGGGAGTGACGATCAGTCACAGCGCTCGCTTGATCTTTATTGTTCTTGACGCACTGCCGTTCATTGCTGCGGGATCGTTAGTACTTTTGAGCTGGTTCACTTCCAAGCGCTACGCAATGCTGATTATCTGCAGTGTGCTCGTACTTGAAACACTTGCGATGTTCATTGTTCCAACCGCTGAGTCGCCAACGAGAGTTGATGTTGACATGGCTCCAATCCACTTTCTTCAGCAACATCAAGGCGAGCAGCGCTTCTTTGACATGGGAGCACTCTGGCCAAACTGGGGCTCGCAGTATGGACTTAATGAACTGAGTCAAGTTGAGATGCCATTCCCTAAAGCATTCGCCAATCACATATTGGCCAGTCTGTATCCGGGTCTGAGCCCTGTGCATCACTTCACGATTCAAGGCGGACTCATTATTGGTGTCCCGGCACAAGAGAAGCAGCTCGTTGCGCACTTTGCAAATTATGAGAATGCTTCAGTCAAATATCTTTTGTATCCCAACTTCGCCCATCTGGCAGGCAACAAAACTTCGCCGATTCACATTTCGCCAGCCCTTCTTTCACTGGGCGCTACCGAGGTCTTTCACGATGACCTGACAACTATCTACGAGTTGCCTAATCCGAGGCCGTTCTACTCAACAAAGTCTTCCGATTGTCAGATAATCAGTTCCGTGCCATCGGCGGCCACTGTTATCTGTCCTTCGCCAACAACGTTGCTACGAACTGAACTTTCAATGCCTGGCTGGCACGCAGTAGTGAATGGTACTGAAGTACCAATCACCACAATTGATGGGGTCTATCAACAAATTGCGTTACCAGAGGGTGTGTCGCACGTGGAATTCAACTTCACGCCACCGCACCAGCGATACGCACTTCTTGTTGGTCTCGGAGCGCTGCTCTACTTAGCTGGCGCATGGGGTTTCGAAGTAAAGCGCCGTAAGGCTTCTTCAGTTCCATTAACTGACTAAGCCAAGCATTTCGGCTCTGATGCAATGAATTTGGTGCCCCCGGCAGGAGTCGAACCTGCGCACATGGCTTCGGAGGCCA
>JBAWYN010000116.1:0-2950 GCA_037143535.1 Acidimicrobiaceae bacterium | reverse complement strand
AAGCGCTTGAAGGCAAGCGTGGTTTCCCACGTATTAAGCCACCATTCTTCCCAGCGGTTACGGGTCTTTATGGAGAGCCAACAGTTGTTAACAACGTTGAGACAATGTCTAACCTCCCTTGGATTGTGAATAACGGCGGAGCCGCATTTGCAGCCCTAGGAGAAGGTCGTTCAACTGGAACACGTTTGTTCGCACTTGCTGGACGAGTAAAGAACCCAGGCGTGTACGAAGTTGAAATGGTTAAGAACACTTTCCGTGACCTTATCTATGACCCACAGTTTGGTGGGGGTCTAATTGATGACAAGAAGATCAAGGCGTTTATCCCGGGTGGAGTCTCTGCTCCTTGGTTCGGGCCTGACCTGCTTGACCTTCCACTTGGACAAGACGAAGTTGCTGAAAAGGGCTCGATGCTTGGATCAGGTTCGGTCGTTGTTCTTGACGAAGATTCATGTGTTGTTCGTGCCACGTGGCGCATCACGAAGTTCTTCTCGCGCGAATCGTGTGGTCAGTGCACGCCGTGCCGTGAAGGATCGGGCTGGATTGAGCGCGCAATGTACCGCATTGAACACGGTGGTGGTCGCCTTGAAGACCTCGACCTGCTTCTCGACCTTTGCGACAACATCTCGCCGGGACTTCTGTGGCCACCCCAGCAGACAACCATCTGTGTGCTGGGGCCATCAATTCCTTCTTCAGTGAATTCTGCAATCTCAATGTTCCGCAATGAGTTCATTGCTCACATTGAACACGGAGGATGTCCGCATGACTGATGAAGTGCGCACCACAGTTTCGATCACCGTAAACGGACGCTCCTTTGAAGCTAAGCCGGGTGAACTTCTTATTGAAGCCGCAGAACGTGCGGGGGATTACATTCCACGTTTTTGCTACCACCCACGTATGGAGCCAGTCGGTATCTGCCGTATGTGTCTTGTTGAAGTAGACGGTCCTCGTGGTGCAACACTGCAACCTGCTTGCTATCTAAAAGTGACCGACGGCATGAGTGTCGTAACTGATTCTGAAAAAGTGAAGAAGGCACAAGACGGCGTTTTGGAATTCCTGCTCGCAAATCACCCACTCGACTGCCCGGTTTGTGACAAAGGTGGCGAATGCCCACTGCAGGATCAGGCACTCGCTCACGGTTCAGGTGAAACACGATTCATTGAAGAAAAGCGTCACTTCGTAAAGCCAATTGAAATTGGTGAACTAGTTCTTCTCGACCGCGAACGCTGCATTCAGTGCGCACGCTGTACGAGGTTCGCTGCAGAGGTTGCGGGCGATGCACAAATTTCATTCTCGGGTCGCGGTGACCTGATTGAAGTGGCTCCTTCTCCAACGCAACCATTCGACTCAGTCTTTTCAGGAAACACAGTTCAAATTTGCCCAGTGGGCGCATTGACTGCGAAGCCGTACCGCTTTACTGCTCGTCCATGGGACTTAGAGCAAGTTGAAAGCACATGCACTACATGCGCCGTTGGTTGTCGCGTTGCGGTTCAGTCGTCAGGTAACCGACTTACTCGTGTTCTAGGCGTTGACTCAGATCCGGTGAACCACGGATGGCTATGTGACAAGGGTCGCTTTACGCTTGACTCAGTTGACGGCAATGAGGAGTCAACTAACCTTCTTAGTGCTGCAACTCGACTCACCGAACCAATGGTTCGCCGCAATGGCGAGCTTGTTTCTGTTAGCTGGTCTGAAGCGCTAAGTGCTGCGGCAAAGATTCTGCACGGTGAAGGAAGTTCACTTGGTGTCATTGGTGGATCTGCACTCACCAACGAAGGCGCATTTGCTTGGGAGCGTTTTGCTCGCGGTGTACTTCGCACTGAAAACATTGACGCGCAGTACGGTGATGGGCTTGACGCAGAGCTACTTCAGGCACTTCCTAAAGCAACCATTGATGAAGCCGCTCGTGCATGCACCGTTGTGACACTTACGGGCGATCTTCGTGAAGAACTTCCGATTTTGTTCTTGCGACTTCGAGAGAGTGCCGTACGAGACAAGAATTCAATCGTCGAACTTGCTGGACGACAGACATCGCTTTCTAATGTCGCAAAGTCATCAATCACTATTCGACCTGGCGAAGCACACCTCGCTGCTAAGGCATTGGTGTCTGGAACTGTTCCATTCGACGTTCTCTTCACCAGCGAAGACATTACAAATGCACAAAAGCTGATTGGTGAAAATGGAGACGGAGTTGTCTTCGTTGTAGGTCGACCAAATGTTGCAGAAGACGCTTCGATTGTTGAAGCAGCTATTCGCACATTCGCTGAAAATTACCCAGAAGCAAAATTCCTTGTGGCGCTTCGTCGCTCAAACGTAAATGGTGCACTCGACATGGGGCTAAGTCCAGGACTACACCCAGGACGTCGCCTCAATACTGAAAGTTCTGGCAGAGACACCATTGCTCAGCTCCAGGCAATGGCTAGCGGAGAACAAAAAGCAACACTTCTTCTCGGTGGATGTTTGCTCGGCAACATCGCAGACACCTCACTCGCGCTGAAGGCCCTCGAAGGTTCAGACATTGTCGTTGTGAGTGGTCATGGAGGAGCAACACTTGCGTACGCTGACGTTGTTCTCCCAGCAAGTGTTTCTTATGAGCGTGCTGGAACAGTGACGAACATTGAAGGCCGCGTAAGCGCACTGACGCCAAAGATTGTTCCACCAGGATCAGCTTGGACAGACGTTGCAATCGCATCTGAGCTCGCCGAAGAATACGGACAAAGCATTGGGCTCGACTCAGTCGAAGAAACTTCAAAGATCATTGAATCAACCACTGGGTACCCTGCCATTTCAGTGCTCACTAACGCAAGCACTGACGGCGTAGTGGTGGACAGTCAAGAAGTATCACTTCGCAGAAGCATGGACCCAATGGCGTTCCCAGGTATCAGGACTGTGAAGTCTGTTGGCCTTGGTGCACCAAGTGGCGCGACCGTCGTTGACACAGTTGTGAAGGGTC
>JBAWYN010000115.1:0-2950 GCA_037143535.1 Acidimicrobiaceae bacterium | reverse complement strand
GACCCTTCACAACTGTGTCAACGACGGTCGCGCCACTTGGTGCACCAAGGCCAACTGACTTCACTGTCCTAATACCTGGGAATGCCATTGGGTCCATACTCCTGCGAAGTGAAACTTCTTCGCTGTCAACCACCACGCCGTCAGTATGTGCGTCAGTCAGTACTGACATAGCTGGATACCCAGTAGTTGCCTCAATAATTTTGGAAGTTTCTTCGACTGAGTCGAGACCTATGCTTTGCCCATATTCTTCAGCCAGTTCAGACGCAATAGCGACATCTGTCCACGCTGATCCTGGTGGAACAATCTTTGGTGTCAGTGCGCTAACGCGGCCTTCAATGTTGGTCACTGTTCCAACACGCTCATAGGAAACGCTTGCGGGGAGTACAACGTCTGCGTACGCTAGCGTTGCTCCGCCATGACCGCTCACAACAACAATCTCTGAAGCTTCGAGAGCTTTAATTGCGAGTGAAGTGTCTGCAATGTTGCCGAGTAAGCATCCACCGAGAAGAAGTGTTGCTTTTTGTTCGCCGCTAGCCATTGCCTGGAGCTGAGCGATTGTGTCTCTGCCAGAACTTTGAGTATTGAGACAACGTCCTGGGAGTAGTCCTGGACTTAGACCCATGTCGAGTGCACCATTCACGTTTGAGCGACGCAGTGCCACAAGGAATTTTGCTGCTGGGTAATTTTCAGCAAAAATGCGAATAGCCGCTTCAACAACTGAAGAATTTTCTGCAACATTCGCCCGACCTACAACGAAGACAACCCCTTCTCCATTGTTACCAATCAGCTTTTGTGCATTTACGATGTCTTCGCTGGTGAAGAGAACATCAAATGGGACAGTTCCAGAGACCAATGCCTTTGCAGCGAGATGTGCTTCGCCAGGTCTAATCGTGATTGTTGATTTTGCAACATTAGAAAGTGAGGTCTGTCGCCCAACGAGTTCGACAATTGAATTCTTGTCTCGTACTGCACTTTCTCGAAGTCGCAAAAATAAAATTGGTAATTCTTCACGCAGATCGCCGGTGAGTGTGACAACAGTGCACGCGCGCGCGGCGTCATCGATTGTTGCTTTAGGAAGTGCCTGAAGGAGTTCTGCATCAAGGCCGTCGCCGTACTGCGCGTCAATGTTTTCAGTGCGCAACACACCACGAGCAAAACGCTCCCAGGCGAATGCACCTTCGTTGGTGAGTGCAGATCCACCAATGACACCAAGTGAACTTCCTTCACCGGTCAGAATTTTTGCCGCAGTACTTAACGCTTCAGACCAGCTAACAGAAACGAGTTCACCATTGCGGCGAATCATTGGTTCGCTGAGTCGTGTAGCGGCACTAAGAAGGTCAGTTGAATCCTCATTGCCGTCAACCGAGTCAAGAGTGAATCGACCCTTGTCACATAGCCATCCGTGGTTCACCGGATCTGAGTCAACACCTAGAACACGGGTAAGGCGGTTACCTGACGACTGCACCGCAACGCGACAACCAACAGCGCATGTAGTGCATGTGCTTTCAACTTGCTCTAAGTCCCATGGACGAGCAGAAAAGCGGTATGGCTTTGCAGTCAATGCGCCCACTGGGCAAATTTGAACCGTGTTCCCTGAAAAAACTGAGTCGAATGGTTGCGTTGGAGAAGGAGCAACTTCAATCAGGTCACCGCGACCCGAGAATGAAATTTGTGCATCGCCCGCTACTTCTGCAGCAAACCTCGTACAACGCGCGCACTGAATGCAGCGTTCACGGTCGAGAAGAACTAGTTCGCCAATTTCAATTGGTTTTACAAAGTGACGCTTTTCTTCAATGAATCGTGTTTCACCTGAACCGTGCGCGAGTGACTGATCTTGCAGAGGGCATTCACCACCCTTGTCACAAACTGGACAGTCGAGCGGGTGATTTGCAAGCAGGAATTCCAAGACACCGTCTTGTGCCTTCTTCACTTTTTCAGAACTAGTTACGACACTCATGCCGTCAGTCACTTTTAGATAGCAGGCAGGTTGCAGTGTTGCACCACGGGGACCGTCTACTTCCACAAGACACATACGACAGATACCTACTGGCTCCATGCGTGGGTGGTAGCAAAAACGTGGGATGTAATCCCCCGCACGTTCTGCGGCCTCAATAAGAAGCTCACCCGCCCTAGCTTCAAAAGAGCGTCCATTTACGGTGATCGAAACTGTGGTGCGCACTTCATCAGTCATGCGGACATCCTCCGTGTTCAATGTGAGCAATGAACTCATTGCGGAACATTGAGATTGCAGAATTCACTGAAGAAGGAATTGATGGCCCCAGCACACAGATGGTTGTCTGCTGGGGTGGCCACAGAAGTCCCGGCGAGATGTTGTCGCAAAGGTCGAGAAGCAGGTCGAGGTCTTCAAGGCGACCACCACCGTGTTCAATGCGGTACATTGCGCGCTCAATCCAGCCCGATCCTTCACGGCACGGCGTGCACTGACCACACGATTCGCGCGAGAAGAACTTCGTGATGCGCCACGTGGCACGAACAACACATGAATCTTCGTCAAGAACAACAACCGAACCAGATCCAAGCATCGAGCCCTTTTCAGCAACTTCGTCTTGTCCGAGTGGAAGGTCCAGCAGGTCAGGCCCGAACCAAGGAGCAGAAACTCCACCCGGAATAAAAGCTTTGATCTTCTTGTCACCAATCAGACCCCCACCAAATTGTTGGTCATAGATAAGGTCACGGAAAGTGTTCTTGACCATTTCAACTTCGTACACGCCTGGGTTCTTTACTCGCCCAGCAAGTGCGAACAAACGTGTTCCAGTTGAACGACCTTCCCCTAGGGCTGCAAATGCGGCTCCGCCGTTGTTTACAATCCAAGGGAGATTAGACATTGTCTCAACGTTGTTGACAACTGTTGGCTCTCCATAGAGACCTGTAACTGCTGGGAAGAATGGTGGCTTAATACGTGGGAAACCACGCTTGCCTTCAAGCGCTT
>JBAWYN010000114.1:0-2963 GCA_037143535.1 Acidimicrobiaceae bacterium | reverse complement strand
CCACCAGAGATTTCTCCAACTTTCTTCTGCTGGTCACTCCCCTTGAATCCAAAGCTCGAAACGTAGGCTCGCGCATGAATTTCACGGCCACCAACAATCATGTGCTCTAGACCTTCACTGATTTCGTCAAAAACCGTCGCGTCAGGATTCAGATTGTCACGTGACTGGTCAACGTACGCAAACGCAACAGTCGATCCAATTTCGATGTCACCAGAATCAGGCTTCTCGAGTTCGGTCATCATCTTGAACAACGTGGTCTTACCTGCACCGTTCGGGCCAATGACACCAACAATGCCACCAGGTGGCAACAAGAATGAAAGATTCTCAATGAGTAATTTTTCATCGAAGCTCTTTACGAGGTCGGTGGCGTTAACAACCGTGTCACCGAGACGTGGTCCAGGCGGAATCATGATTTCTAACTTGTCAGCACGACGCTCAGAAGATTCAGACTCAGCAACGAGTTCATTAAACGATGTGAGACGCGCCTTTCCTTTACTTTGTCGAGCTCGTGGAGACATGCGAATCCATTCGAGTTCTCGCTCAAGTGCAGCTTGGCGAACTTTGTCAGATTTTTCTTCTTGAGCGAGTCGCTCTTGCTTTTGTTCTAGCCATGATGAGTAGTTGCCTTCCCACGGGATGCCATGCCCACGGTCGAGTTCCAAAATCCACGATGCAGCATTGTCGAGGAAGTAGCGGTCGTGCGTAATAGCAACAACTGTTCCTGAGTAGTCCTGCAACGTGCGCTCTAGCCAAGCAACTGATTCAGCGTCAAGGTGGTTTGTAGGTTCATCAAGCAGAAGTAAGTCAGGCTTAGAAAGAAGCAAGCGACAAAGTGCCACGCGACGCTTTTCTCCACCTGAGAGTTTTGTTACGTCAGCATCAGCTGGTGGAAGTCGAAGTGCGTCCATTGCAATGTCGAGCGTGCGCTCTAAGTCCCAGGCGTTTACGGCATCAATTTTTGTTTGCAGATCAGACTGCTCGCTTAGTAGCGCATCGAAGTCAGCATCAGGGTCGGCCATTGCGGCACACACTTCATTGAAACGAAGTAGCAGGTCACGTTGTTCTGCAACACCATCAGCGACGTTTCCAACTACATCCTTTGTTGGATCAAGCTGTGGTTCTTGGGGCAAGTAGCCAACGGTGAATCCTGGGGTGAGTCGTGCTTCACCAGTAAAGCCGTCGTCTAGTCCAGCCATGATGCGAAGTAGTGATGACTTACCCGAGCCGTTACCGCCAATTACTCCAATTTTTGCCCCTGGGTAAAAGGACAAGTTGATCCCCTTAAGCACTTCTCGGTCCGGTGGGTAGAAGCGTCGGAGGTCTCTCATCGTGTAAATAAATTGTGCGGCCATGTATCAAGTGTTGCGCAAAACACACACTCGTGTCATTTCCTATCGCTGAAGCAAAGAAACACCACCATTACCATTAGACAATGACCACCACCCAAACATCCGAACACCGCCACGCTCCAGACTGGATTGTTCTCTCAATCGCATTGATTGCCCAATTCATGGTGGTACTTGACGTGTCAATCGTGAACGTAGCCCTACCAACAATGCAGCGCTCACTGCATTTCACACTCTCTAACGCGCAGTGGGTAATTAATGCCTACGTTCTAACGTACGCCGGTTTCCTCTTGCTTGGTGGGCGCGCTGCTGACCTCTTTGGACGTCGCCGTGTCTACTTAACTGGTCTATTTGTATTCGTGCTTGCGAGTCTGGGTGCTGGATTCGCACACAATGCATCACAGATGATCGCACTTCGTGCACTACAAGGTGTTGGCGCTGCAATTCTTTCTCCAGCGACACTCACAATTATTGTCACCACGTTCCAGGGTCCACGCATGCCTAAGGCAATTGGTGCATGGAGCGCAGTGGCGGGAGCAGGAGGCGCCTTTGGAACAATCATTGGTGGACTGCTCACTGGTTACGCCGACTGGCGATGGATTTTCTTTATCAACATTCCGATTGGACTCGCTGCAGCGTTCCTCGCAATGAGGTTCTTGCAAGAAATGCGAAAAGCAGACGACAAGGACAAGCTCGACGTCACTGGCTCAATACTTATTACTGGTGGTCTCGCCAGCATCATTTACGCGATTGTTCAATCAACAGAAATTGGTTGGGGCGCAACAGCCACAATTCAGTGGTTCATAATTGGTGGCATTGCACTTCTTGCGTTCTTGGTGTGGGAAGCAAAAGCAGCGAGCAACCCACTTGTTCCATTTCGCATTTTTAAATCACGTTCTCTTTCAGTAGCGAACATTGTGATGTTCCTCATTGGAGGAGTCTTCTTCGGTTTCTGGTACTTCCTCACCTTCTACTTCCAAGCAGTGCTCGGATACGACGCCGTGAAGACTGGGTTTAGTTTCTTGCCAATGGCTGTTGGCATCATCATTGGTGCACAGTTGAGTTCACGCAGTATTCAAAAAATTGGTGTTCGACCAATTGTCTTCGCTGGAGCTCTAGTTTCAACAGCTGGATTCTGGTGGCTCAGTCACTTAGAAACAAACAGCCATTACTTCCCAGGCATCATTGTTCCTTCTGTGCTGTGCACATTTGGAATAGGGCTACTCTTCTCGCCACTCGCGACTGCAGCAACCGCGCAAGTAGATCGTGCAGATGCGGGTCTCGCTTCAGGAATTCTTAATACTTCTCGCCAAATTGGTGGTTCACTTTCACTCGCAATTGTTGGAACCCTCGCCGCAAGTCGCTCCGCAGAACTACTTCAAAGTAACGTCTCGACTAATTTTGCCCTCACCGCTGGGTACCAGCGTGCATACGAGATTTCAGCAATCATCACCTTGCTCGGTTTCTTTGCGGCATTCTTTATTCCTAAAACCGCTGGTCAGCACCACTAGCAAATTAAGCAATTACTTTTCCCACAGGCAGTTCAGATTTAATGCTGCGTTAATCACGGATTTGTCACATGAAAGCCATCTTGAGACTATCCTCGGCACTATCAAA
>JBAWYN010000113.1:0-2990 GCA_037143535.1 Acidimicrobiaceae bacterium | reverse complement strand
GCTGGTGGGCAGTTCTCGCTTGGTAAGTCGTACGAAGGATTTGGACCAATTGGCCCGTGGCTCGTGACGCTTGACGAAGTGAAGGATCCAGACGACCTGCACATCACGTGCAAGATCAACGATCAAGTCACTCAGAGTGAATCCACAAAAGACATGGTCTTCAATGTGAGTCAACTGATCAATCAAATTTCTGCAGTCACAACATTGTGGCCCGGAGACATCATCTTTAGCGGATCACCGGCGGGAGTTGGTCTATTCGAGCAGCCATCAAGGTATCTCCAAGTTGGCGACGTTGTTGAAACCAACGTTGAAGGCATTGGAACAATTCGCAACAATGTAGTTGCGGGTTGAAGTCTTAGCCTTCTAGAGGCTCAGAGAAGTGCGTAACGAAGAAATCCACACCGACTTTTCCGGTGTAGTGAGGATGCGTTAGCGCACGCCATTGTTGGTACAGGTCGGTGTTTCGAAACTCATTGTGTGCTTCAACTGAATCCCACTGAACAAGCAACAAGTGCTTGGTTGGATCTTCCACTTCACGACGTACTTCTGCTCCACGACATCCAGGAGCTGAACGAATTATGGGAAGGGCAATCTTTAGATCTTGCGCGAATGCTTCTTCTTCGCCAGGGGTAACCGGCAGAACAGCGTGCTCGAGGACCATTACTTCTTGAGCAACTTTGCACGTAGCGCCGCGTCTTCAGCAACTGCAATCGCAGTGTGGGCGAGGGCAATTGCGCCGTCAATAACTGCCTGGTCGGCTTCTTTAGTGATGCAAGCTGCGGTGAACTCAGGCTGGTGATTTACGGCACCATGAGTGGGAATCGCGATGAGTGGGTGAATTGATGGAACAACGAGAGAAACGTTCGCCATGTCCGTTGAAATCGTTGGACGAGGCGTGTGTGCATCATCAATTTCGAATGTTCGACCAAGTGCTTCGGCGGCGCTGCGGTAGTGGTTCAAGATCTCGGCATTGGTTTCCATGTGAGAGAACTGACTTCCAAGCTCTTCGATATTTAATGCTGCGCCAGTGGCGAGCGCTCCAGCTTGAAAACACGCGTCAATGCGCTTGCGCAGTGCGCCAAGGCGCTCTGAAGTGACTGAACGGGCCATGAAGCGACCGAGCGCATGGCTCGGGATGATGTTTGCAGCGGAACCACTTTCAATCACAATGCCGTGTACTTGATCACCGGGGTGGAGTTGCTGGCGAAGTAGACCAAGAGCTACTTGAGAGATTGTCATTGCGTCCAGCGCGTTGATGCCTTCGAATGGCGCTGCAGAAGCGTGCGCATCTTTTCCAGTGAACGTCACATCAAAGTGATCAACGGCAAGACACTGTGCATCGAGGCGCTCAGTTGGCCAAGGATGCACCATCATTGCGGCATGGGCGTTCTTGAATTCACCTGCATTAATCAGGTCAATCTTTCCGCCGCCACCTTCTTCAGAAGGCGTTCCGAGAAGCGTCACAGTAAGACCTAGTTCTTCAGCTACTGCACCAAGTCCAATGGCGGCACCAAGTGACGATGCAGCAATGATGTTGTGACCACAAGCGTGACCAACATCGGGGAGCGCGTCATATTCGGCGCAGAACACAATGTTCAGTTCGCCAGATCCCTTGGTGGCACGAAACGCAGTTTCAAGACCAGCAATGCCAGTTTCCACGTTAAAACCAGCTGACTTGGCGGCATTGGCAACAGCTTCAGCACTCTTGAACTCTTCGTAACCGAGCTCAGGGTTTTTGTGAATGAAGTGGCTGAGTTCTACCAGTGTGTTAGAAGCACTTTTGATTGCTCCGGATGCAGTGTCGCGAGAGGTCATTCGATAATGGCAACAACGTCGCCAGCAGCAACTGAGTCACCAGGCTTCACCTTGATGGTTTTGACGACACCTGCCTTTTCGGCGTTGACGTTGTTTTCCATCTTCATGGCTTCAAGAATCACAATGGCTTGTCCGACTTCAACCGTGTCACCTTCAGCGACTGAAACCTTGACGATTGTTCCTTGCATCGCAACTGATACGTTGCCAGATCCACTGCCAATTGCTCCGGTGTGGTGCTGGCGGCGAGGCTTGGCAGCAGTTGAATGCGCCTTTGGAAGACCGTCATCACCATTCTCTTCAACCCAGATTGAGACATTGACTCGACGTCCGTTCACTTCAGCAGTGACGTCCTTTCGAACCTTGCCATCAACCGGAGCGGATCCACCAGTAGCGGACACAACGAGGTTGGTGAAGTCAAGAGTTTCTTCTACCCACTTCGTTGAGTGGGTTCCGTTTACGAAGTCTTCGCTCTCAAGAATGATCGTGTCAGCAGGAAGTGTTGTGGCAACGCCTTCAATGACGGTTTCTTCAATAGCTCGAAGCATGCGTCGACGAGCCTTCTCACGAGTTGGTGCCCACACAATGAGCTTTCCAATCAAGTTGTCGTAGTACTGAGAAACAGTGTCACCAGCTGCGTAACCAGCGTCGAGTCGCACTCCGGGACCTGAAGGCTGATCAAAGCGGGTAAGCGTGCCAGGTGATGGAACGAACTTTCCACCAGATGGGTCTTCAGCGTTAATGCGAACTTCAATGGAGTGACCATTTCGCTCAATGCTGTCCTGGGTGAGTTCTAACTTTTCGCCAGCTGCAATACGAATCTGCCACTCAACGAGGTCAAGCCCGGTAACGAGCTCAGTTACTGGGTGCTCCACCTGGAGGCGAGTGTTCATTTCAAGGAAGAAGAACTCTCCGTCTTGGAAGAGGAATTCAACTGTTCCAGCGTTGTAGTAACCACAAGCTTCTGAGACCTTTACAGCAGCTTCACCCATCGCACGGCGAACTTCTTCAGGGAAGTTTGGCGCTGGTGATTCTTCAACGAGCTTTTGGTGACGACGCTGTGCTGAACAGTCTCGTTCTCCGAGCCAGAGTGTGTTGCCGTGCTTGTCGGCAATGACTTGCATTTCAATGTGACGTGGCCAGGTGAGGTAGCGCTCTACGTAGCATTCTGAGCGACC
>JBAWYN010000112.1:0-2998 GCA_037143535.1 Acidimicrobiaceae bacterium | reverse complement strand
CCTCCACTCTGCCAGATAGCCAAACCCCATGCAAACACTGGGGGTTGTAAATAGTCCCCTGGGGGGCATTTGACGACTCATATCGGCGTGATATGGCGCTATACTGTCCCTATCCGCAGTTGAGGGCTTTAGTCCCGAAACTAGGTGATACCCAATGTCAGCCAAACCAAACCAACAGCAGCAAAAGAACGCAGAGATAGCGAACCTAGAGCTCATCTCCACCACTAGCGCACTGGACATGGTTGACCGTCAAATTATTGCCCACCTTCAGCGTGATGGTCGCAGAGCCTACGGAGCAATCGCCGAAGACGTGGGGCTATCTGAGCCAGCAGTTCGACGTCGCGTTCAGCGCCTCAAAGATTCTGGTGTTATGCAGATCGTGGCAATCACCGATCCACTCCAAATGGGATATGGGCGTGAAGCGCTTGTAGGTATTCGCGTTCATGGTGACGTTCGAAAGGTCGCCGACCAAGTCGCAGCAATCGAAGAAGCTAACTACGTGGTTATGACCGCCGGAAGCTTCGACATCATCGCCGAAGTCATCGCAGTTGATGACGCGGCGCTGGTACAACTACTCAACGATTCCATCCGAAGTATTCCGGGTGTGACCGAAGTTGAAACATTTCTGTATTTGAAACTTTCAAAGCAGACCTACGCATGGGGAACAAAATGACAATCAATGAAATTTACTCAGACGGCATGGCCGTTTCGAGTTCTGAGGAGCCAAGCCATACCTACTCCGAGCGGGCACGTCGCAACTTGTGGTTACACATGTCGCGAATGGGCTCCTACTCGGAGACTAACGAAGTTCCAGTATTCGTTCGTGGAGAAGGTGTACACGTCTTCGACGCAAACGGCAAGAAGTACTTTGACGGAATTTCTGGCCTGTATACAAATATGCTCGGCCACGGACGTCCAGAGTTTGCAGAAGCAGCGGCAAATTCTGTTAAGGAAATGACATTTTTCCCGGTGTGGACGTATTCACACCCCAAGGCAATTGAACTTGCTGAGAAGCTCGCGAGTTTGGCCCCAGGAGACCTGAACAAGGTGTTCTTCACCACTGGTGGAGGCGAAGCTAACGAAAGTGCTTGGAAGCTCGCTCGCCAGTATCACCGCCTTCGTGGCGATACGAATCGCTACAAAGTTATTAGTCGTGATGTTGCGTATCACGGAACAACCCTTGGAGCGCTAACAATCACTTCACTCGAGAGCTACCGCAAGCCTTTCGAGCCACTGGTCCCTGGAGCTGTCAAAGTTCCGGCCGTGAACTTCTACCGTGCAACCGAGCACGCTGATGATTTCGAAGCGTACGGACTGTGGTCTGCACAGCAGATCGAAGAAGCGATTCTTCGTGAAGGCGCAGAGACTATTGCCGCTGTGTTCCTAGAGCCAGTGCAAAATGCTGGTGGATGCTTTGCACCACCACAGAGTTACTTCAAAGAAGTACGGCGAATTTGCGACAAGTACGGCGTGTTGCTTGTAACTGACGAAGTTATTTGCGCATTTGGTCGCATTGGAACATGGTTCGGTGGTCAGAAGTATGACTACGTTCCAGACATCATCACCTGCGCCAAGGGAATCACTGCTGGCTACGCTCCAATGGGAGCCATGATCGTTTCTGATCGCATTGCTGAACCATTCCAGCATGATGACACTTCATTCATCCATGGCTTCACCTGGGCCGGTCACCCTCTCAGCGCTGCAATGGCGCTGACGTCGATTGGCATTATCGAGCGTGAAAACGTACTCGGCAATGTTCAACAGAACGAGGAATACTTCCGTGAGTCACTTAACGGGCTTAAGGACCTTCCAATTGTTGGTGACGTTCGAGGCGCCGGTTACTTCTGGGGTGTTGAGCTCGTCAAGGATCAAGTCACCAAGGAAACCTGGCAGGGTGAAGAAGCAGAGCGTCTCCTTCGTGGATTCATTTCACCTGAAATGTTCCGTCGTGGACTTATTTGTCGTTCTGATGACCGAGGCGACCCAGTTGTCCAACTCGCTCCTCCACTGATTTCCACGCGTGCAGACATCGACTGGATGGTCGGTACTCTTCGTGAGGTCTTCACCGGAGCTATCAAGCATCTCTAGTGCACCCACCTGCTTCGCTGTGGTGGTCACAACTAACTAGTCCCATTACGCCTAGACGTTCGCTGAACGCTCACATGGACGTTGATGTCTGCATTGTGGGCGGTGGCTACACCGGACTTTGGACAGCCCGCGAACTAAAACGCAGAGATCCGAGTCTTCGCATTGCTGTCGTGGAAAAAACAGTCTGCGGATTTGGTGCTTCTGGCCGTAATGGTGGCTGGGTCTCAGCATTATTCCCTGTGAGTGACGAGCACATTTCTCACAACTTTGGAGCTGAAGCGCTCAACCATCAGCGAAGCATGCTTCAGAAATCAGTGCAAAATCTTGGCGATTCTCTGAGTGCAGATGGGATTGATGCCAACTTCCGTCACGGTGGAACGCTCACGTTCGCACGCAGTGAAGTACAGGCTTCAAGGTTACAGAAAGCAGTTTCCAGTGCTCTCGAATCAGGAAGTAGTCCTGATGACCTTGTGTGGCTGAACAAAGAGCAGGCTAAAGAACGTGGACACCTTCATGGTTCTCTCGGAGCAACTTTCTCGCCACATTGTGCTCGTGTGCACCCAGCAAAACTTGCAAGGGGGCTTAGCGATGTTTGCGAAGCGCTAGGTGTGGAGATCTTTGAGAACAGCACCGTTACGAGAATTGTTCCAAAAACGCGCCGTAGTCAACCAGAGGTAATAACGCCACAAGGTTCAATCCACGCAGCATTCGTAATTCGAGCAACCGAAGGATTCACTTCCACTTTTTCAGGTGAACGCAGAACTGTTGCGCCTATTTACTCTTTAATGATCGCCAGCGAACCTCAGAGTGACGACTTCTGGCATGAAGTTGGATTCTCAAAATATGAAACCTTCGCTGATGACCGACATCTCATCATTTATGGACAGCGAACCGATGACAACCGGATTGC
>JBAWYN010000111.1:0-3031 GCA_037143535.1 Acidimicrobiaceae bacterium | reverse complement strand
TATGGCAGAACTGACTTTTACATACGGAACAATGGCAGCTGGAAAGTCCACTCTGGCCCTCCAGCTCTGCTGGCAATTACGTGAAAACCGAAGCGACATTGCGCTTTGGACATTTGGACAGCGCAGCAATAACGGCAAAATTACGAGTCGAATTGGTATTGAGGCTGATGCTGACGCCATTGAAAATGGTGAGGATCTCACTCCTCGGATTAAGAAACTCCTCGCTGAAGGAGTAAAAATTCTTGTAATTGATGAAGCACAGTTCGCGAGTAAAGAACAAATCGACCAGCTCGGTCAACTCGTTGACGACGACGACGTCGATGTTCACGCCTTCGGTCTCTCGGCTGACTTTCAGCTAAATCTTTTTCCAGGTTCTGCCCGACTTTTTTCGATCGCCGACGTTGCTCGTGAACTACCTCTCACTTCAACGTGCTGGTGTGGAAACAAAGGACGCTGCAATGCGCGAGTGGTTGACGGCGTGATTGCCAGAGACGGTGACCAGTTTGTTATTGGAGATGTTCACCACGGCGAAGTTCACTACCAAGTGCTGTGTCGCACGCACTACCGCACCGGCAAATTGGGCCCTATTTAAGGCAGCCCTGTATCCACCCAAGATTGACTTCTGAACGTCAAAATGGGTGCATGTCTATTGAACAAGAAGCAAATGTTGGCCAAGGTATTGACTGCATGAACCGATTCGGAATCTTTTCCGAATGCCAAAACTGTGGTGGAAAACTATCGGCTGAACACGCTCACTACCGTTGCACGGCGTGTGGATGGCGTGACAGTTGCTGCGACTGAGCTGAAAGCTTACGAATCGATTTTAGAATTTAGGGCTAACCACAAGAGCCCGAGTAGACCAGAAATTATCGCTGCAAAAAATAGCCCTATGCGCGCTTGACCGAGCTGAGAACTAGTCAACGTAATTTGCGCGATTACTAGCGATACCGTAAGTCCCATTCCAGCGAGCAGGCCAATGCCAAATATTTCTCGCAAATCCAAACTTTCAGGAAGTTTTAAACGAGAGAAGCGTGTGAGAAGCCACGCCGCCAAGAAGATGCCAAGAACCTTGCCAATGACTCTTGCGATAACCAATGCGACACTAATTTTCTCAAATGCCAGGGAGAAATTTAAGTGTGCGAGCAAATTAATCCATATGTAAATAGGGATTACTACGAATGTTGCAAGTGGTGAGAGCAGTTGAATGAGTTTCCCTCGAAGAGGTAAAACAAATCCGAGCATTGCTGCACCGAGCGTGTAGACAGCACTTGCAACGTGCAGGTGGCTTCTAAAGAATATTCCAATAACTAAGAGCGAAAAAAAGTCGTCAGCTACTGCCAGCGTTAAGAGGAATAGTCGTACTTTGGGATTCACTCGTTTGCCAAGCAAGCTGAGTGCACCAATGGCTAGGGCAACATCGGTGGGCATTGCTACTGCCCATGCGTTTGATCCAGTGTGAAGTGAAATAAAGATGCATGCTGGAATGAGCATTCCAGCGAGTGCGCAAAGTCCGGGAAGGATGGCTTCTCTTGGATGTTGGAGACCTTCACGAATTTCTAGACCAATCAGAACAAAGAATATGAAGGTCAGAACATTTGAAAGCATGACCAATCGTACCCTTGGCTAGCGCAAGGAATTCTGTTACGCGATTGTGATTTCTCGCAGGTCTCCGTCGTCAACGTTGAAGACAAAGCCACGAATTTCTGTTCCAATAACAAACGGGCTACTTCGCAAGGTCGCAACGGTCTGCTTGACATCTTCGTCAACGTTTTTGTAGGCACCGAGTTTGAAAGGAGGTCGCTGCCCGTATTCTTTTTCTAGCTCTGCCTGCAATGCCGCTTCTTCAAACGTCTCAAGTCCACACCGGGTGTGGTGAATGACCATGATTGCTCTCGTCTGTAAGAGGCGCTGGCTGAGCAATAGCGAACGAATGGCGTCATCGGTTGCTAGGCCACCGGCATTACGGATGAGGTGAGCCTGTCCGAGTTTTAGACCTAACGCGCCAAAGAGGTCGAGGCGCGAGTCCATGCAGGTAAGGACCGCTAGGTGCAGTTGTGGCTCTGTAGGAAGCTCGTTGTGTCCGTGCTTTGGAACGTAGCTGTTGTTGTGAGCAAGAAGGTCATCAATTGCAGTCATGGGCTACATCATAGAAAGAATCCCCGATGTGGCTACGCTCATAACTGGAGGGCCTTATGAACAGCAATGAAGAAATCCGTGAAGAGTTACGACAACCTGCCTTAGATCTTCGAGGGCTCATTCCTGACGTCATGAAAGGGTTTGCTTCACTATCGAGTGCAGCAATGGCTCCTGGTGAACTGGAAGTTGGAATGAAGGAACTGCTTGCGCTGAGCATCGCGGTTACTCGTGAGTGCGATGGATGCATTGTGGCCCACGCACGTGGATGTGTTCGAAATGGCATTACCCGCCAACAGGTTGCTGAAGCGATGGGCGTTGCTATTTTGATGAACGGCGGTCCCGGAACAGTTTGGGGCCCACGTGCGCTTCGCGCATACGACGAGGCCTCTGGCGCGTCTTAGAAACTGTAGGGAAGCTTTTTGATTCCGTTTACAAATGTTGACTCCAATTGTGATGGAGCGCCGGTCATCTGAATGTTTGGTGTTCGCGCAATGAGGTCGCGCCACATAACGGTAATTTCACGACGCGCCAGGTGAGCTCCTAGGCAGAAGTGTGGGCCAGGAGCACCGAAGCCGTAGTGATCATTTGGTGTACGCCCCACATCAAATGTGTAGGGATCAACGAATACGTCTTCATCACGGTTAGCTGAGCTGTAGTACAACAACACCTTGTCGCCAGCCTTTAGATCCTTGCCCGAAAGCGTGTAGTCAGTTGCGAGGGTGCGTCGCATCCAGATAACTGGTGAAGCCCAACGGACAATTTCATCTGTCGAAGTCTTAGCGAGTCCTTCGTAGTCAGCAACAAGACGTGCCTTCTGGTCTGGGTGCTCACTCAGTGCACGAAGTCCATGCGCAATAGCGGTGCGTGTTGTTTCGTTTCCAGCTGTAACGAGGAG
>JBAWYN010000110.1:0-3183 GCA_037143535.1 Acidimicrobiaceae bacterium | reverse complement strand
AAATCCCTAAAAACTAAGGCAGGACAACGAGCAACGTTAACGATCTCCGTGGACGGAGCACCGGGTGCCGCAGGTATGACAAGGACCAAGGTCTACACAGTCATAATGTCACCTTCTGGAAATAATTCTTAGAATTTTTGACTAAAAATTCGCCTACGATAGAGGTGTACCCAAACACGAATTGAGGCATTGTGAAGCAGTCGATAACCGTTACCGATAACCGGACTGGCGACTCTTTAGAAATTCCAATCGAAAATGGTGGCGTCTCTGCGAAGGAGATCATCAAAGCCGCTCCTGG
The DNA here is from genome assembly GCA_037143535.1 of Acidimicrobiaceae bacterium. GTDB lineage: Bacteria > Actinomycetota > Acidimicrobiia > Acidimicrobiales > RAAP-2 > RAAP-2. Next base: position 2,885 of record JBAWYN010000110.1, on the reverse strand, counting down.
CGTATGGGTATACGACCCAGCCTTCATGGCAACTGCAGCTGCAGAGTCTTCCATTACATACCTTGATGGAGAAGCGGGAATTCTTAGGTACCGCGGCTATCCGATTGAGCAACTTGCGGAACACTCCACATACCTTGAGGTTGCGTATCTTCTGATGCACGGAGAGCTTCCAAACGCAGAGCAGTCTGCTGCATGGAGCAAAGAAGTCACGCATCACACCTTCATTCATGAAAACGTTCGTAAGCGCTTCCTAGAAGGATTCAACTACGACGCTCACCCAATGGGAATGCTCGTTTCTGCTGTCGCGGCACTATCTACGTATTACAAGGACTCAAAAGTTCTTGACGAACAAGAAACTCTGAATCGACAAATTGTTCGACTTATTGCAAAGATGCCAACGCTCGCAGCTGCAGCACACCGATTCTCTGTAGGGATGCCGTTCGTATATCCAGACAACAGCTTGGGTTACACCGAAAACTTCCTTTCGATGATGTGGAAGATCGCAGAGCCACGCTTCGAGCCAGACCCAGTTCTTGCAAAGGCTCTTGACGTTCTATTTATCTTGCACGCCGATCACGAACAAAATGCTGGAACAACAGCCATGCGTGTTGCTGGATCAGCTCATGCAGACCCGTACGTTTCAACTGCCGCCGCTGCCGCAACACTGTATGGACCGCGTCATGGTGGAGCTAACGAAGCAGTGCTCAAGATGTTGAATCAAATTGGCAGCATTGAAAACATTCCTGCGTACATTGAAACCGTGAAGCAAGGAAAGGCCGTGCTCCAAGGTTTTGGTCACCGTGTCTACAAGAACTTCGACCCACGCGCAACAATCATCAAGAAGACCGCAGATGACGTGTTCAAGGTAACTGGCAAGAACCCGCTACTTGACATTGCACTCAAGCTTGAAGAAATTGCGTTGAAGGATGATTACTTCATCTCACGTCGTCTCTATCCAAACGTCGACTTCTACTCAGGAATCATCTACCAGGCAATGGGCTTTCCACCAGAAATGTTCACGGTGTTGTTCGCAATTCCTCGCACATCAGGATGGCTCGCTCACTACCAAGAATTGCTCGACCAGGACGTAAAAATTTCACGCCCTCGTCAGCTCTACATTGGTGAGGAAGTTCGAAACTACGTTCCTATGAAGGATCGTAAGTAGCCCTAAGCGTTAATTGCTTCGAGCAACTGCTGCGTGTGTTCACGTGGATGGCGAGTGTAGATATCTAACCAGTCACCTACTGAGTAACGACCACTTTCAGAATGCATCCCATGCTTTTCTAGGTCAGCTTCATTCAGTAAATGGAGAATGTTTGCTGAAGATTCGCGAACTGACCTGAACACGTTTAATGAGTGTTCTGGTGCAAGCGTTTGATATCCAAGTTCAGGGCACTTTGCCCACGCCGCTTCGTCGTATCCCTGAATTATTGAACCAGAAGGCTCTGCCAGTAGCCGACGAAGTCTCGCGTAGGACTGTGTTTCAGAGTCAGCTACATGATGGATTACTTGTCGCGCTGTCCAGCCGCCTTCAACATGAGAATCAATTTTTATCATGTCCATGTCAGCGATCGCATCGAGAAATACTTTTGTTGATGCTTCGTACTCTGCGATACGTTCGCTTAACTTCATCGTCAAACTTTACTGCTGCGACTTAATGAGCTTTGGTTCAATGACTCGAGTGAGTCCTTCTTGAACCATTGAGACACAAAGTTCTCCTGCTTGGTTAAAGAGGAAACCACGAGCAAGCCCACGAGCACCATGTGCAATTGGCGAGTCTGTGTCGTAAAGAAGCCATTGGTCTGCACGAACGTCACGGTGGAACCACATGCAGTGGTCGAGACTCGCTCCCATAAATTCACCTGTGTCCCATCGAATTGAGTGTGGGGCCAGAATTGTGTCGAACAAACTCATGTCACTTGCGTAGGTAACAACACAAGCGTGAAGCAGCGGATCATCAGGCAACGTTCCATCAGCTTTGATCCAAATTTGCTTCACTGGCTCTTTGCTTCTGTTCGCATGCCAAGGAAGTTCACCAACGAAGCGCTGATCAATTGGGTGCTTACGCTTGAACCACTCGTCAATTGCGCCCTTCTCATCTTTCACTCGCTCAAACAAGGGAAGAATGGATTCTGGATCTGGTGCAGAGGGCATTGCAATTTGGTGCTCGAGACTCACTTCTTCATTGTGGAAACTCGCTTGCATGTTGTAAATAGCTTTTCCGTGCTGGATTGCAACTACACGTCTAGTAGCGAAACTCTTTCCATCACGAATACGGTCAACCTCGTAAAGGATTGGCGCGGAGGGATCACCAGAGCGAAGGAAGTACGAGTGCAGAGAGTGAACTTTTACATTCTCAACCGTGCGCCCTGCAGCCATTAGAGCTTGCGCAGCAACTTGACCACCGAATGTGCGTTGGCGCTCTTCTTTGGGATGAACCCCGCGAAAGATGTTCACTTCAATATCTTCCAGGTCAAGAAGGTCCACAAGAAATTCTAAAGATTCAGACATGTATCTATTCTGGCACTTCAGCGCACCTACTTTGTCTGCATCAAGAAATACCAGCACTTAGGGCCAGCCAAGTGATAGCGAAGTAGAGTCGTTGCTATGCCTAAGAACATTCGCGAAGTTATCGCGTGGTCGAAAACACACGACGGAAAGAAAATTATTCGTTTTGGGCTTAGTTCTGTCATCACCACTTCTGTTTCGTTCCTTGGAATTGTTATTTCGTACGGATTCCACTTAATTCATGGGGTGCTTGGCGCCACATTGTTTGGAAACCTCGTCGCGGTCATTCCTGGCTATTACCTCAGTCGCTCATGGGCTTGGGGCAAAAAAGGCAAGAGCCACATTCGAAAAGAAGTACTTCCGTATCTCTCAATCTC
>JBAWYN010000109.1:0-3197 GCA_037143535.1 Acidimicrobiaceae bacterium | reverse complement strand
CGGAATCGAAGGATCATGTCGTTGGGATTAAAGGCATCGCTCATACCTTGAATGCTAGGGGTTTGGAGCCTTCGCCCAGTTGGTATCATGGTTTCTCGGTGTAGTTGGCGCTGCACCGCGGTTACCGCCAGATATGGCCCGTAACCAGTGAGGAGTTGTTGTGAAAAAAGGACGCCACCGCCGTTTTGTAGAGGCTCGCGAACTAAAGCAGTCCACTGGACCTCGTGCAACTAAGTGCGACGAATGTGGTTCGGCACCTGAAGACATCCACGCTGAATGGTGCATGGCCGAAGAAGATCGATACGACGAAATTCTTGGATCGTTGCCACGACCTTCTTTCAACGAAGAAGATCCTCTCGCTGCTGAGGGCTAATTCTTCTTACGAAGAACTGGGTGGGGTAGGAACGTACCCTTAGGTTTTGCAGCGCGGTCATTCATGTACGCAAGTACTTTTGCATAGACATCTTTGCCAACCATGGCTGCAAGTTCTTCGGCCATTGAATCGACGACGCGTGTCTTTCCTACGAACGCAAGATCGTCTGCAGTGCACCACCAGTGAAAGTCGTCTCCACCTTCGCCCCAGTGACTGCGGTCCCATTGTGCAATGCGCGTCATGATCCAACCATTGTCCATGGTGTCATCGTCGCGGTGAAGTGGCAGCTGCCAGCACACCTCTGGCTTTAGCGGGATATAACTTTCGCCAGCGTCCATTGAAAGTACGTGGAGCGCACAACCAGGACCACGCTTGAAGTCAGGTCGGTTAAGGAAGATGCAGGCGTTGTCAACGAGACGCGTGACCACTTCACCGTTCTTCTTTGTTTTCGTTGTTCCATTCTTGCCCTTGGACTTGAACTGCCACTGGTCATCAGTGAGACGCTTCGCTGCTTTTTCAACACGCTTGCGGTCTTTTTCATCACTGAAGTGAGCGCCGTAACTGCAGCATCCTTGAACGAGGTTGCTGGCGTCTTCGTCAAGTACACCCTTGCAACCAGAACCAAAGATGCACGACCAGTTGCTTTCTAGAAATGTGATGTCGAACATGTAGATCCGCTTGCGGGTCTCATCTTCGAAGCTGAACCACTCGTGGGCGTCTGTGGGGATAGAAGTCATAAGGAAAACGTTAGTAGGCGTAGGGGTCCGGGCCCGGCACCTCTAGACTGGTGCGCATGACTACAGTCGAAACTTTTGATATCTTGAAGCTCACCGATGAGGCCCGCAACGTGGTCCTCGACGCACTCAGTGCTGAGGGTGATGGCGACACCATGGGACTCTACGTAGAAGTCACCGGCACACGCGGAGCAGGCTATGCCTACGACCTTTATTTCTCTGAATTAAGCGAAGCACCTGAAGGGTCTGCCATTGGCGTTGACGGCGGTGTGAGCATTGTGATTCCAGAAAAGAGCATTGAGCGTCTTCGTGGCAGTCGTCTGGAGTTCGCAAGCGAAGGTGGCGGTGGACTTGTTCTCGTTAACCCAAACATTCCAACTTCTGAAGAGCTAAACCCTGGCGTTCCTGCGGACATTCTCGCTATTGGACTCGAAGGCCCAACAGCGACCTTTGCTATCAGCGTTCTCGAACAGCACGTCAATCCATCAATCGCTTCACACGGTGGTCGTGCCGACCTCGTGGCACTTGATGAAGACAAGAAAATTGCCTACATCAAGATGTCTGGTGGCTGTCAGGGTTGCTCAATGAGCCGCCTGACCCTTACCCAGGGCATTGAAGCAACGCTTCGTGACGCGATTCCTGAACTAACTGAAGTTATTGACGTAACTGACCACGCTTCAGGCGTTAACCCCTTCTACTCTGAAGAGTCCTAGGCCCTAGGGCGTTGCCCTAGAATTGTTAAATGTTGCGCTACCTAACCGCTGGTGAAAGCCACGGCCCATCTTTAACGGTCATCATTGAAGGACTTCCCGCCGGACTTCCTGTCTCCATGGAGAAAATCGGCGATGAACTAGCTCGTCGCCGTCTTGGTTATGGCCGCGGACCACGCATGCGTTTTGAACGCGATGAAATTCGAATCACCGCAGGAGTCCGTCACGGGCGCACCCTCGGTTCACCAGTGTGTGTGGAGATTCTCAACTCTGAGTGGCCGAAGTGGGAACAGGAAATGTCCGCTGCTCCTGGAACACCAAGCGACAAGCTCACAACACCACGACCTGGACACGCTGACCTCGTTGGTATGCAGAAGTTCTCATTCGATGACGCGAGAGACGTTCTAGAGCGCGCGAGTGCTCGAGAAACCGCAGCACGTGTTGTTGCAGGATCATTCGCGAAGGCGCTTCTGTCAACAATTGGTGTTGACATCCTTAGCCACGTTGTGCGCATTGGATCAGTCGCTACGCCAAGTGACGCTCGTCCAGTTCCAGGAGACCTCGACAAGGTTGATGACAGTGAAGTTCGTTGCTTTGACAAGTCCTCTGAAGACGCCATGATCGCTGAAATCAAAGCTGCTGCCAAAGAGGGCGACTCACTTGGTGGCATTGTCGAAGTCATTGCCTACGGTTGCCCAGTTGGACTTGGCAGCCACGTGCACTGGGACCGAAAGATGGACGGACTTCTCGCTGGTGCCCTCATGAGCATCCAAGCAGTGAAGGCAGTTGAAATCGGTGACGGCATGGCTCAGGCTTCACAGCGCGGCAGCGTTGCGCACGATGCGATTGCTGTTGATGAAGGAAATGAATCTGGTGGCGGTTACAAGCGAAAGAGTGACCACGCTGGAGGTCTAGAAGGTGGCATTACTTCTGGAGCTCCAGTTATTGCGAAGGTTGCCATGAAGCCACTTTCATCACTGAACCGTCCAGTTCTTGAAACTGTTGACGTTGCCACTGGTGAAACTGCAGTTTCTTTCAAAGAACGTACTGACGTAACAGCTGTGCCAGCACTTGGTGTTGTTACTGAAGCAATGATGGCGCTCGTAATTGCAAACGAAGCAGTTCGAAAGTTCGGTGGCGACTCAGTCGAAGAATTCACACGCAACCACGCCAGCTACCTCGCCAACCTCGGTTCTACGGCTTCTAAAGCACGACCGGAATAGCCGTGGCACGCCTCGTACTCGTTGGGCTGCCCGGAGTAGGCAAGTCCACCGTGGCGAGAATGCTTAGTACAGAGTGGAAGTGTCCGCACGTTGACACTGATGACGTAATTGTTAAAAAAGCCGGATGCTCCATCGGCGACTTCATTCGTGAAAAGGG
>JBAWYN010000108.1:0-3227 GCA_037143535.1 Acidimicrobiaceae bacterium | reverse complement strand
CCAAAGACTTCAAAGTACTGAGAGTGCACTGATGGAATTGGAATCGCCACAATGTAGATGTCTTGATCTCCAAAACGAACAGTTTGTTCGGTGACTATTCCCTTATCGGCAGCAGCAATTGCTGATGCACTGATCTCAGGAGGTTGTGCGCCAGAACTTTCCGACAACCACTGACCCTGTGTTCGAACAAGTACTTGGGTGTTGGTGGCTTTCTCAATTGAATTAAGTGTTGAGGTGAGTTCAGAGGGATTTGTAGCGAGAGTGTTTCGAACCAGAGTGGCATTCTCGTAACTCTGCTTTAGATCTGTACTTTGCTGATTGTTGATCAAAATGTTAAGAACACCGAAGTAGGTGAGTGATGCAAAGAGCGAACTAAGAACGAACGATCCGAGTCCGAACGTAACAAGGAGTCGAGTACGCAGACTCCTCTGGTGCACTAGAGCACCAACTTGTAGCCAGTACCTCGAACGGTAATGAGGAACGTAGGGTTGGCTGGGTCTGGTTCAATCTTGGTGCGAAGGCGTCTCATGTGAACGTCCACGAGTCGAGTGTCACCGAAGTAGTCATAGCCCCAAACGCGCTCGAGAAGGTCTTCACGAGAAAGGACCTTTCCGTTCATTGACGCGAGGTCGGTGAGCAGTCGAAACTCCGTAGAAGTTAGGTGCAGCTCACTGCCGTCACTCTTCTTCACGATTCCTTCATCAGGAATTACCGTTAGCTCGCCAAGACTGAAAGAATTTGCACTCTTTTCAGGTCGACGGCGAAGGTGGGCCTTAACGCGTGCCAATAGTTCTTCTGGGATGAAAGGTTTGGTTACGTAGTCATCAGCTCCTGATTCGAGCCCCAAGACAACGTCTGCTGTCTGATCTCTTGCAGAGACTATGACGATCGGACAGTCACTCACTTCACGAATCTGTTTACAGGTTTCGAATCCAGACATACCGGGCAACATGATGTCAACAATCGCAATGTCGCTCGCCATGCGAGTGAACATCGCAACGCCCACTTCGCCACTTGGGGCGTCGTCTATTTCGAAGCCTTCGCCCTCAAACATGAGGCGAAGTGCAGAACGAATGTGTTCGTCATCTTCAACAATCAAAATGCGAGGCACGGGCTCTCCTTAGGAATACAACAAGCCTACCGAGGTCACGCCATCGCGCAATGACGCTCGGTAGCCTTGTTTATGTGTCGGGATCACAAAAAACAGCGCGGGCTAAGAGCCCCTGGCTTCTTGAGGGGTTCATTGCGACCCTGAAAACCAAGAACCGCTCTGAAGCGACGCTTCGCGCCTACATCAGCGACATTGAGCAGTTCATTGAATGGGCTGAGGACAATAAGCATTCTGACTATAAAAAAATTACGAAACGAACCTTGCGTGAATATTTAGCTTTCATGACGTCACGCGGTGATGAACGAACTTCAATCATGAGAAGGCGAGCATCGCTTCGCAGCTATTTCACATGGCTCGTTGAGCGAAAACACCTTGACGAGAGTCCCGCGGCTCGTCTCTCAGCCCCGAAACCGAATGCACAGCTTCCAAAGATTGTCGTGCGAGAGCAATTGGAAAATCTTTTAGATGTTGACTGGGGTGACGACAAGTTCGCATTGCTGGACCGCGCAGTCTGTGAAGTGCTTTACGGTGCCGGACTTCGCGTGAGTGAACTCTGCGGGCTAAATGTCACGAGTGTTGACTTCAAGCAAGGCTTGCTTCGAGTACTCGGTAAAGGTCGAAAAGAGCGGATTGTTCCTCTCCATGATCAAGGACTCAAGGCGGTGAAGGAATGGTTTAAAGAGGCCCGCGATGTGGTGGCCACTCCTGATTCGCCCAAAGATGCCCTTTTCTTCAATCGACGGGGCAATCGACTCGGACCGCGAGACGTGAGGCGAATTCTCGACAACCGAGTTGCCATGGGCCACATCCACCCCCACGCCCTTCGCCACACCTATGCCACCCACTTATTAGAAGGGGGAGCTGACCTTCGAGTTGTCCAAGAATTACTGGGCCACGAAAGCCTGACGACAACCCAGCTCTACACCCACGTTTCAAAGTCACGCCTGCAAAAAGTCCATCGCCAGACCCATCCTCGGGGGTAGTTCCAAGCGACTAACATGGTTTGGCTCTCCCACAGTGGGAAAGCATGAGAAATATCCCTGTGGTTTCGTACGGTCACCGTTCTACGGTGCACCACATGGATCTAGTAACCGAACGGAAGGAAATTATCGTGGCACTCGTCACTCTGCAGGAACTACTTGACTCGGGCGTGCACTTCGGGCACCAGACCCGTCGTTGGAACCCAAAAATGCGTCGCTTCATCCTTGGTGAGCGCAACGGCATTTACCTAATCGACCTTCGTAAGACCCTCAGCGGTATTGAAGTTGCATACGCATTCGTGCGCGACCTCGTTGCTGATGGCGGAACAATTCTCTTCGTGAGCACCAAGAAGCAGACCCAAGGGCCTGTTGAGGACTTCGCTAATGCGTGTGGCATGCCATTCGTTAACCAGCGCTGGCTCGGTGGAATGCTTACAAACTTCTCAACTGTTTCTGGCCGCGTAAAGCGCCTTCAAGAACTACGCACCATGCAGCGTGCTGGTGACTTCGAAGGAATGCCAAAGCGTGAAGCACTTCGTCACTCACGTGAACTCGAAAAGCTTGACCGAAACTTGAGCGGTATTTCAACAATCGACAAAGTTCCAAACGCTGTGTTCGTAATTGACACTAAGAAGGAACACATTGCCGTTACCGAAGCTCGCAAGCTTGGACTGCCAGTGGTTGCTGTTGTGGACACGAACTGTGACCCAGACATCATTGACTACGTAATTCCAGGTAACGACGACGCCATTCGCGGTGTAGGACTCCTATGCCGTTTGATGGCTGACGCTGTAACGGAAGGTCGCTACATCCGTGCGAACCGTCCTGCAGTTACCAAGGCACCAGCTGCACCAGTTGCCGCTGTCGTTGAAACACCAGTTGAAGCAACTCCAGAAGTGGCTGTTGAAGCCGCTGCTGAACCAGTCGCTTAATAAATTAACTTTCAGATTTAAGGAGATCCCAGTGGCTATCACTGCTAAAGACGTACAAACACTTCGCCAGTCAACCGGCGTTGGAATGATGGATGCCAAGAAGGCGCTTGAAGCGACGAATGGTGACATGGAAGAAGCAACCAAGTGGTTGCGTGTAAATGGACTTGCATCTGCTGCAAAGCGTGCAGACCGTGAAGCTGGAGA
>JBAWYN010000107.1:0-3254 GCA_037143535.1 Acidimicrobiaceae bacterium | reverse complement strand
ACAGAGACGAGAGGAGGTGGAGCGTGAGCGAGCAGCACAAGGAACAGAAGATCAGCGGTGCCTTTGGCACTATTTCAGAAAACGACGTAACAAGCCGCAAGGGACTGCGCGCGCGCTTCCTTACGTTGCTGGCCATTATTGGTCCCGGCCTCATTGTGATGGTCGGAGACAACGACGCCGGTGGCGTCTCCACCTACGCCCAAGCGGGTCAGAACTTCGGGTACACACTCTTGTGGGTACTGCCGCTACTCATTCCTGTTCTCATCATCAACCAAGAAATGGTTGCACGCCTCGGCGCAGTCACCGGTGTTGGTCATGGTCGTCTCATTCGTGAACGAATTGGACGCAACTGGGGAAACATCTCAATTGGTTCAATTCTTCTTCTCAACTTCTTAATCATCATTACTGAGTTCATTGGAATTTCACTTTCCATGGACTACTTCGGCGTCAAGCCCTACATTTCTGTTCCAGTAGCAGTGCTGCTTTTGTTCTTGGTTACCGCATCTGGTTCCTTTGCACGCTGGGAACGCTTCATGATGCTTTTCGTAGCGATCAATCTCTTCGTGGTTCCTCTAGTTCTTCTTTCTAAGCCTCACTACGCAGTGGCACTTCATCACGCTGTTGTTCCAGGAATTCGTGGAGGCGCTACGTCGAGCGCAGTGCTGCTCATTATTTCCATTATTGGAACAACAGTTGCCCCTTGGCAGCTGTACTTCCAGCAGTCAAACATCGTTGACAAGAAGATCACGCCGCGTTGGCTGAACTACGAGCGTGTTGACACGGTGCTTGGTTCCTTCATCGTGGTTATTGGTGCTTCAGCATTAATGGCCGCTAGCGCAGCTGGCCTTTCTCACCATGGGGGAGTCAACTCATTTACCAATGCCCTCGGTGTTGCCAAAGGATTGGCTCAACATGTTGGTCATGGAACAGGAGCGCTCTTTGCGATTCTGCTTCTTAACGCATCGGTAATTGGCGCAGCAGCGGTGACGCTCGCTAGTTCCTACGCTCTGTCAGATCTCTCTGGTTCACGTCAGTCACTCAATGCACGACTACGTGACGCCAAGGGTTTCTTCGGTGCTTTTGCGGGACTACTGACAGTCGCTGGAATTGTGACATTGATTCCGGGTGCTCCTCTTGGAATTATCACTCTCGCGGTGCAGGCAATGTGTGGACTGATGTTGCCGAGCACGACAATCTTTGTTCTCCTTCTTTGTAACGACCGCGAAATTCTGGGTCCGTGGGTTAACTCGAAATGGTTGAACGCGCTTGCGGCAACGATTGTTACTGCGCTCGTGGTTCTGTCGGTGACCATGATGGTCTCAACACTCTTTACCGGTATCAACGTAATCAAGCTTCTGAGCGTCTTGTCAGTGATTGCTGGGGTGGGGCTAGTAATTGGACTGCCTATCGGACTTCTCCGTTCCCCACCCAAGATCAAGTACGACGTCAATAAGCGCGACTGGCGTACTCCTCGACTTACATTGCTGGCACCAGTGCCAAAAACTAGAGCCCGCAAAATCTTGCTCCGTTGTGTAGGGAGTTACCTCTTAGTGGCTGGTGTGCTGCTGGTGGTGCGAATTGTGCAACTCGCAACGGCCTAACATTGTCCTATGGCGTACGCAAAATCAATCGCAATAATCCACGCACATCCTGACGATGAGGCAATTTTCACCTCTGGAGTTTCATCGCACTTTGCTGAGCTTGGATTTGACCTAACTCTCATTACGTGCACGAACGGATCGCTTGGTCGTGACGACCAGGGCCGTGAAGGTAATCACCCAGAGCACAACACCGAGTGGACAATCGCTACGAGAGCCGCTGAGCTGGAAAAGTCTGCAAAATTAGTGGGCTTCAATCGCGTGTTCAACCTTGGCTACGACGACTCAGGACTTCCTGAGTGGGATCAATTCAAGAACCCCAAAGCTTTTGTCAATGCTGACTTTGAAGAAGCTTCCCAGAAGATGGGCGCGATCATTAATGAAGTGCAGGCCATGGTTCTCATTACCTATGACGAAAACGGCTTTTATGGACACCCAGACCACATCATGGCTAATCGAGTCACTGGTCGAGCTGCGTTCATTGCCATGTGCCCACAGCGTATTTACTACCCAGTTATGCCACAGCGCATTATGCAAGAGTTCATCCCCGCAGCAAAGGCGAAGGGGATTGAACTACCTGAGTGGATTCTTCGTGCAGTGACTGATACCCCCGATGATTTCGTGGACTCCACTATGGATGTTCGTAAATTCGCAAAAATTAAGCAGCAGGCGATTTTGACTCACGCATCACAGATTGACAACAGTGACATTGCAAACATGGATGAAGAATTATTCATGATGCTGTTTGGCACTGAGTATTACCACCGTGCGTGGAGTCGCATCCCGACAATCGAAGATGCCACAGACCTTTTTGGAGGAATGCCCGTTGAATAATTTGACCTTTCTTGCGGTGCACGCGCATCCAGATGATGAAGCCAGTTCGACTGGTGGTGTCTATCCGCTGTTGCACGACCAAGGGGTTAGGACAGTTCTCGTTACCTGCACCAATGGTGAGTGTGGCGACGCACTCGATGGCGCTAAGCCAGACGCTGATCACCACGATGGTGATGCGGTCGCAGAGATTCGTAGAGTTGAGCTCGACAACGCGGTAAAAATTCTTGGCATTGACCGACTCGTGCGACTTGGATACCGCGACTCAGGGATGATGGGTTGGCCTCAAAATTCCGATCCAGACAGTTTCTGGGCAGCTGACGTGAATGATGCAGCGAAGCTACTCGCAGCCATCATCATGGAAGAGCGCCCACAGGTAATTGTTACGTACAACGAAATTGGTTTCTACGGGCACCCTGATCACATTCAAGCGAACCGCATCACACTGGCAGCATTAGAGCTGATTGATTACGAACCAACGTTGTATTACAACGCAATTCCAGACTCGGTGATGGCAATTTATCGCGCGCGCTGGGAGGAAGAAGATCGCCTGAAGCGTGAAGAAGACGAGAAGAAGGGGATTGTCCGAGCCCCAGAACCTGAGCCTGAAGAGCCGCTCAACATGGGAACTCCGGACGACAAGATCGGCGCGAGAGTTGATGTTTCAAGCTCAAACTCTCGTAAATTTGATGCCCTCGCCGCACACGCGTCACAGATCGCTGACTCCTTCTGGATGAAGATGGGCAAAGAACAGTTCATGGAAGTAATGGTTAATGAATGGTTCTTTCGTGTTACAAATCCAAAGAATCTTGATGGCTGCGTTGA
>JBAWYN010000106.1:0-3255 GCA_037143535.1 Acidimicrobiaceae bacterium | reverse complement strand
GGGAAGTGAACAATGTATTTGTTATCTGCGTTGCATGGCCACTTGACATCTTTTTGTCCGGCTTCAAGTGGTGAACCAACTGAGTGCAAGCAAGGAACAAATTCGCCAGTGTCGCCAAGTACCTCAAGGGCACCGCGTCCCATACGAGTCATGATGCGCATTGAAACAGCAACGTAGGCGGAGTCAGTGATTTCAACACCAATGTGTGAAATCTTCGATCCGAGTGGGCCCATTGAGAAGGGGACCACGTACATGGTGCGTCCCTTCATTGAACCAGCGAACAATCCCTTTAGCTTTGTGCGCATCTCTGATGGGTCCATCCAGTTGTTAGTCGGACCAGCATCAACTTCTTTTTCAGAGCAAATAAATGTGCGGTCTTCGACGCGAGCAACGTCGCCCGGGTCAGAGGTTGCGTAGTAACTATTAGGTCGCTTGGTGGGTGACAGCTTGGTGAACGTTCCTTGATCAACAAGAAGTTGACACAATTGGTCGTATTCCTCTGCTGACCCGTCGCACCAGTGGATACGATCGGGTGTAGTGAGTGCAGCGATCTCTTCAACCCATGCGATGAGTTTTTTGTTATTAGTTGGGTACGTCACGGTTAAAACCCTTCTCCACATGACTGCAACATTGCAGCCAAGACACCCCCCCAGGTGTTTACCCTCATGAGTTCCTTTTCGTCCGAAAACGATCAGGCTCGCGAAGACAACGTATTGGAGCGTATCGCCCAAATCGTGGGTCAGCGCAACATCCCTGCCGGCGAAGTCCACATTGGTGACGACGCCGCCGTACTGGGCCCATTTTTAGGCCAAGTAGTGGTTTCAGCCGATGTCGCCGTATACGGAATTCACTTGGATTCTGAACTTTTTTCAGTCGAAGACTTGGGCTTTAAGGCCGTCACCTCGGCACTCTCAGATCTGGCCGCAATGGGGGCTCACCCTCGGGGTCTCACGGTGTCGGTGAGTGCTCCACCTGGAACTGACCTCGAAGAACTACACCGTGGCATTGCACTCGCGAGTGAAGCCGGCGGCTGTCCAGTTGTTGGTGGAGACCTATCTGGCGCAACAGATACATCTGTCGCAGTGAGTGTTATTGGTGAAGTGCCACGAGGTGAGGCGGTACTTCGAACAGGTGCAAAGAACGGTGACGAGATATTTGTTACTGGCGCACTAGGAAGTGCCAGCGCAGGACTTCGCCTTCGTCGTGGGGGAGCGCCACTTGATAATGAATTAGTAACAGCACAGCGACGACCACTTGCACGAATTAATGAGGGCATCGCTGCTCGTGAGTCTGGGGTCAGCGCAATGATGGATCTGAGCGACGGGATAGGACTTGATCTTCACCGTCTGGCTAGCGCTTCCAATGTTGGTTTTGCCTTAGACCAAGTACCAACTGCAGATGGTGCCACGTTGCAAGAAGCAATTAGTGGCGGCGAAGACTACGAACTACTCATCACCACTAGTGATCCTGAAAAATTGCGATCAACATTTCTTCAACGCGGACTGAGGGAGCCAATTTCTATCGGCAGAGTTGTGTCGGACCCGGCATCGCGGACGTTAGAGGGTCAACTTTTTGAAAAACTAGGTTGGCAACATCAACTCTGAAGAGTTGAGAATTAAGCGTTGGCCTTGCGACGAGCTGGCTTAGTGATTTTTCCTGAACGTAGGCAACCGGTGCAGACGTTGACACGCTTAGGTGTTCCGCCAACAATTGCCTTTACGCGCTGGATGTTTGGATTCCAACGGCGCTTGGTGCGACGGTGGGAGTGTGAGACGTTCATGCCGAATGACGGCTTCTTACCGCAGATTTCGCAGACTGATGCCATGATGAACTTTCTCCTTTTTCCCGGCCGCTGCCCTTGCAGAGGTCGGTATAAACCGAATGACCATTGTAGCATCGCTAGCAATGACCTTGTCCACCGTGCTGACCGCTGAAGACCTTCGAGCCACTATTGCCACGTTTGGCGAGCTTTTGCGCTCGCACAAGGAAGTCATCAACCGTCTAAACGTCTACCCCGTCCCTGACGGCGACACCGGAACGAACATGACCCTAACGATTGAGTCGGTGGTCGCAGAGCTCGGACTCTTGAAAGATGACGCAACCATCGAACAAGTTTGCAAGGCAATCTCTCACGGCTCGCTGATGGGCGCACGCGGAAACTCTGGCGTCATCCTTTCGCAACTACTTCGTGGGCTCGTTGAAAAGTTTCCAAGCGCGAGCGAGATCACCCCAGAACTTTTGGTTGAGTCCCTAGAGCACGCCGACGTCCTCGCACGCCAGGCAGTAGTTCGACCGATCGAAGGAACGATTCTTTCTATTGCACGTGCCGGCGCAGTGGGCGCCCGTCGTTCACTTGGTTCACTCAGTGAAGTCGTCAGGGGTGCCAGAGATGAAGGGCAAGTTGCGCTGGCATTCACACCTGAACAGTTACCAGTTCTAAAACAAGCCGGAGTCGTTGACTCGGGAGGTACTGGACTGCTCTTGTTGTTCGATGCGTTCTGTCACGTCATTGCGGGCGATGATCTGCCGATTGCTCCTCCAGTTGAATCAATTGAAGTGAACGTTCATGAGCAGGTTGTTTCACACGAAGAAGGCGACATTGCTGACCTTCGTTATGAAGTGATGTATTTGCTCGACGCTGATGACTCAAAGATGGCCGCGTTTCGTGAAGTGTGGTCGGGCATTGGTGACTCGATTGTGATTGTTGGAGGCGACGGCCTCTACAACTGCCACATTCACACCGATGACATTGGTGCATCTATTGAAGCTGCCTTAGACGCTGGACGTCCTCGTGAAATTCGAGTCACTGATCTCAGCGAGCAAGTGATTGAGGAACGCTGGGTTCGTGAAGGCAGTGAAGGCCAGGTTGAAGAAACAACTCCAGCACCCGCGACATCAGTTGTTGCAGTAGTAGCGGGAGAAGGAGTCGGAAGAATTTTCCGCTCGCTCGGTGTACGTGTGCTCGTAAAGGGCGGCCAGTCAATGAACCCTTCAACGCAAGACCTCGTCAACGCGGTCATCGCTACGGGGTCTAATGAAGTGGTTCTGCTTCCTAACAACAAAAACATTCGCCCTGTTGCAGAACAGGTCGCGGCACTTGTTGATCAACACGTAACAGTGGTCCCGACAAATTCAATTGTTGAAGGATTCGCGGCGCTACTTTCCTATGACCCAGACGCAAGCGCCGTGCAGAACAAAGAGTCAATGTCTGATTCAGCGCAGAACGTGATCGCAGCAGAAGTCACGCAGGCCGTA
>JBAWYN010000105.1:0-3258 GCA_037143535.1 Acidimicrobiaceae bacterium | reverse complement strand
AGCGCAAGATCTTCTTCACGTCTGCGTGGCGAAAGGCGTTGATCTAGAACGCAAAATGCTTGTTCTTTGCTCACACAGTCAAGGAGTGCGCGAGCTAGGGCTTTGCCGAGAGGAAGGTCAATGGCTAACAAACTTTGCACGCACAAACCTTACGGGTTCTGAGACTAAGTTATGAACGTCCAAGGGGGATGTGTGGCATCGATTCGACAACATATACGCATTGCGGCAGATCCTGACACGGTTTGGGACATCATCAAAGTCCCTGAGTCGCAACCTGACTGGTTCCCCGGCATCATCAAGGCAACCTATGACCCAGAAACACGAATTCGCGTCATCACTGTTTCAATGGGCGTGGACATGCCTGAAGAAATTCTTACTGTTGACCCGACACTTCGCAGGTTTGCTTACAAGATCACAGCGCCTCTCTACTCATTTCACTACGGAATCATTGACGTGATTGAAATCGCACCGAATGACACATTGTGCATTTACTCAACAACCGCAGAGCCAGAAGTGCTCGCACTTCTCATTGGTGCTGGAACAATGGGAGCACTAGAGAAAATTAAAGAAATCGCAGAGCAGAAAGTAAAGAAGTAATCATGGGACGCAAAATTCTTTTCATTACAACTGACCAACAGCGCTACGACACCGTGGGTGCCAATGGCGGAACCATAGCGCGCACACCAGTTGTCGACAAACTCGCAAAAGAGGGCATTCGCTACGAGCGCTGTCAGCCATCGTCTGTTGTTTGCATGCCGTCACGTGCGTCAATGTTGACTGGCCAGTTTCCAACCACTCACGGTGCCTGGATGAACGGCGTTGCACTTCGCGTCGACGCCCCATCATTTGCTGAAGAGCTCCATGACGCCGGATACGCCACTGCCCTTATTGGAAAGTCCCACTTCGAGCCTTTCCTTGATGTCTTTGGTCGCTTCGCCGAGAACTCATTTGCGCAACTTGGAATTCCGACGATTGAACAACCTTGGTTTGACGGACGAATGGGCCCTCACCGTGGATTCGATCACATGGAATTCGCAACTCATGGCATCGCTAGGACCCTTCATTATGGAAAGTTCATCACCGAAGAGCACCCTGAATACCTGGCCAGTTTTTACCCGAACCTCAACATTGAACTGAACGTCAATGACATGGGTGGTGGAGACACTGGTGCAGTCCAAGCATGGTCGAACAACATTCCTAAAGAGCTGTATCACACTGACTGGATTGCTGATCGAACAATTAACTGGCTAGAACAACAGAACGAAGACTCGGACTGGTTCTGCTGGATGAGTTTCCCGGATCCTCACCACCCGTGGGATCCACCGAAGTCTGAAGTAGGTCGAATCGATTGGAAGGATGTTCCGCTTCCTGAGAACTATCCAGAAGCAGCGTCAGAGCGCGAAGCGCTCCTAGACCAGAAGGCTGCTCACTGGCGCCTTTGGTACGACGGCAAATTGGTAAGTAACTACGAAGCACCAAAGCACTGGGTGCCTTCTTCACTTACTGCTGATCAACTTCGTGAAATTACAGCACTGAACGCTGTAGAGATTGAACTCATCGACGAAGCAATTGGTCGAGTTCTGAAAACCATCGAAGCCAAGGGCTGGACGGACGATGTGGACATTGTCTTTACAACGGACCACGGCGAATTAGGTGGGGACTTCGGTCTTCTCTTCAAGGGTGCATATCACGTTGATGGCCTTATGCGTCTTCCACTTATCTGGAAGCCAGCGCCATCTTCGAACACTCCTCCTGCAGTGGTGGGTGCTCCAGTGAGTCTCGTATCACTCGCTGCAACGTTTATGGAAGTTGCGGGACTACCAACACCTGCATACGTTGAAGCAGGACCGCTGCCAGTAAATAACGAAGACGCGAAGCAGCGAAACTTTGACGCCACAATTACGGAATGGGACTCAGACCTCTTTGGTGTCTCGGTGCACGTTCGCACCGCACTCACGAATGAGTTCATGCTCACTGAGTACCAAAAGGGAACTGTCCACAACGGCAACGAGGGTGAGCTTTACAACTTGATTGACGACCCGCTCCAGCGTGTGAACCACTTTAATGACCCTGCCTACGCTGGTGTTCAGGCCGAGCTCTCTGAGCGAATCCATAATCACGAGGTTCGCCCAGTAGAAAAGGCCACTCCAGGACTAGTTGTAGCACCGGTCTAATAGGCAGGTAGCGTGGTCTCTATGTCTGAGACCGTTATTCATGGATTGCCAATTGACCCAGTCGAGCAGTTTCGCTCGGCACCCCTTCCTACATTTGAAAAGAAGGGCGACTACACCGACATCATCTACGAAGTAGGTGAGGGGATTGCTCGCATCACGATCAACCGCCCGGAACGTCGAAATGCTTTTCGCCCACAAACATTGTTCGAGCTAGAGCGCGCTTTCTCAGTCGCTCGTGACGACATTTCTGTGGGGGCAATCATTTTGACTGGCGCTGGACCAGATGCCTTCTGTAGTGGTGGCGACCAGAAGATTCGTGGAAACGATGGCTACATTGGTGACGACGAAGTTGCTAAGCAAGGTGTTGGTCGCCTTAACGTTCTAGATCTTCAGATTCAAATTCGCCGTCTACCTAAGCCAGTCATTGCTCAAATCGCTGGATACGCAATTGGTGGAGGACACATTCTTCATCTTGTCTGTGACCTCTCTATTGCCGCAGACAATGCACGCTTCGGTCAAACCGGTCCCATGGTTGGATCATTCGACGGTGGATACGGATCGTCGCTACTTGCTCGCACCATTGGCATTAAGCGCGCTAAAGAAGTCTGGTTCTTATGTCGTCAGTACGACGCACAGACCGCGTACGACTGGGGCCTCGTAAATACTGTTGTGCCTCTGGCCGATCTTGAGAAAGAAACAATTGCGTGGTGTCGTCAAATCTTGACACTTTCACCAATGGCGCTTCGTATGTTGAAGGCAGGATTCAACGCTGCTGAAGACGGACTCGCTGGAGTGCAGCAACTAGCTGGTGACGCAACAATGTTGTTCTACATGTCTGAAGAAGGACAAGAGGGCCGTAACGCTTTTGTAGAACACCGCAAGCCTGATTTCTCGAAGTTCCCCAAGCGTCCATGAGCGAAGCTCCAGGCAGCGTAAAGCGCTGGGTACTGGCAGCTCGTCCACGCACACTTCCTGCAGCAATTGTTCCGGTAGCAATCGGTGCAACATTGATGCGCCCACTCAGTATCGAATGGGTCAACACCGTTCTGTGCGCAGTAGTAGCACTCGCTCTACAGATTGGTGT
>JBAWYN010000104.1:0-3268 GCA_037143535.1 Acidimicrobiaceae bacterium | reverse complement strand
CCTGCGCTCACGGTTTAGGAAACCGATGCTCTATCCCCTGAGCTACGGGAGCTTGCTTTACAACCCCATAAGCCTACGAGGTATTGCAAATGGGTATAGGTGTGTAGCCTGTAAGTCCCGTGGCAATCCTTATAGACATCCAAAAAGTCACTCTCGAAGGCTTTGACCGCACCATTCTTGAAGACCTCTCGCTCACCATTTCGACGGGTGATCGCATTGGTGTAGTTGGCATCAATGGTGCCGGAAAATCTACACTCCTGAAGATTGTTGCAGGACTACAGAAGCCCGACTCTGGAAACATCCGCCTCGGACAGGGCGCACTCGTTGGTTACCTCGATCAAATTCCAGACCTTCCTAAGGGAACTGTCCGCGAAGTTCTTGGCTCTGGCTGGGAAGTTGACGCCGCAATTGACCGACTCGGAATGACCAAGGCAATCGACACGCAGATTGATCACCTCTCTGGAGGACAACTAAAACGTGTGGCCCTCGCAAAAATCTTTGCTGAACACAATGACGTACTTATTCTCGACGAACCTACAAACCACCTCGACCTGAGCGCCATTGAATGGCTGGAGCAAAAAATCACCAGCTTTCCTGGTGCTGTAGTTCTAGTGAGTCACGACCGCTTCCTCCTTGATCAGGTCACCACACGAATGATTGAGATTGACCGTGGCAAAACATACGTTCACGCTGGTGGGTACTCTGCACTTCTTGAAGCACAGGCCGAACGTGAAGTGCAGGCACAAAATGCAGAGCAGATCAGAAAGAACATGGCCCGACATGAACTTGCGTGGTTGCGTCGTGGCGTTAAGGCACGTTCTACAAAACCTCAGGCGCGCATTGACGCAGCGAACCGACTACTTGCTGGGGGCAAAGAAGCAGCAGCTCGTGAAGGAACTATTGACTTCAACGTTGATACCCCTCGCCTCGGACAAACAGTAATTAAGGCTCACAACGTTTCGTTCTCATATCCAAATGGTCGACAAATTCTTAACGGAATAAATCTTGAACTCGGACCCGGAGACCGAATTGGCATTGTTGGGCCAAACGGTGCCGGTAAATCAACGTTCGTGAATTTGCTTGCGCTTCGCAATGAACCGTCGATTGGAACCGTGAAGCACGGGCCAACTGTCGCAACCTCGTACTTCGAACAAGGCTCTGACAACTTCAATCTAGAAGCCACGGTGCAAGAGCTAGTCGCCGGTCCTCGCGGAATTCCTGGATCACCTGAAGACATTGCCATCATGAAGAGCTTCTGGTTCACGGGTGCACTTTGTAAGACCAAGGCCCGTGATCTTTCTGGTGGAGAACGCAGGCGACTGCAGTTATTACTTGCGCTCACGCTTAAGCCCAATGTTCTGTTCCTCGACGAACCTACAAATGACCTGGACCTCGAGACAATTCGTTTAATTGAAGAATTTCTGGCGCAGTGGCCTGGAACGCTCATTGTTGTTTCGCACGACCGAACGTTCTTAAGTAGAACTACTGACCGATTGTTAGAAGTTCACGCAGACGGCTCCATTGCAGACATTCCTGGAGGCATTGACGCTTGGATTGCAAGAGCTGCAGGCGTGATCACCAGCACGAATCTCGGTGACACAGATGAACCAGAGAAAGCCCCTACTAACGGACGAGTGCTTCGTGACGCAGAAAAACAAGTCACCAAGCTAGAACGTCGTCGCACATCTCTGAATGAAAAAATTATGGCGAGTGCAGACGTCGAAGAACAAAAGAAGTTAAGCGCTGAACTCTCACAAGTAATTAAAGACCTCGCAACAGCCGAGGACTACTACATTTCACTACTTAATTAGATTCGCACTTCTCTAAGAACGCGTTAACTGCCTGAATGTAGAGCTCTGGCTCTTCAAAGAATGGCATGTGGCTCGAGTTCTCGAGAATTAATTGCTCAGCATGCGAGATGTTGTCGGTGAATTCTTTCTGAACAAGAGGCGTTGCTTCATCATGGCGACCTGAAATAACCAGTGTTGGAGCAGTAATTCGCTGCAACCGCTCAACAATGCTCCAGCTGACGAGTGACCCTGTTGGCGCGAATTCACTCGGTCCCCACATAGTGGCGTACACCGTGCCATCAGCGTCCATGTACTCAGTTGTGACGTCGTACTCTCTCGGCCTCGGTGTTAAACGACAAACGTGCTCGTCGTAATAAGCGCCTTCAGCAACTTTGAATGCGTCGCTAGTGAAGTCACCGGTGCTTACAGCATGTTCGAGCACGTCGCGATGTTTCGCTGGCATTTCTCCAATCAGACGCTTTGCTTCACTCACCCATGTTGCAGCAGATGCAAGACCGTTAGACAGAATGAGTCCTTTTAAACCCTGCGGGCGAAGCACGGCGTGCTCCGCACCAAGCATTGCGCCCCAAGACTGTCCGAGAATGTAATAGTCATCCTCAATGCCAAAGTGCATGAGCAAATTGTTTAGTTCCGCGAGGTAGAGCTCAATGCTAAAGAAGTCAGCCCCCTTTTCTGGAAGCAAGGTTGATCTTCCAGTGCCAAGTTGGTCGTAGTGCACAACCGCACGACCACTGTTGGCGACGTTAGCTATTGGAAGCACATAATCATGTGAACATCCTGGCCCGCCGTGCAGAACTACTAGTGGAGTTGCACTAGAGGTGAGGTCCCCAGTTATTCGGTACCAAGTTTTATAGTCACCAAATGGAACGGTGCCGGTTACTGCTGGCTCAGGAATCATTTAAAAACTATAGGAGCAATGATTGCTCGAACGTTGTTAATCGCGTTCGCCAGATCCTTCATGACCGCCCGATGTCGTGCCTGACTTAACCGTAGAAGTGGTGCCACTCTTGACGGTGGTTGCGGTCACTGGGTGTTCATTACCTTCATTGCCTTCACCGCTTTCATGACCAGTCGGAGCGGGAACGATAACTGCCCCAGCTGGAATTGTGGTGAGTGAGCCTGAAGATGCTTTGACGGTCGTTGTAGTTGCGGTGTCACTTGCAGAAACAGTTCGTGCATTTGAGTTACTTGAAGAAGCCTGTGGTGCTGGGGCTGGGGCTGCACCAGCAACGCCAGAGCTAATAGTTGTTTGTGTCACGCCAATGGTTGAGTTAGGTGCTGACTTTAAGGTCAACGCCGCAATCGCTCCGACGATCATCAATGTCAATAATCCTGTTACTGACCAAGAAAAAATTGCTTTAGACCTTTGCATAGGATCTCCTTACTTGATGAAAGTGTATGACCCTTAATTAAGAGGGATTTAAGAAGAATCTATGTTTTGCACTAGCCTTGAAATT
>JBAWYN010000103.1:0-3300 GCA_037143535.1 Acidimicrobiaceae bacterium | reverse complement strand
CCAAATGGAACTGGATCAAGACTTCAGCGAGTTTGTACAGTTATTTCTCGATAACGACGTTCGTTTTCTAATTGTGGGCGGCTACGCAATGGCCGCCCACGGACTTCCCCGTTTTACCGGTGATCTAGATACCTGGGTTTGGATTGATCATGAAAATGCAGAGCGAATCATGAAAGCGCTGACTGAATTTGGTTTCAGCTCTCTAGACATCACAGCCAAAGATTTTCAGTCGCCAAACCTTGTTGTGCAGCTTGGTTTTCCACCACACCGAATTGACCTACTAACAGGAATTGATGGTGTCGAATTCGAAGAAGCTTGGAAACGGCGAATTGAAGTAGAGGTCAATGGTGTTGACGTTCCATTCATTGGTCGAGAAGACCTAATAACCAATAAGAAGGCTGCAAGTCGAGTTCAAGACCTTGCTGATGTGGCTCGCTTAGAGGAGTAATAATTGAAACATCTCGCGTGTTTGCAAGATATTTCAATTTAATCGCAGTCCCAGCGGGATTCGAACCCGCGTAGCCAGCTTGAAAAGCTGGAGTCCTAGGCCACTAGACGATGGGACCTTGTTGCTACTGAGAGGTTGAATTCTCAGTCGATTCATTATAGGTGAACATTCATTCTCTTAAAAAAGCGAAGAATCTTTCCTGCAAAACGTTGAAGCAAATCATGTGCACTTCTGTTACTCGCAGTCCCAGCGGGATTCGAACCCGCGTAGCCAGCTTGAGAAGCTGGAGTCCTAGGCCACTAGACGATGGGACCATGAGGTAGCTGAGAGGTGGATCTCTCAACTACTTCGCTCGGGGGCAAGGACTCGAACCCTGAATAAGTGGACCAGAACCACTTGTGTTGCCAATTACACCACCCCCGAAGGGTCTGACAATCTTACCTGAGTGCGCTACTTACCCGCCAGACGGCAAGTTAACGCTGGTAGCAACCGTGCTCCACTGACTCAGCAAGTGGTAGCCCAGCACTCGAGCTACGCCAACGCTAAGCGTCTCTTTTAGGTAGTACTTCCAGAGCGAGTCATGCACAGTTGGAGAATTTGGAACTGGTGAAGGTTGGGGCATCAGACCTTGCGATGAAGCAATAGCCATAGCACGGTATTCGTGGAATGGATCCGTGACGGTAATAACGCTCTGGATGCTGTGAGCCTGCATGGCTGGAAGCGCTGTTGAAATGTTTTGCCAGGTGTCGTTACCGAACCCCTGGAGAATGTGTGACGCCGGAACACCGTGACGCACGAGCCACGTTTTTGATACTCCAGATTCGGTGTACACATCACCAGGAATGTTTCCGCCAGTTACAACCATCCAAGGAGCACGTTGTTCATTCCAGAGAACGAGTGCCTGCGTTAATCGAGCCTCGAGTTCCGGAGATGGGGTTCCATTGTTTTCAGTTGTTCCAAAAACAATGATCGCCTGCGCATTTGATGTTGTGTGGTGGTGGCCAGTCATCCAAATTTGAAAGAATGTGAAAACGAAGTACAGAAAAATTGCGCTAACAATCATGCTGATGATGCGCAGGATGAGTTTGAATGGCCCGAAGATCAAGACGCCAACTCCAGCGCTTTCTTAAGACGAGCAATGGTGTTGTCTCTGCCAAGTAGTTCTAGCGATTCAAAAAGTGGCGGGCCAACGAGCGAGCCCGTCACGGCGCAGCGAATTGGAGCTTGCGCTTTTCTAAGCACGAGCCCTAGTCCTTCACCGAGTGATGCCACTTCTTCGTGCAGTGTGGCTGCATCCCAGGTGACGTCAGCAAAGCGATCAATGGCTGCCTTAATCATTTCTTGAGCGACAACGTCATTCTTAATGGCTTTAGTGAATGCTGCATCGTCCATAACTGGCTGATCGTGGAAAAAGAAGTCAACCATTGCAGGAATTTCTCCAAGCAACACAATGCGCTCTTGCACCAGTGGAGCAACCTTGGTGAACAACTCTGCGTTGAAGTCTTCTTTGCTCCATGGCACTTCACGGTCAGTTGGCTGCCACGCGCTGTCCCAAGGGCGAACCCATGGAGCTGAGATTTCAATGAACTGTTCTGCACTGAGCTTTCTGATGTACTCACCATTTATATGGCTCAGTTTCTTAACGTCAAAGAATGCTGGCGAGTGCGAAACATCTTCAAGTCGGAATTCCTTGATCATTCGCTCTAGGGGAATCATCTCTTCATCGCCCTCAGGACTCCAGCCAAGCAGCGCCAAGTAATTAACAAAGGCGTCTGGTAGGTAGCCCTGATCACGGTAGGACTCGGTAGCGACGGGGTCTTTGCGCTTAGAGAGTTTCTTTCGCTGTTCGTTTACAAGTAAGGGCAAGTGGGCATAGACCGGGAGTGCAACGTTGTTGCCGGTTACTTCATTAAGTGCGGACCAGAGCATCATCTGCTTCGGGGCATTAGGAAGGTGTTCTTCACCACGAATTACGTGAGTAATGGCGTCGTTGCGGTCGTCGGTCACGTTGGCGAGCGCATACAGCACGACTCCTGAGGACTTAGCGACAATGAAGTCGTCAATTACCGTGTTCTGGAATTCAACATCACCACGAATTAGGTCATGAACAACGGTTGATCCAGTCTGGGGAGTCTTGAAGCGGACGCCAGTCTTTTCAGATTTCTCGAGTCCACGCTCACGACAGTGCCCGTCGTATCCAGGTGTCTTATTGTCACCTTTTCGCGCTTGCACGTCGTCTCCGGTGCAGTCGCAGTAATAGAGGTATCCCCCAGCTAGCAACTTTGCCACCGCGTCAGCGTGCGCTGGAGCGTTGTCACTCTGGCGGTCTGGGCCCTGGTCGAGGTTGAGTCCTAGCCACGACATGGCAGAAACAATGCCGTCAACCCACTCTTCGCGGTTGCGGTCAGCGTCGGTGTCTTCAATGCGCAGGATGAAGTAGCCGTCCGCAGACTGGCGAGCAACGAACCAGTTAAAGAGTGCCGAGCGTGCAGATCCGACGTGAAAGAAACCCGTTGGTGACGGGGCGAAGCGGACACGAGGTCCTGACATTGACTACTCCTCTAGTGAGATTGCACCGTTAGGACAACCACTCACTGCGGCACGTAGAGAATCAAGAAGTTCTGGACCTGGGTTTTCATTGAGAATGTAGAGGTAGCCGTCATCACGGACTTCGAAGATTTCTGGAGCAATGTTCATACAAACAGCGTTGGAACTGCACTGATCAAAATTCACGTTGATTTTCATAATTACCCTCCAGGTTCACTATCTATCGTAGTTGCGCAACACCGCTGTGCTGGACCTGTGTACAGTACTGACAGACAACAAAGGATGGCTATGAAAAAGCGCTCAAT
>JBAWYN010000102.1:0-3307 GCA_037143535.1 Acidimicrobiaceae bacterium | reverse complement strand
CAGGAGTAGCTCGACCTTTGCTTGGAAATGATCACCTAGCAAAATGCCTCGAGCTAGTGGCAATTGCTGATCGACTTTCAACATCCTTAGAAATTCAGTTCGATTCCAATCAACTCACTGGACTCAGCGAAGACTGTGCACGAGAAATAACCGCAGCGGCGTCACTCGTCACACAGATAATTGAAGCAATTAGGGCAATGACCATTACTGACGCGAATGAAGAAGCTCGCAGAATTAGAACGCTTGGACCAGCTGTACACCTTGGCAACGATCTAGCGCGAATAAACAGCATTAAAAAGGGAGAGCTTCTTTTCCTCGTTAAACGTGAGCGTGAAATAGGAATTGAAATTTCCCTCGTTGACGTTGGCCCACGCCTGCACGATGATCTTTGGGGCAGCGTGACTGCAGTTCTTACGAGCGCAACTATCCCCGACACTCTGCCAAAGAGTCTCGGCCTGGATGTTGACTGCGTAGTTGAACGCTTTGAGAGCCCCTTCAACTATCAAGAAAACTCACTGCTCTATGTTCCTGAGAATTTTCCAGGTCGTAATGAAGATGGCGCTGAAGCCGCAATCATTGAAGAGCTTGTAGACCTCATTACGGCAGCAAAGGGCAGAACACTGGCCCTCTTCACTAATCGATCCGTGATGAACCGAGTATCTGAAGCCGTTGAAAAAAGGATTACCACACCGGTCCTTGTTCAAGGCACGCTTTCACGTCAGCGAATCATTGAGCAATTTCGCGACATTGATGCAGCCAGTCTTTTTGCCGTTGCCAGCTTCTGGCAAGGAATTGACGTTCCTGGCGAGTCGCTGAGCTTGGTCACGATTGATCGTCTCCCCTTCAGCGTGCCCGGTGACCCATTGGCTGATGCACGACGCGATCTCTCAACAAATCCCTTTATGGAAGTTGATCTTCCGAGGGCTTCAATGTTGCTCGCTCAAGGAGTTGGAAGGCTCATCCGTTCAAAGACTGACCGTGGCGTAGTGGCAGTGCTGGACATTCGCCTCGCCGAAGCAAGGTATAGAAGTGAGATGTTTAAGAAGCTTCCGCCAATGAAGCGAACTCGCGACAAACAAGAAGTCGTTGCGTTTTTAGAAAGTATTTAATAACCGAAACGATCGAGCATGTCGTCTCGCTTTTGCCATCCTGGCTCAACCGAGACCTTGAGCTCCAAGAAACAGCCCTCTGGAAGTTGACGTCGTGCCGCGATTCCTACGTCCTTAAGTAACTGGCCACCTTTTCCAATGACCATTCCTTTTTGACTTTCACGTTCAACCAAGATTTCAACGGTGATGTGTGGCCATTCGAATTCTGTAACTCGACAGTGAATTGAGTGAGGCAGCTCTTGCTTGGTCTTTCGAACTAGTTGCTCACGAACAAGTTCCGCCACCCAAATTGCCTCAGGGACATCTGATACTTCGTCTTCAGGAAATAGAAACGGTGATTCAGGCATTGCAGCCATGACGTACTTCAACAACTCTGCAGTTCCTTCTCCAGTTTTTGCTGATACCGGGAAATACTCCACACGAGGGACCACTGCGGTGAGCGAGCGCTCTTCTGCGATCTCTTGCACCGCGACAGTTGCCGCCATGAGCTGTTTGGCGACCGCTTCACGACCAGGCTTATCCATCTTGTTCACAATGAGGACTGGTCGCGGACCATTTGGATGGCGAGCAGATTCGAGCATTGCCTGAATGACAGTTCGGTCTCCGGGCCCAATAGAGGCACCAGCCTCAATGACTGCCATCACGACATCGACACCTTCGGCGGCAGTTCGTGCAGTCGCGTTCAGGCGACCACCAAGAGAAGTCTTAGGGCGGTGAATACCAGGGGTGTCTACGAAGATGACTTGGATGTCACCTTCGGTAAAAACTCCTCTAATGGCATTACGAGTGGTGTTTGGTGTTGACGAAGTAATTGAAATTTTGGTTCCAACAACTTGATTGATGAGCGTTGACTTACCAACGTTCGGGCGACCAAGAATCGCCGCGAATCCAGACTTCGTCACTCTTGCTCCTGTACTGGTTCGATAAGAACCTCTTCAATACGAACACCGTCAATGCGAACCACGGTTAAGCGGTAATGCTCGGTATCGAAAGAGTCTCCCACTTCTGGGACGTCACCGGCGAGGTCGAGCACGAGGCCACCCACTGTGTCCCATGGCCCAGTGGGAAGAGCCAGTGAGTATTCATCATTGACGTCATCTATGTTTTCTCGACCACTGACTTCAATTCCGGCCTCAATTGATTGAATTTCTTCTTCAACTTCAACCGGGTCAGACTCGTCCGTAATTTCTCCAACGAGTTCTTCCAAAATGTCTTCGAGTGTCACAAGACCTGCTGTGCCACCGTGTTCATCAATCACAATGCACATGTGCGTCTTGGCTTGGCGAATCTCGGTAAGAAGAAGGGCAACCTTTTTCGTTTCAGGAACGAACCGTGGCTCTCCCATCCCTACGCTGATTGCTTCTTCGCCTCGACCTTCTGCGACGAGGCTCGCGAGATGGCGAAGGTTGACAATGCCAACAACGTCATCAATGTCTTCTCCCGTTACTGGGATGCGAGTGCGACCAGTGGTAATCGCTAAATCGAGAGCTTCACGAACGGTCGCGTTGGCAGAAAGCTCAACAATGTCAGTTCTAGGAACCATGATTTCTCGAACAATGGTGTCCCCGAATTCAATGACTGAGTGAATAAAGTTTCGTTCCTCAGACGCGATTGCCTCGTCTTCATGGGCGACGTCAGCCATGGCTAGAACTTCAGACTCTGTCATTCGGTGCGAACTAGTACTTTCGCCCAAGAGCCCGATCGCCCCATCAGCGATTGCGAGCAGAAGTCGCGATAGCCACTTAATTGGCCAGAACTTCAGAATGCTCGCAACTACTGGAGCAACTGAAAGTGCAGACTTGTCTGGATGTTGCACTGCATAGTTCTTCGGGATTGCTTCAAAGATGACAAAGATGACGACAACTTCAGCAATTGTTGCTACTAAAACTCCTGCTGCGCCGAAGAGTCGCTCAGCGAGCACACCAACCATGGTTGCTGAAACCAGTTGACAGATGAGAACCAACAACAGAAGTGGATTCAAAAATTTCTCAGGAGCTTCAGCGAGCTGAACGAGTGCTTTTCCGCCACGACGGCCTTCATCTCGAAGTGAGCGTGCTCTGGACTTATTCATTCGCACCAGTGCGGTCTCAGCGGATGCAAAGAACCCTGATAAGAACAACAAAATAAGAACTGTTACCCCTAGATAGGTGTCACCAGTTGACCATTCAATTGCCATCATGATTCATTCTTTCGGTAGT
>JBAWYN010000101.1:0-3312 GCA_037143535.1 Acidimicrobiaceae bacterium | reverse complement strand
ATTGATACGCCCTGGACTGCCGACTGGGACGCAATTAGAGGCGTTGTGAGTGCCATGGCCCCACTGAAGCGAAGCGGAACACCAGCAGACGTGGCTGACGTGATTTTGTCGCTAGCGAGCACTCCGTACGTAACGGGTCAAGTACTCGTTGTTGACGGCGGTCTCGGCCTTATGGCCTAGGGGGCTCGTAGGGCGGAACAAAGATCCGCAAGCACCGACTCAAGAACTTTGTTACTGGCTTGACGAAGTATTTGTTGAGTCGAACTCGCCTAGGAACGCCAAGCAGGTCCTGCGCCCATGGTTCCATAAGTGCATAAGAACTCTGGACAAAGAACCAGAAGACAATCTTTTTTGAGCGTTCTTTGATTATTTCGTGAGCAACAAAGTCTCGAGCCACTGCGCCCTCTGGAATCAGTCTCAGTTCAGGTCGAAAGCGACTCAGTTCATCTTGGAGCTCTCGGTAAGTCCTTGGTGGATTTGCGATTCCAAAGTCCAGTGCTAACTGTGACATCTCCAAAACGTAGGTGTCTCGTTCTTGATTCGTGATGTGCTTTCTGCCAAATTTCAAATAGCCTTCGAGAAACATTGAGATCTCAGCACAATGCACCCAGAGGAGAAGATGAGGGTCGTTGGCGTAGTACTCAATACCATCATCAGCAGTTCCGCGCACGGCTTCGTGAACGGCGAGAACTCGCTCAATTGATGAATAGGCCAGATCCTTCGGGCCGTAGGTAGTGAAACCTAAAAAATTTGCAGTCTGGAGCATTCGCCCCAGAGGATCGTTTTGATATCTAGAGTGCTGCGCAACACCTGTCATTGCGTAGGGGTGGAGCGTCTGGAAAAAGAGACTCGCAATGCCACCTATGAGCATTGAAGCCAGGTCACCGTGAACGAGCCGAGCAACGCTATTTGTGGCCATGTACGAGATTTCTGGGTCATCACAAATTGGGATCGGATCTTGGGTAAGGCCAATGGTGTTTCTAATTGCGACGTTAAATCGCTCTTTGAATCCCTTGGGGAGCCTGACGTCAGTATTTGCCACTTCTACAGACTAAAGATTTTCCTTTTAATTCGTTCCGCGACATGAGACACTAGTTACATGGCATCGGTAAAACCACAACGAGTAGAGACGACCAGCTCTCAGGTTCTCACTGACGACGCCGTTGAAACGGTACGCCCCTGGAACGTACTTGTCTGGGACGATCCAGTGACTCCCATGAAGGTTGTTGAAGTCATTTTCAAGCGAATCTTTGGCTACCCCAATGCCAAGTGCACTCAGTTGATGCTGACGGTGCACAATGAAGGCAAAGCAGTTGTCTGGTCGGGACAGAAGGATATCGCTGAAAGCTACTGCGTGAAGTTGCAAGTAGCTGGACTTCAATCAACAATTGAGCAGCCATGAGTAAGAACAAAATGTTCATCAAGCGTCGCGACGGACGAATTGAAGTTCGACTGAACGATGCTGGGCGAAACATTGTCTATGAAGCATTCGGCCATGTGGTCGCCGCCGAGCGAGACCCAGAACACGACTGGCACCGCAGGCTAAATGCACCAATTGATCCTTCGAGTGATGACGACAATCCACTTGCAATGTTGACTCGACAAAGTCAGATCTCCACGAATGCAGAACTTGCGTACATGACTCGAAATGAAGAGTTCATCAATGAGCAAGAGGCTTGGGCGTGGCTCACAACTATGCAGATTGCACTTCGAGAAACCGCAGCTACTAATGGAATTTTGAATGATGAGAAGTGGAACAGCGCGGACGTCGAACTCCGAAGTCAAATACAAACGCTGCAAGCATTCCTTTTTGAGTTAGCAGAATGCTTCTAAGAATTATTTGTTGCTAAATGCAGCCGGGGGAGCGATTTGAAGCGAAGTGTCATTTAATAATGGATTCTGTTTTGTCGTCCACTGAAGTTCTTGAGCAATAAAAGTTCCGATGTTTAGGTAGTCGTTGTCAGGCGAAACTCCGAACGCACGCCGGTAGGCGGTTTTCCACGACGAGCATGAAAGCTGAGTATTTGGTTCAAGTCCAGATCCACATTGCTTCATGGCTTCAGGAAGAAGATACGTAAAGAAATTGTTTACTGCTTGCCAGCCGTAAGAGCCGTACAGATATTGAAATGCAAGAGCGCCGGCCATGTAATTAATGTAAGGGTCACACTGCGAAGGAGTCGTTGTTTCGTTCGCAATGAACCATTGCTTCCAGTCACTTGGCGACATTTTTAAAACACCACTGATGCTGGGATCTCCCGTGAAGCCACTGTAGATTTGGCTCCATCCATTTCTGAATGCTGCAGTTGAAGTTCTGAAACCAATGTTGAATCCTGAGTACACCGCATGGCCTTCTCGAACCCAGCAGAGCATTGGCCCCATTCCATTTAGAACGTAACGCTGCATTACGTGTGTGTATTCGTGAGCAGCGATTCCAGCTTCGCCTGCGTCGCCGAGACTTTGCCAGCCCGTATTGAAAAAGAGAACAGCCGTGCCGTCCTTGCCGTAGCCAGCAGCTCCGCCGCCGTAAAAACCTTGTCCCTCAGATTTCGCTCGAGCCAACTTTTTGTCAAGCCAACCTCCTTCGAGGGCTGCGGGAACTAAATCGTTCGTCAGTTTGTCGTAGATCCACTGAAAGTTGCTGGAGGTGCCCAAATAAACTCTCACGGGCTGTGATGGTGGCAGTAGTGGACTCCAAAAGCCAGCTGATGCATTTAAGTCGGCTTTGATAATCCTCTGTTTGTCAATTGGCATGGCTGGGTCGATGATGTATTGAATGTTTGATGCACGTCCCGGTGAGAGGGCTAGCTGGGCCAAAAATGCAGCTCGAGATTTATTGGCGGTGTTTGAGCCGAGGTCTTGAGAAGCTCGGTTGAGATCAATGTTGAGTGGCATTGTCATGTTCAAAGTCCAACTACTAGCGCGCTGAGTAATGCTTACTTTGTATTTGGCTCCTTGAACGAGTCCAGTGAGCGTGCATGATGCCCCTCCACGCGACGTGCAACCCTTGGTGAGGGGGGTTGTTCGAACGACTGTTGTCACATTGGCGTTTTGTTGAAACGTAACGACAGCAGAATTTGAATAGACGTATGAAAGCGAGGGCAGCGAAACACTCGCAACATCTTGTGCATACGACGCGGTCGTGCCCAGTGTTACCACTGCTGTTAGAGCTAGTGCGGCCACGATTGCCTTCATGGACTGAACTTACTTGCACAAAGCAAAACTCCCCGAGTTTCCTCGGGGAGTTTTCAGTGCGCCGGCCGGGACTTGAACCCGGAACCTGTTGATTAAGAGTCAAATGCTCTGCCAATTGAG
>JBAWYN010000100.1:0-3356 GCA_037143535.1 Acidimicrobiaceae bacterium | reverse complement strand
CCGTACTTGTCACACAGTTCTCGAACGCCAGCCAAGAAGCCCTTTGGTGGAACCATGATGCCTGCGGTGCCAGGAATAGTTTCTAGAACAATCGCTGCGAAGGCTGAAGGCCCTTCAAACATGATTGTGTTTTCAAGATTCGCTAGTGCACGCTCACACTCTTCTTGCTCGCTTGTTGCATTGAACATTGAACGGTAGAGGAATGGTCCAAAAAAGTGAACAGCGCCAGAAGAGCCGTTGTCATTCGGCCAGCGACGTGGGTCACCAGTCAAGTTGATTGAAGTTGAAGTTCCACCGTGATAACTGCGGTACTGGCTGAGAATTTTGTGACGCCCAGTGTGTAGACGAGCCATGCGAACTGCGTGTTCAATTGCTTCGGTGCCGCCATTAGTGAAGAAGACTTTTGCCGCACCATCAAACGAACGATCAAGAATCAACTCGGCTGCACGATACCTTGCTTCGTAGCCGTGCTGAGGAGCGATTGTGGCGAGCTTGCCAGCTTGTTCTTGAATTGCTTTGATGACCTTGGGGTGTTGATGGCCAATGTTGGTGTTAACGAGCTGGGAAGAAAAGTCCATGTAGGTCTTTCCGGCTTCATCCGTTACGTAGACGCCCTGGGCACTTTCGATCATGAGTGGAGAGATGGTTGCCTGAGCAGACCACGAGTGAAAAACTGCGGCTTTTTCGCGTTCTTGACTAGTAAGTGAGGAGCGGTCGGTGGCCATAAAGATTCCTTTGGTTAATTGCATAAACGCTAACGCATTTAGCCAAAGTCTGTGACCTGCAGTGGTGGGGCTAGTAAGAATCGAACTTACGACCTCGTCATTATCAGTGACGCGCTCTAACCGACTGAGCTATAGCCCCGCAGGGGTACCAATCTACACCAGACCACAAGGTCCTTTAGAAGTGCGTGGGGTCAAAGAGTTTTGAGGCGATTGATTGACTGGCCGTTGCGAGCAACGTGCCTGTTTCGCTCCACAAGAACGCAGTTCCTTGTGCGAAGCCACCGCTCAGTGCATACATGTGCATTTCGCATAGAACCCACTCGGTGGGTTCGAGTGTTGCGATGCGAATGGTGTTATCGAGACTGCGGCCCATGGTGTACTTACCGAGTGGCTGGCTCACTCCACCAGCAAGGTAGTCACCGAAAATGGCGAGTGTTGCAGCCGATGGTTCAATGTGTCCTGGGACACGAGACCAATACGCCGATACCGGTGATCCAGCTGATCCGTCCATGTCTTCATACCTACGTCCAAGGGCAATACGTGTTTCAACATGGTCGAAGATTGAATTATCAAATCGCCCCGGCATAATTCGTGGACGTGACTCTTCGGGTGAAGAAACTTCAATCATGTCGAGCCACGGAGTACCTGAACTGAGTGTTCCTGTGCCGAGTGCTGCATTCACGGTCAAGATTTCTCGGTCTTCCACGAAAGCAGTGGCACGAGCCTGTGTGACGTGGCCACCCGCAACAACAAGGTTGGTTTTCACGTTGACCGTTGAGCCGAGTGGTGCATAGGAGAGATACTGCGCAGTGGCCCACACCGTAGGTCTGCCACTCGCTTCTTCTAGAGCAACCAAACTTGAACCAAGCCCACATCCACCAAACATAAATTTTCCGGGTGTCATGATTCGCTCAGTGACTTCAAAGGTCCACGTGTTCTCGTCTGTTTGGGTCATTCCCAGAAAAGTCTTTGCATCCATGACTGACGACGCTACCTGATGTTGGGAAAGTAAAAGGCATAGCGGACTATCCCAAATTTTTTAAAAAGAACGAGCAAACTTAATGGGTGATTCCTTCCCAATTCATCTACCTCGCAATGGCGCTTTCGCTGTACGGAATGTATGGCTACACCCGAGACACCTGGCGCGGAGAAACCGCACCGAACAGGGTGACGTGGGGCTTGTGGGGATTTCTTGGATTAGTTTCGTTTGGCGTTGAGCTGCAACAACACGTTGGCATTGCTGCGTACATGACACTGATTCTCGGAATTATTCCGTTTGTTGTTATTTCTGCCTCGTTTCACAATGAAAAAAGTGTTTGGCAAATCGGAACATTCGATATTGTCTGCGGAGCTGCATCACTTGTTGGTGTGGGATTCTGGATATTCGTCAACCAACCAACAGTCGCGCTGGTGGCGTTCTGTGTAGCGGATCACATTGCCGCACTTCCAACAGTTCGAAAATCTTGGATTGCCCCTGAAACCGAGTCACCACAGGCTTTTTTGATGGGTGTCATCAACTGTCTCATTACGATTTTGACTTTGGATGAAATCACCACTGCGGGCGCACTTTTCCCAGGAGTGATTGTGTACACGGACATTCTTATTTGGGCTTTGCTAGTAACAAACTTGGGACCACGCGTGAGAAGTCGTCGCGCAAAACAAGCCGCCTAAGAACCATTATCGTTGCGTGATGGCAACATTGCTGCCCTTCCAGTGGCACGTAGAAGAGTTACTTTTCATAGGAGCGTGCTGGGCTACGCATCGAAGCTTTGTAGTTAACGAGCAACAGCGCAGACTTTGTACATGGGCGTTCATTGCGTTGCTTGCAGTAGTTGTCTGGCCAATTGGTGACATCGCGGCCTCTGTATCGTTGACCGTAGCGACGGTGCAACGCCTCATAATCATGTTGCTTGTTGCCCCATTGCTGCTTCGAAGTGTTCCTATAGAAATTTTTTCTCGACTGACTCGGCCAAGAGTTGTTGATTTCGTCGCAACAAAAGTTGCTCACCCAGGACTCGCAATATTTTTGGTCACCGTTCTTGGAACATTGACGCTTTCATCGCCGTTAGTTGACTGGGGTGCCAGCTCGACCTTCGGAAGAAATGTAGTGCTTCTCTTAACCCTGTTGAGCGGATTCTTGCTCTGGATTCCGAGCCTCGCAATAATTCCTGGAGCACGTCGCTTGTCGCCTGCAGGAAGGGCGGGCTTTATATTTGTTTCTTCGCTCGTGGTCACGAGTCTTTCGTTCGTTTGGATTTTTTCAGTTCATTCTCTCTACCCCGGTCTTCATAATCAGCATGAACTCCTAAACATGACCCCAGTTTTTGATCAACAGCTTGCGGGTTTTGTAGCCAAGCTGGGTTGTTACTTACCAATGTGGGTAGTTGCATTTCGAATCTTTTTTCATGCCGAAGATGAAGGTATCCCGGTTGAAGAGTCACCACTGCAATGGGCAGATGTAGAGCGCAAAATGCTACGGATTGACCGTCAGCGAGAGCGTGCAATTAGGCGTCATCAGCCCGACTAGTCAGAGATTTGCTAGGATGAGATTCCCCTAGGGGATGTAGCTCAGTTGGTAGAGCGCGGGCTTTGCAAGCCTGAGGTCGTGGGTTCGATCCCCATCGTCTCCAC
>JBAWYN010000099.1:0-3374 GCA_037143535.1 Acidimicrobiaceae bacterium | reverse complement strand
TTGGGCGTAGGAGGACATGGCCCGCGACTACGCCCCGTCTCATCTTCTGGGCTGTATGAAACGAGTGAAGTAACGAGTGATGTAGAGATTTTTCATGAAACTATCTCTAGAGCCAGGAAGCTCTCTACTGAAGAGGGTGCGCCACTCGTGAGAAGTGCGCTGCAATTAGTGGCTGGTGAACCATTTGCCAGTGTCCTACGTGGCTATGAGTGGTTCCTCGCTGAAGGCCACCAAGCCAAACTCCTTAGAGATGGTGAGTGGGCCGCGCTCAGTATGCACCACGACGCACTCGAGCGAGGTGACTACGAAGAAGCGTTCTGGGCTCTAGAGAAAGGACGGCTCATTGACCCCTACAGTGACGCACTCACCGAGGCGCTAAATGCAGTCCCTCGATTACGCGAGTTTCGAAGCGATGCTCGAAGCACTTCGAAGCACGAGCCCATCGGCACCAGCGGCGCTGTAGCGATGAGCCGGACGCTCACGAGCTTCAGCAATCAAGTCGCTGAGTAACTGGGAAAAAGGCAGTAGCGGATCAACGAACAGATGTTTCGAGAGCGATCCAGGAATTGTGTTGATTTCGTTTACGTAGAGCTCATTTTCATTCGCTAGAAAGTCAATTCGCGCAACGCCGCGAACTGAAGCAATGTCTGCAATAGTCCTGGCAAACTTTTCAATGGTCTCTTGCTGGCCAGCTGGAAGCTTGGCTGGAAGTTCACGCGGAGCAGAAACCATTCCTTCGCCACCTACGTACTTATCGCGGTAATCAAGAATCTCTGCATTGGTAGAGCGACGAATGGGCTTTTCAATTTGTGAAAGTTGCAACGTTGGATAGGTTCGAAGTGCAATTTGCAGGTCGAAGAGATCTTCCCTAAATGGCTCAACAACACATCCGAGTGCGAAGTGTGAGTTCACACTAAGGCGGGCCTTGGCGGTGGCGAAATCTGCAACCACATCAATACCAATCGATGATCCACCAAATCGTGGTTTCAAAATGTAGGGACCATCAAATGGGAGCGACTGCGTTTCATTCGTGAGCAGCACTCTAGGAAGTGTGGAAAGTCCAGCAGCGCTTACGACAGAACCAAAGGCCCACTTGTCCATTCCGAGTGCAGCCCCCGCAACGCTTGGACCACTGTAGGCAACTCCAGCAAGGTCAAGCACGCCTTGGATAGTGCCGTCTTCTCCTGGGCCACCGTGCAAGCAGACCACAACCGCATCGAGTTCAATGAGGCGCTCTTTTCGACCAGTTTCGTAGAAGCCACCTTTGTCACCAACACGAAGTGTTATTTCGCTTGAACTTCTCGGCACACCATCGAGAAATGATTCCGCCTCAACGCCAGCAGGAATAGAGAAGAAGGAACCGGTCTTGGTCCAGTAAATGCCGACAACATCTTTTGACGTTTTTTCTAGCTCTCGAAGTGCGAGAAGCCCTGTCAAAATTGAGATGTCGTGTTCAGGCGTTGGCCCACCGAAGATCACACCAATAGTCACGTAACACCCTCTAACAATGTTTCTTGGTTATTAAGGGTAGTGGTCTGGCAAGTCGTTTAGGTACAACACGCCATCACCAGCAATAAGTACCTCTCGAACCCACGCCACCGCTTGATCCCTGGTATCAAAACGCTTGGGAAACTTTTCGTACCCAGCCGTCAGTGATCGCACATTGGTTCTGCCGACAACTACAAGCTCTACGTTCATGTCCGCAACTTTTTTCGCAAGTTTGGCGTTCTCTTTGAACTGGTCGTCACCGAGTTCAATCATTCCTGGCGTAATTACTACTCTGCGACCATTTAGCGAAAGTGACTCAAGCACATGGAGCGACGCCGCTGCACTGGCTGGGTTGGCGTTAAAGGTGTCATCAATCACCATCACGCCAGAGGGCGCCGTGATGACATTTGCACGGTTGGCAACAGGTTGCACCATGGAAACGCGCTCTTTAAGTTGCTCGAAGCTGCAGCCAAGCTCTAGCGCGCCAGCAATTGCACAGGCAAGGTTTGTTGGTTGCACTCCACTGAGTGGACTGAGCGTCATTAGCTCGGTGCCATCAATCGTTATTCGCCACGTTGAAGCTTCAACTATGACCCGTACTGATGCGTCAGGGTCACTAGAACCAGCAGTCCTTACTTTTTTCCCAGTTAGCTTTGCGGGCCAATTCTTTAGTCGCGGATCATCACTGTTAACAATCACAGTTTTTGCCAACTTTGTAATTTCAAACTTCGCGCCTTCAATCACGTCCAGACTTTTCATGCGCTCTAAGTGGACGGGCCCGATTGCCGTGATGACTGAGATCTCAGGCTCACACCACGAACAAAGTTCAGCTATTTCGCCAGGACCGTAGGTTCCCATTTCAGCAATAAAAATTCTGGTGCCGTCACTCAAGTTTTCATTGATAGCTCTTGACAGCCCTGCGCGATTATTGAAACTGCGAGGAGATGCAACTACTTGTCCGTCGCTAGAGAGCAAATCAAAGAGGTGGTTCTTAGTCGAAGTTTTTCCATACGAGCCAGTGATTGCAACAACACGAGGACTAATTCGATGGAGCCGAGTACTTGCTTGTGAGACAAACTTCTTCGCCTGAGAATTCTCATACGGCGCAAGTAGTCGCGACGAGAGATCCAGCATCACCGGAACTGCCCACAGCATCGCAATGGCGAGCAACCATGGCCTGGTTGAAAAAGCGCCAAGTACACCGACCAATAAACAAATAAGTGTTGAAACAATTGCAGTGAGCTTAAGACGCCTCGTCCATTGCAGCTTGCTAGTTCGCCCCTTCATTGAGAGACCTTGAGGACAGAAGATTCCATACGAGACACTGACTAGGACCGCCAGAACATCGAGGTGCAAGACCACTGAGACCGCAAGCAGCGCAATCAATACTTGACTGAGAGAAATAGGTCGCTTGTCGCTTCGATGTTCCGGAGATTTTGCCCCCGCAACTTGAGGAGAAGACCAGCGGCCCAAGAAACGACTCATAGAACTCGGCTCATAGTGTTCGCGTTGCAGAACTCGAAGCCAACGAACCATCTGCGCAACAAACGCGCCTGCGATTGCAATTGTTAATGCTGCTGAGAGAAGTGCGCGTGCCATGTTTACTTAAGCGCCTCATTGATTGACGCAGCTAGTTCCTTTGGCGCTTGTGATGGAAGTAAGTGGCCAATGCCATTTACGACTCGAAGCGAATGCGTGGAGGTAAGTAGTGCGCCAGCTCGTTCAGCAATTGCCACTGGAACATCCATGTCATTACTTCCCCACACCATCACTACTGGTGCCCTAAGTGCTGCGAGCTCTTCTTCATAGCTTTCATTGACTGTCGCCACTAGAACATCTCGAAGAATTCCCGACGCATTTTTATAATCAGTTGATCCGTATCGCTG
>JBAWYN010000098.1:0-3485 GCA_037143535.1 Acidimicrobiaceae bacterium | reverse complement strand
ATTGGTGTTCTAGAGCAACTCATCATTGGCCCCTACGAGCCAGCGCATCTAGAAGGACTTCTAAACGGCGCTTAACAGATGTTGTTTTTAATGCTCTCTAATTTCGCGAGCAAGAATGCAATCTGCTGCGGATTGGCAGCCAGGTCTCTTGCAGTTACAACATGTTTTGCTTTGACGCTCAACATGCTTCTGTAATTTCCTAGTGCGTATGACTTCTTCGCATTCGAGTTCAAGAGTCCTTGTGGTGGAGGGCCACCATTAGAACCTGGTCCACCTTGTGGTGGTGGGCCACCGTTAGTACCTGGTCCACCTTGTGGTGGTGGGCCGCCGTTTAAGCCCGCACCTCCAGGGCCAGATTGATTGATTGTGTTCTGCATTGCTTGGGTAAATGCTGAACTCACCACTCCGTGGAAGCACGCCACCGACGAACGAGCACCTTTAACGTTTTCAAGTACGTAGTGATAAATACCACGGGAGTAGCCAGGAACTGGAGAGAAAATCCCGTTGCAAGCGTCCAACGAACTCACTGGGATCGTGTTGCCATTCATGTCGATGTTGTCATATACGCCGTAGCCATCAAATGCGAAGCCGACTAGAACTGGCTTCTTGGTTAGGGCATTCGTTTGTTCAACTGCTGGAAGCGTTGCTGATGAGAAATCGGTAACGCTTTTAACATTCACACTTTGACCAGTTGCCCATTGAACAATGCAGTTTGGTACTGCGTGATAGTGAAAGTTCATCGGGCTATGGCTATTGCAATTGTCAATAAACGAAGCGGTAACACCACCAACAGTGATTGCAAAGTTCGCAGACATCGCAGCATCAAGTCCAGCATCGTAGGGATTAAAGAGCACTCCGCCATTGAGCATTATTCCAATAGGGCCAAGTGGCGCAGCGGTAGTTGACGACGACCACTGAGGAGTAAGAGGCAAGGTGTAGTTATAAGGACTTCTGTTCGTAAGTGCTGATTTTCCTGCTTCGATCACCGCACCGGTGGCAGTTACGACTTTGTCGTCAGCTGGCCGTGAGTAGTAATCAGCAACAAATACAGTTGGAATAGTTGAAGTGGTCTTGTACACCCATGATCCGTTTCCTACGGTCACCGAAACATTCGAGGTCCACTTAGCGCTCGCAATGGCATCGGCTTCGCTCTGGCTTGTTTCTGTGGTGACTGGAGTAGTGGTCGTTGTTGGCGTAGAAATTTTTACACCACTATTCCAAACAAGCTTCTTTCCACTTGTTACACAGGTGTACTTAGTTGAACCCACTGTTACGGTTAGTCCCTTTGGCGAACAGGTCACACCAGCCTTAGGAGTCACTGAAGAATAGGCATCAATAATTGGAACTCCGATTAGCCCCGAAACTGTTAGTAGCAGAACTGAAAAACGCAAGCTCTTATTTTTTAGTACCGACAAGCGTCCGAAGTAGTTCCACATAATTGTTCAAAGCCTACTTATTTTTGATGTTTAGAACACCAATACGTAGTTCGCCCGCCAATGGTGTCAATGCGCATTGCACCACCGTCTTTTGGACACATGCCACCAGGGCTTCGACCCTCCATGTGATCACCTAAGTGAGAACCACCGCGTTTCTTTAGTGTCTTCATGGTCTGGGTAAATGCTTTAAAGAGACGATTCTTCTCATCAGCGCTCAACGTGCCTGACGGTGTTCGAGGATCAATGCCCGCTCGAAACAAAATTTCGTCGCCAAGTAAATTCCCTACTCCTGCAACAACTGATTGATCAAGAAGGCGAGCCTTAAGCGCTGGCCCTTCACCTCTGTTGATTGTCACAATTTGCTCAAACTCTTTTTTGGTGAGCGTCAACGCATCAGGGCCAAGCTCACTGAGGTCAGGCTCAATTTCAAAGCGACCAAGTCTTCTTGGATCATGCAGCAATAACTTTCTGCCGTCATCAAATTCCATGCCGCCACGAATCCACTCTTTCTTAAACCGGTGAGGTCCGTAGAAGAGTCCGTCAATGCCAGCGTCACCATCAATCAACAAGACGCCAGTCATTCCAAAACGCATGCCGAGCATTGGTCCAGATGTTTCCATCAGCATCAATTTTCCACGGCGCGATGTTCCAGTGATCCTGAGGCCCTTTACGACACGGGCCCACTGCTGCACTGAAGAGAGCTTCTTGGCGGAATAAGGATCAGCCCAACCACGCACAACCGTCGCACCAACCACGCGGTCTGCAAGTTCACGGTACGACTCAACTTCGAGTATTTCAGGCACGCGCCGAGCGTACCTGCAAGTCATACCTACGTGTCTTAGTAAGGTATTTGCATGGCAATCGAAAAGCCCCAATGGAAAGAACTATTCAGCGAGGTCGTAACTTCGGGGCTCTGCACCGGTTGTGCCGCCTGCGTGGTGGCGTGCCCGCACGACGTTCTTGATTACGAGTCGCAAAACGGTGTTTACAAACCTTGGCACCTCGATATTGATGGCGGGCGAGACAATTGCACCCACGGTGAAACAGGTTGCACCCTTTGCACCCGAGCTTGCCCACGTTTTAGAAACTGGGAAAGCGAAATTGACACGCACAAATTCGCTCGTGAACGCACCGACGACGAGGTCTACGGCATTGGAGATGTTCTCCTCGCCAAGTCAACTGATGCTTCAATTCTCGACAATGGCCAAGACGGTGGCGTTGTTTCAACTCTGCTCATCTACGCCCTTGAGAACGACGTAATTGACGCAGCCCTGGTAAGTGGCCTCGAAGGTGACGGAACTACGTGGCGTGCAGAACCTCGCGTTGCTACAACTCGCCAAGATGTCCTAGACACCGCAAAGTCTCGCTACACCTATTCTCCAAACCTTCTCGCCTATCCAAAGGCCGTCGAAGGTGGCGCAGAACGAATTGCTCTTGTTGGAATGGGATGCATGGCTTCAGCACCAGGTGCAATGCAGTCACGTAAAGCAGGAAAGATTGCACGCCGTCTTGGATTCACAATTGGACTTCTCTGCTCCAAGACTTTTGACGACGCAATTTTCGAAGAACTCTTTGAAGCGAAGTACAACATCAAGCGCGCCGATATCAAGAAGATGAACATTAAGGGTGTCTTTCAGATCTGGACCAACGATGGTGAATTCCACGAAGTCCCACTAAAAGAAGCACACGCCTTCACACGCGAAGGTTGCACGCACTGTCCGGACTTCGCTGCAGAACACGCTGACATCTCAACTGGAGGAATCGGTGCCTTTGGTGACTGGACCCTCGTGATTGTTAGAACTGACAAAGGACGCGAATTAATGAGTGCCCTGAAGGAAAAGGGTCTTATTGAAACACGCCCTGGTGACGATGACCCAGGAGCTGTTGCACTGCTGCACAAGCTCGCACAACTTTCCAGGAAGCGCTGGCCAGTTGAAGCTAATCCTGGTCCACGACGCATCCCGGTTACTTCTAACTAAGCACTGATTAAAGTCGTTCTATGGCTAGTTCATTCACCACCATTCTTTTGGTTCGACACGGCAACACTGC
>JBAWYN010000097.1:0-3548 GCA_037143535.1 Acidimicrobiaceae bacterium | reverse complement strand
CATGGTCAATGGGCCCAAAAATCACCATTGACTCATCCACACTCATGAACAAAGGCCTTGAAGTACTCGAAGCGTCTGCTCTCTTTGGTATTGAAGTGGACCGCGTAGATGTTGTTGTGCACCCGCAATCAGTGGTCCACTCTTTGGTTGAGTACATCGACGGTTCAGTAATCGCGCAACTTTCAATGCCTGACATGCGACTTCCTATTGCGTACTGCTTAGGACTACCTGGTCGACTCGATCACTCCTGGGGCAAGATCGATTTCACCAGCGGTCTCGAGTTGACTTTTGAAGCACCCGATCGTGAAGCATTCCCGGCCCTTGACCTGGCCTACAGCGCAGCTCGCCTTGGTGGCGCTGCTCCAGCGTGGCTGAGTGCGGCAAACGAAATAAGTGTTGAAGCATTCTTGCAAGGGATGATTT
The DNA here is from genome assembly GCA_037143535.1 of Acidimicrobiaceae bacterium. Classification (GTDB taxonomy): domain Bacteria; phylum Actinomycetota; class Acidimicrobiia; order Acidimicrobiales; family RAAP-2; genus RAAP-2. The sequence continues at coordinate 3,125 of JBAWYN010000097.1, read as the reverse complement.
CATGGCAGGGGATTGTTGAAACCGTTAGCGCGGTTATGGATAAGTACCTTCCATCAGCTCTGTCTTCAATTGATGATCTTCTGGAGAACGATGCCAATGCTCGTCGATTAGCGAGCGAAATAATCGCTAAATAACTGGCGATGCTTCATTTTGCCCCACCACACGGCAGAATGGTGATGTGGATGTAACTGCAAGCTCTTTAAGCCCTCGTCGAAAGACTCGTCAAATCTCTGTTGGAAAAGTGAAGGTTGGCGGCGACGCCCCGATTTCCATCCAGTCAATGACGACCACTAAGACTGCCAACGTTGATGCAACTCTGGAGCAGATCTACTCACTCGCAGCCGCCGGCGCAGACATTGTTCGCTGCACCTGCAATGAACAAGAGGCGGCTGAAGGCCTTGCTCAAATTGTTCCTCGCTCACCAGTTCCTATCGTTGCGGACATTCACTTTCACGTTGAGATGGCCCTGGCGGCCCTTGAAGCTGGCGTTGATGGACTTCGACTGAACCCAGGCAACTTGCGTAAACCTGAAGAGATCAAATTGGTTGCTCGTGAAGCAAAAGATCGTGGCGTTCCAATTCGCATCGGAGTAAATGCAGGAAGTCTTCACCCAGACATTTATGAAAAGTTTGGTGGCGCTACTCCTGAAGCACTCGTTGAATCAGCGCGCATTGAACTTGCATACTTTCAAGAAGTGGGTTTCGAAGACGTAAAGATCTCGGTGAAAGCTTCGTCAGTTGCAACAATGATCGCGGCGTACCGTCTTGCTTCGGAAACATTTGATTACCCACTTCACCTCGGTGTTACTGAGGCCGGTCCTCTTCCAGGTGGGCTGTTAAAGGGAACTGCCGGGATCGCAACGTTGCTCGCCGAAGGAATTGGCGACACGCTTCGCTATTCACTCACTGCTGATCCAGTTGAAGAAGCAAAGGCTGGTCGCATGTTGCTCGAGACGTTGGGACTTCGAGAGCGAAAGGGACTCGACCTAATTGCCTGTCCTAGCTGTGGGCGTTCTGAAGTTGACGTCATCAAGATTGCTAATGAAGCGCAGGCCGCATTGTCTGAACTCAACATTCCAATTCAGGTGGCTGTCATGGGATGCGTGGTTAATGGACCTGGCGAGGCACGACACGCCGACCTTGGCATCGCCGCAGGAAAGAAGCGCGGCCACCTGTTCATTCGTGGCGAGATTATTCGTGTTGTTAAAGAAGACGAGATGGTTGAAGCACTCGTCGAAGAAGCGAAGAAGATCGCTGAGGAAGGCGTGGAGGCTCGACTTGCGGCGAGAGATACATCAGCCGCTGCTGAAGCAGAAGCAGACCGGGCGACCCTGCTTGATCTAAAGGGTGCAGACGCGAACAATGCTCAGGCCAAGATTGAAAATATCCGTCGACGCACCGAAAACTAATCAAGCAATTGGTAGTGTGCATCAACGCTTTAAAGGAGAACTGTGGCATCAGCATTAACCCCTCAGGCTGAAGACTTTCCACGCTGGTATCAAGACGTGGTCGCCAAGGCTGAGATGGCTGACAACGGACCCGTTCGAGGCACCATGGTTATTCGTCCTTATGGTTACGCCATCTGGGAGCGCATGCAGGCTGAGATCGATGTTCGCATCAAAGAAGCCGGTGCGGAGAATGCATACTTTCCGCTGTTTATCCCTGAGAGCTATTTAGCTCGTGAGGCGCAACACGTTGAGGGCTTTAGCCCTGAGCTAGCTGTTGTTACCCACGCCGGGGGAGAAGCACTGGCTGAGCCAGTTGTGGTTCGTCCAACATCTGAGACTGTCTTTGGTGAATTCATGGCCAAGTGGATTCAGAGCTACCGTGATCTTCCGCTACTTCTAAATCAGTGGGCCAACGTTGTTCGCTGGGAGCTTCGTCCGCGACTCTTTCTGCGCTCTTCAGAATTCCTGTGGCAAGAGGGTCACACTGCGCACGACAGTTATGAAGATGCTTCAGCATACGTAAATGGAATTCACACAAACGTTTACAACGACTTCTTGGAAAAAGTTTTGGCCATGCCGACGTACTTAGGAATCAAGCCACCGAGCGAACGCTTCGCTGGCGCGATCAACACAATGACGTGCGAAGGAATGATGCAAGACGGTAAGGCACTGCAGATGGCAACCAGTCACGAACTGGGTCAGAACTTTGCCAAAGCATTCGACATTAAGTTTCAAAACAAAGAAGGACAGTCCGCACTTTGCTGGACAACTTCATGGGGTTCTTCAACGAGACTCGTTGGTGGACTAATCATGGCTCACGGTGACGACAATGGTCTCATTGTTCCGCCACACTTAGCCCCAACGCAAGTTGTTGTTATTGCAGTGCGCGAAGACGATGAAGTCATTGCTGCGTGCAACAAGATCGCTGCAGGACTCAAGAGTGCAGGAGTTCGTGTTCGTATCGACAACGGTGGTGCAAGCTTCGGTCGTCGTGTCACTGACTGGGAAATTAAGGGTGTGCCTATTCGTGTCGAAGTTGGACCAAGAGACCTTGCTGAAGGTGTGGTTGCACTAGTTCGTCGAGATACTTCTGAAAAGGTATCCATCTCACCTGATGCAGTGGCAGCGAGTGTTCCTGGAATTCTTGAACAGATGCAGAGCCAGATGTACGAGGCTCAACTCGCACGTAGAAACGCCAACACTCATGATGTGAAGTCAATTGATGAGGCAATGCAGGCTGCGCAGACAGGATTCGCCCGATTGGACTGGGACCTGGTGGGCTCAGCTGGTGAGGCTAGATTGAAGACTGATGCCATTACGGTTCGCTGCTTGCAGCGTCGAGATGGTTCAATGCCCGTGACGGACACTGAAAAAGATCTGATTTGCATCGTCGCTAAGTCGTATTAACCCAGTTACTTGAAAATCAAGGAATTAGCCGGGATTGTGGATTTTCACGCCCTATTGAGTCTTTTCCCTGATACTGCTACAATTTAACCCGACAGTCCGCTACGGACGTTTGGACTCGTTTAAGCGCGGGCCTTTGGCTCGCGCTTTCTCATTCCTATACGTCCCTGCGACATAGAGAGGAGATGGCCATGGATCTGGAGACACCACTGCGCCCGCTCCTATCTAATCTCGGACTTGACCTCTATGACCTTGAGATGATTTCAGGCACTTT
>JBAWYN010000096.1:0-3575 GCA_037143535.1 Acidimicrobiaceae bacterium | reverse complement strand
GTGGTGAAGTTTCAGCTGAATACCGTGAGGCCTTTGGTTCACACGCTTATGACACCGAGGGTAACTACATCGGTGGCGTTGAGTACGGTGAATTCACGCCTGAAACAGAAGCACAGGCTGCATGGGCTGAGTACGCAACTGAAGTAACAAAGGCTCCAGAAGCCGTTGCTACTGAAGTCGCTACTGAAGAGGCACCAAGCGCCGAATAGCTTTATCTAAGTAAATAGCCCGTTCTCTCAGCCCCAGGGCCGTGAGAACGGGCTATTTTCGTTTTTCAGACGCTAAAGCTGTCTAATCAAGAGTTAGCGAAGTCCGCCATGTGTCGTGCTGTGTCATGGGAAATATCAGGACAGGCGATAGGAAGAATTTCTGTACCGTGCATAGTCCCAAGGATCATGCGACCACGAGCCTGAACTCCTGCTTCGAGGAGAAGTCGATAGAACTCAACGCCTTCGTCTCGTAGTGGGTCACACTCGTTGACGCTGATCACAGTTGGTGGAAATCCAGTTACATCCTCTACCGTTGCGAATGCAGGCCAAGCAATTGGATTCTTCGACTCAAACTCTTCGATTCCATAACTGTGTATTCCGCGATTGTTGTGAATGTCGATAAAGATTCCATTATTTTCTGTCGTGGATGGGTAACGAGTATCTGGATATTTTCCGACAATGTATGGACACAATGCGTAAAGTCCTTTAACAAGCCCGAGGTTCCCCTCCTTCTTAAGCGCGAGCGCTGTCGCAAGAGTGAGATTTCCACCTCCACTCTCGCCAGCAATTGTTACTTTGTTGGCGTCAATGTTCAGCGCATCTGCATTCGCAATTGTCCACTTAAAACCAGAGATGCAGTCATTCAGTCCGCCTGGGAAAGCAGCTACTTCTTTGACCTCAGAGGGGACAATTGAGTTTCTGAATTCGACCATCACTACTGCGACATTTTTCGCTGCAATAATTTTCCCCCATGCACGGTAGTTGCCGTCAAACGCAGACAAAGATGCCATGCCACCACCATGGATGTAATAGATGCAGGCGAGCTTTTCGCTCGTGTCGGGACGAATGATTCGCAGCTTGATGGTGTTGCCATCCGGATCAGAAATAATGTCCTTCTCGGTAATGGTGAGACCTTTTGATGGAGCAAGATCTTCATTATCAATGAAGTCTGTGACGGCTTTCATACCTGCAACTTGAGCAATTGCGCTCTCCTGAGATGCCTCGTCAAGCATTTGCTGTCTGCTCGAGACGTCACCTGCAGAAAGATCCGGCAACATTGAAAGAACTGCTTTGACTCTTGGATCGAGTCTTCGGTCATTCATGAAATCAGCCATTGGCCCCCCTTTGTGTTTTGTGAATAGTAACCCGTGCTTGGACACAGGGCAAAGGTTAGGCCTGTGGATTTATGAGGAACTTTTCACCCGTTGCTTGACGTGCGTACTGTTGCATAATCTCAGGCCTGAGAGCATCTCGCAGTGAGATTTCCTGGGTGTAGTGACTGGCGAATGTTGTAGTGATTCCATCGGCCACACGTTGGCGAAGTCGAATGAGTCCTTCAAGTCCAATCTTTCCGAGGAAAGGAGTTAGCAACCATCCACCCACACCCCAAGCGAATCCGAAGCTACGAGTTAGAACTGTTTCACTACGGTCGAGTCCACCGTAAATGTAGAGCTGCTTGTAGGTGGTTGAGCCGTAGCGGCTGTATTCAGTTGCGTTCTTATTGGCAGCGATTTCAATTCCCGTGAGGATCTGACTTCCGAGGGAGCCACCACCAGTTGCATCGAATGCAAGGGTTGCCGAAGTCTCAGTAAGTGCATCAATTAAGTCATTCATAAACGTTGGTGAACTTGAGTCGCACACGTATTTCGCACCGATTGAGCGAAGGATGTCTACTTGCTTTTGTGATCGAACGATGTTCACGAGAGGAACCTGTTCCTCAATACAAAGCTTTACGAGCATTTGACCGAGGTTGGACGCAGCCGCGGTGTGAACAAGGGCCTTGTGACCTTCCATGCGCATTGTTTCAACCATGCCAAGTGCAGTCATTGGATTAACGAATGAAGAGGCTCCCGCTTTGGCTGGAGTGCCCTCTGGGAGCTCAAGGCAGAGCGATACGTCGACCTTGCGGTACTGGGAATACATTTGACCACCCGCGGCCGAGACTGTCTTTCCGAGAAGTGCCTGAGCTGCTGGAGAAGAGCCGGCAGCGACGACTGTTCCTGCGCCTTCGTTGCCTACTGCCATTGACTCTCCGAGTCGAGCTGAGAGAGAACGAAGGAAAGTCGGATCGATTGGTGCGCTGACAACGGGAAAGCCATCGCGTTCACTGGTTTGTGCTTTAGAAACATCAGCGCCTGCAAGGAGAAGTCCAAGGTCGGAAGGGTTGACTGGAGATGCCTCGACTCGAATAACGACGTCATTCTCGTTTGGCACTGGTACTGGCATTTCCACCAATGTGAGTTCGAGTGTACCGCTCTCTGAAACTGTTGAACGAAGTTGCAACCCTGAAGTTGGTGTTGATGACATAATTCCCCCTGTTATTTAAATCACTTAGGGGAGTTTAGGGGACTTACTTACGTGTGATTGTCAGTGGGTAGTGACAGGCAACTTCGTGACCTTCACCGACCATCTGAGGTAGTGGAACCTCATCAGCACACTTTTGAGTTGCGTTAGGGCAACGTGTACGGAAGCGACATCCACTTGGTGGGTTCATAGGGCTTGGCGGTTCTCCCGTAAGAACTTCATCGTGCTTGTCAGAGTCTGGGTCAGCTTCAAGAGCAGCACCGAGCAAGAACTTGGTGTACGGGTGAGCTGGAGAAGCGTACAACTGGTCAGATGGCCCTATTTCGCAAATCTTTCCCAAGTACATAACGGCAACTCGGTCACTGACGTTCTTCACAACTGCAAGGTCGTGCGCAATGAACAGAAGGGTCAGACCGTATTCCTTCTTCAGGTCTTCCAGCAGGTTAAGAATCTGAGCCTGAACTGAAACGTCGAGTGCAGACACCATTTCGTCACAAATAAGAATCTTTGGACGCATTGCGAGCGAACGTGCGATCGAAATGCGCTGACACTGTCCACCAGAGAACTGACGGGCATAACGGTTTCCGTACACTTCAGGGTCGATTCCAACTTTGCTGAGAAGGTCAACGACAATGCTTTCACGGTCAGGACGATTAGGTTCCCAACAGTCGAGTGGCTCTGCAACGATGTCCTTGATTCGACGTCGTGGGTTGAGAGAACTAATAGGGTCCTGGAAGATCATTTGCATGCTCGTGCGAGCCTTGCGTAGGACTTTCTTGCTCATTGTTGAGATGTTTACGCCATCAATTTCAACGGTGCCGCTCGTTAGCTCAATAATGCGCATGAGAGCTTTACCGGTAGTTGACTTACCGCAACCGGACTCTCCAACGATTCCAAGAGTTTCGCCTTCGAACACTTCGAAACTGACACCAGCAACAGCGCTAACTGTCTTTGAGCCACTACCAAAGTTAACTACGAGGTCTTCAACTTTTAATACTGGAGTTCTGTTTTCCATCATGCATCTCCGCGGCTAGAAGTAAGAGGATTCCAACAAGCAAACAT
>JBAWYN010000095.1:0-3676 GCA_037143535.1 Acidimicrobiaceae bacterium | reverse complement strand
GCATAGGTAGTTGAGTCTGACTCTCGCAGGAGGCTCTTAGGTGACTTTAGATAACTGGTCAGCATGAGTTTTACGAAAGCTACCGAGTCGCTAAACGACAATGGGCTGTTTCGAAGTCCTTTGAGCGCTCCGAACAAGTGAAGCCGAGGATCGCTTAATTGATAAGTCTCATTTTCAGAAACGAATGTCAGGCTCGGATCAAACGACCGGAGATCAAAACCCTTCAGTACTTTTGAAGCAAGTAGCTCAGGGTAGGAGGGATTTATTAACTGAAAGCCTTCATCAATTATGAAACCGTTAATCGCAAATGAAGAAAGCCTTCCTCCTACTCGATCAGACTTCTCAACAATTACAACATTGAGTCCAGCATTGGAGAGTATTTGGGCGCAGCGAAGACCGGCGAGTCCAGCGCCAATTATTACAACATCAGATTCTGTGATTGACGGTTGACTCACGTAATTGAGGCTAGCGACCAGAAGTCTTCAAATCGTCGAAACACATTGTTCTGCTACTTTGTTTGAGAACTTCTAAATGAATGTCATCCGAAGGGCCGTAGCTCAGTGGTTAGAGCAGGGGACTCATAATCCCTCGGTCGTGGGTTCGATCCCCACCGGCCCTACTAATACCCTTAAATGCCTGAAAACAAAGGCGTTTCCAATACCTGACTAATATGGTAAGAATTAGAGACATTTATTAGAGGGAAGTGGAATTAAAAGTGGAAACCAACGTCGCACCTGAAACCGCAGTTGAGGGTTACAAACGAGAAAGTAACAACCTACGCGGAGTCATTGCGGCGGAGCTGTCCACTGATTCTCCTAATGTCAGCGAAGAAGCTGAACATGTAATGAAGTTTCATGGGATCTATGCCCAAGATAATCGAGACGTTCGACGTGAACGCACACTTGCCAAAGAGATCCTTGATTACATATTTATGATTCGTGTTGTTATCCCAGGTGGACGACTAACAACGAAACAGTGGCTTGCCCTTGATCATGTTGCAGACGAAGTTGCTGATGGATCAATTCGTTTAACAACACGACAGGCGGTTCAGTTTCATGGTGTCGTAAAAGAAGATCTACAAACTCTTGCTCGAAAAATTGACACTGTTTACTTGTCATCCTTTGGCGGCTGTGGCGATGTCGTGCGCAATGTTGTCACGTGTCCAGCCCTCCATTTGGAGAATGGACTTCAAGAGCTTGAAGGTATCTCGGCACAACTAGCTAAATCTTTTCGACCTGCGACAAACGCTCACTGGGAGATCTTCGTCAATGGTGACAAAGCTGTTTCACGAGAAGTTGTGCAAGAACATGCTTTTTATGGTGACACGTACTTACCTCGAAAGTTCAAAATTGCGGTCTCGCACCCACATGAAAACTGCGTTGATGTCTTCGCGCAAGACGTTGGGCTTATTCCTGCGCACCACCCTCAACTCGGTGCTGGCTTCAACGTAATTGTGGGGGGAGGGCTTGGAAGAAGCTATGCACAAGAAGACACCTTTGCATTCCTTGGCCTTCCAATTACTTTCGCAACGTACGACGAAGTCGAAGCGGTAATCGCTGCCGTGATTACAGTTCACAAGGACTTGGGTGACCGTACTAATCGACGCAGAGCTCGACTTAAGTACGTGCTCGCTGATGGTGGGCTCGACAATTTCCGAAGTGAAGTAGAAAAGCGACTCGGTAGTTCAGTTCGCGCGCCACTTGAGACACCAAAAGACTTCGAAGCAAATGACCACTTGGGCTGGAGCGTTCTGCCAGATGGATCATGGCAAATTGGAGTTCGAGTTGCGGCTGGTCGCGTAAAAGATGTTGATGGCGGCGTTCAAATTAGAAGTGCACTTCGAGAAATTGCAAACAAGTTTGAACCAACATTCTTTGTAACTGCACAACAAGACATTGTGGTGAGTGGAATTCTCGATACGCAGCGAAGCGAAGTCGAAGTAATCCTCAGAGGTTTCAATGTTCGCCTCACCGACGACCTCGGATCAGTAGAGCGAACTGCTTTGGCGTGCCCGGCCCTCCCAACTTGTCCACAGGCACTTGCCGAATCAGAACGAGTACTTCCAGATGTTGTTGGCGCCATTGAAGGTGAACTCGGACGTCGCGCATCAGGGCGCCGTCCATTGCAGCTTCGAATGACTGGTTGCCCGAATGGATGTGCTCGTCCAGCAGTTGCCGAGGTTGGGATTGTCGGCAGGACTAAGTCTGGCTACGACATTTACCTCGGTGGTGGCACTCGTGGTGACCGTCTAGCAACGATGTTCAAAGAGAAGGTCAAACTCGAGGAGCTTCCAGAACTCCTAGGTCCACTCTTTGATAGGTGGGGCGATGAAGGAGAAGAAGACGAAGCATTCGGTGACTTCGTGGTGCGAGTAGGTCTCGTATGACCGTTTTCCTGGTGGGTGCTGGTCCCGGCGATGCGGATCTTCTGACAATTAGGGCAGCGCGATTGTTGGGTGAAGCTGACGTTATTGTTCGTGACCGACTGATTGATGACTCGGTAATGGCGTACGTGAATCCTGACGCCAAGGTGTATTACGCAGGCAAAGAGCCAGGAGACTCTTCAAGCCAAGAGTCAATCAATGAACTACTCATTCTTCTTTCGCAGAACCACGAAACAATTGTCCGACTAAAAGGTGGGGACCCATTTGTCTTTGGCCGTGGAGGCGAAGAGTTGATTGCACTTCATGAAGCAGGAATTCGTTGCGACGTTGTTCCAGGCGTCACTTCTGCTCTCAGCGGACCAATGGCTGCAGGCATCCCCGTAACGCACCGAGGAGTTTCTCAAGGCTTCACTGTTGTGACTGGAACGGGCTCCGACGGCAAAGTGACTGACTTCACGCAGCTGGCGAAGACTGGAACAACATTAATTATTTTGATGGGAATAAAACATCGTCGTGAAATTGCAAGAACACTGATTTCGGGTGGACTTGATGCCACAACTCCAGTAGCGGTCATCGAAAGGGCCTGGACTAATACTCAGCGCACAGTTCGTGGTGATTTGCTTTCACTCGAGAATCTTGACGTAGCGAATCCCGCAATTATTGTTATCGGAGAAGTGGCCACACTTAATCTTCGTGAATTTGCTTTTAGTGATGTGGTTCTCATCTAATCATGCTGCCGCTCACCTTTAAACTTGAAAACAAGCGCGTCCTTGTTCTCGGGGCTGGAAAGATTGGCACTGGAAAAGCGCAACTGCTGATTGAGGCCGGTGCACATGTTGACATGATCTCGCTAGATGTCCTCGCTCCGCTTCCTGAGGGCCTGGCTTCCTTCCAGCAACGTGCCTACGAATATGGTGACCTCGCTGGCTACATGCTGGTGATTTCAGCAGTTGCTGATGAGAAAACGAACGATGTGATCGTTGCTGAAGCTGCAGAACTTGGGATCTGGCTTAACTGTGTTGACATTCCAGAGCGATGTGATTTCTATTTCATGGCACTTCACACTGCTGGGGACGTCACTGTGGCTGTGACGAGTAGAGGATCGGCTCCGGCCCTGGCGCAAGTGATACGAGATGAAGTTGCTAAGGCCGTGCCGACGAACACTGGCGAAGTTGCAAAACAGATTAGAAGTGAGCGTGATGCTCTCCACGCGCAGGGCCAAACTACTGAAGGGCTTGATTGGAAAACTCGTATTTACGAGCTGCTGGAAACCAAATAGAACTACTGCGTACT
>JBAWYN010000094.1:0-3681 GCA_037143535.1 Acidimicrobiaceae bacterium | reverse complement strand
CTTACTGATTTTCTTGATTTGGAACTTACGGTTCCAGACCCGTCAGAACTTGAAGCATTCTGGAATCGACGCGGACTTCTGACCACAGGAACAGGACAACTCGGAACCAAGGACCGCGAATCGCAACTTCGTCTTAAAGAAGGTGACTACCGCCACGTGTCGCAATTCCGTGTTGCCTGTGAAAGTGAACAAGACATTCTCGGTGCGGCGAAGCGACTGAGCGATATGGGAATCGCATCACAAACAGGTGATGGGTGGCTTGAATGTATTGACCCAATCCAAGGCCACACTGTTCGCTTGGAAGTCACAAAAGCAGTCCCACTGTCTCCTCGCGAAAAACGAGAGATCAATGGACCTGGTGAACTCAACCGTGTGGGGCGTCGTTCTGAAGCTGCGATGAAGCTAGACCTCCCAGTTCCTCGCAGAGTTGGCCACGTTGTCTTTGGCTCCCCAGACGTTGCAGCAAACGTTGAGTTTTACACCAAGGGCCTCGGATTTAGAGTTTCAGACAACCTCTCTGCTGTTGGTGCAGTGTTTATTCGCTGCTCAACAGATCACCACAACATGTTGCTTCTTCCTGCACCAGTTCCGTGCATGAATCACTACGCACTTGAGATGAATGACTTCGACGGAATTGGACTTAGAGGTGTTGAAGTAGTTGAAGAGCGTCCAGACGCCACGGTGTATGGAATTGGCCGCCACGTCATTGGCTCAAATGTGTTCTGGTATCTGCTCGACCCGGCTGGAGGAATGTTTGAATTTTTCGCTGACATGGACCAGATAGTTGATGATGAGAAGTGGGCACGCGAAGAATACAAAGAAGACTGGGACCCGTTCACAGTTGCTTCTTACGAATCAGGCGTTTCGAAGATGGACTTCTTCCTCCCAACTGACATTGATGAAATTGCTAAGGGCCGCGAAAGAGCTGGGCTGTAATGGATCTCGGAATTGCTGGACGCTGGGCAGTTATTGCGGGATCGAGTCGAGGTTTAGGCAGAGCATGCGCAGAATCACTGGCACGTGAAGGCGTCAACGTTCTCATTAATGGACGCACCGCGGCTGACGTCATTGAGACAGCTGCGTACATTCGCTCGACGTTCAAAGTAGAAGCTCTTGAAGCAGTGGGAGATGTCAGCACAGTTGAGGGACGTGCTGCGATTCTCAGTGTCTGCGCCGAACCAGACATTCTGGTCACCAACAATGGAGGACCACCACCTTCAGCGTTCACCGACAACACACCTGAAATGTGGCACGACGCTATTGAAGGCAATTTCCTTTCTGCTCTGTATTTGATGCAAGCAGTACTTCCAAAAATGCGCGAGAGAAAGTTCGGACGCATTATCAACATCACTTCTGCGATGGTTACGTCGCCGAACCCATTTATGACACTTTCTATTGGTGCACGTGCCGGTCTTACTGGTGCCGCGAAAGCAGTGTCGAAGGAAGTAGCAGTAGACAACGTAACTATTAACAACATTCTTCCTGAGCGAGTGAATACTGATCGTCAAAAACAGATGGCAGAAATGGCCGTCAAGTTCAAAGGCATCACCATGGACGAGGCCTATGCAGAAATGGCTGAAACTATTGCTGCGAAGCGACTGGGACTTCCAAGCGAAGTGGGCGATGCCTGCGCATACCTCTGTTCCGTGCAGGCAAGTTTCATCTCGGGGCAAAACCTGCATCTTGACGGTGGAAGTTACTCAGGACTTATCTAATGACACAGTGGACTGAAATCCCTAGCGAAACTCAAGTACTCATTGTTGGCGGTGGCCCTACTGGTCTTCTCATGTCCATTCTCTTGAGTCAGCAAGGGATTTCAAATGTTGTCGTTGAACGCAAATTGACATTTCAACAATCGCCTGCAGCACACGTTGTGAACGCTCGCACATTCGAAATTTGTCGAAGTGCTGGAATCGACATGGAAAAGATTGAAGCGATTGCTCAGGATCCAGCTGATGGTGCATGGGTTCGCTGGTCTAGTGCACTTGGCAAAGGTGAAGTCGGCAAAGTTCCTTTTGAGGGTCAGCACCACTTTGATGAACTCTTTGCAACTTCGCCCTATCCCCTTAGAAATCTCTCGCAGCACCAATTTGAGCCGCTCCTGGGCAGTTACGTAAAAACACTTGTTCATGGTGCACAGTGGGTGTCATCGATTCAAGACCCTGATGGTGTCACGTCTGTCATTCGAAATACACAAACCAATGAAGAAACTTCAATTCGTAGCAACTACATCATTGGCTGTGACGGAGCTCGAAGTGCATTGCGTGATTCGACCAGCATCACCATGGACGGCCCGGATGAACTTCAGAGTTTCGTAATGATTCATGCAACTACTGACCTTCGCCCAGTCGTAGGCGACAGCCCAGCGACTCTCTACTTCATAACTAATCCAGAAATTAGAAGTACGTTCATCGCGCACGACATTTCAAAAACGTGGGTGTTGATGAAGGAGTGGAATTCAGAAACTGAGCCAATGGAAAGTTTCACTCCGCAAAAAGCTCGCGAAACGTTCTGTAAAGCTGCCGGCATCGCGGCTGATTATCCACTTGAAATTAGTAATGTCGGGAACTGGCGAATGAGTTGTCAGATCGCAAGCAAGTACTCAGAGGGCCGAATTTTTGTTGCGGGCGATGCAGCGCACCGATTCCCACCGACTGGGGGACTTGGGCTGAACACTGGCGCAGGCGATGTTCATAATCTCGCGTGGAAGATTGCCTTCGTCCTGAAGGGGATTGCCTCAGAAGACCTTCTTGAAACCTACGAAGCAGAACGTAAACCAGTTGCTGATCGAAACGCGCAGGTAAGCCTCGAAAATGCCTTCAAACTATTTGAGGTGTGGATGTCGTTAGGGGTAACCGATGACGTCGAAGAATCAAAAGCGAATGAGGCGCAGATTCTTTCAACGCAAGAGGGCCGCGATGCAGTAGAGGCTGCAGTTGCTAACCAGGCGGAGCACTTTGATCAGCTTGGTCTCCAGTTGGGTTACTCCTACAGTGCTGACAGTGGGCTGACTGTAGATGACGGGTCTGAAGAAATTAGTAGTGATAATCCTGTTCGCAACTATGTAGCTAGCTTGTCGCCTGGCGCCCGCCTTCCTCACATGGTCATGAAGAGAGAGAACAAAGATGTCGCGCTTCACGATCTTGTGAAGCCTGGTCATTTTCTGCTCATAAGTGCAAGCGATGCATGGCTTAAGGCTGCTGCTGAGTTCTCTTTGCCACTAACAGCGCTACATCTAGGTAAAGAAGTAGTGGATACAACGGGCGAATTCGAGTCGCTCGCGCAAATTGGTGAATCTGGCGCACTCCTTGTTCGACCAGATCAACACGTGGCATTTCGCACCAAAAGTAATGATGCACCAGCTGCATCATTGCAAAAGATTTTTACAACATTAAAAGGTTTCTAAAGAAAGATAAAAATGAAAATTGCTAACTATGCAGGACGTGCAGTACTAATTCAGAACGACCAAGTTGTCGACATCGAAAAGGCATCGGCGGGGAAGTTCGGCCCAGACCTCATGTCAATTTACGAGCGGTGGAGTGAATTTTTGGCTGCGGCGAGCTCATTTTCGCTAACCGATAGTGAAGCGCTCAACGAGTCAAAACTTCTCTCACCAATCCCTGCTCCTCGCCAAGTATTTGGCATCGGGCTCAATTATCACAGTCACGCCAAAGAAGCTGG
>JBAWYN010000093.1:0-3696 GCA_037143535.1 Acidimicrobiaceae bacterium | reverse complement strand
AGACAGCAGCCAGGTTATGGTGCGACCCTTTGGTACTTTGTTTTGCTTTGAAATAATTTGAGGGCGAAAGCCAGGGCAAGTGCCTAGTTTCAACCGTAAATGGAATGTGTCCGGCTTATAGGGCGACTCTTCATTTGCCCATGGATTATGTGAATCTGCAACTCTGTGCAGGAACATTTGAACTTGAAAATTCCTAATTGAGCATGGACAAGGGTGAGGTCTGAATTAATTCCTGAGCTGTTCGATGTATTCGGCAATCTCCACGACGCGCTTTTCTTCGATTGCCCGGTGAGCCGCGGCTCCCATAACAACACTCCAGAAACCGTCCTCGGCATTAACGAGTGCAGGTGTCTTATTTTCAACTGCAAGTTTTAGATCGAGATGTTCTAGAAAACTTGCCCCATGATGGAAACCTTCAACGAGAACTTCTTCGTTGGTGACGATTTCTTCCCTCACACCCTTGGTCCAGCCTTTACGAGCTCCGGTTCTTACTAATCCAGTAGGGAGGAAGGCCTCGACCTTTCCTTCGGTGCCAACAACAGTCAGCTCTTCAGTATTCGTGGTTCCTTCAGCAAACATGCAGAGATCGAGAGAACTTCGAATTCCATTTTCGAACTCAACAATGACGTAGGCATTGTCAAGAATGTCTGGAACTCTGCCGTCGTAGTTTTCGTCTAAGTGGTTATGAGACTGGGCACCAGATGCCATGACGCGAACTGGGTTGCTCTGGGCAATGAGGCGCATCAGGTCAAAGAAGTGACAGCACTTCTCAACGAGGGTTCCGCCAGTGTTCTTAGAGAAACGGTTCCAGTTGTCAACCTTCACGAGAAATGGGTGACGGTGTTCTCGCTGGGCAATCATGACAACGTCACCGAGTTCACCTGACTTCGCAACTTCAATGGCCTTAGCAATTGGCGGCATGTAGCGGTATTCAAGTCCTACCCAGAAAACATTCGAGTAGGAGAGTGCGAGGTCGCGAATAACTTTGGCGTCACTTACTTCAGTGCACATTGGCTTTTCAACAAAGATTGCTTTGCCTGTTTTCATAACATCGTCTAGTACTGCACGGTGGGTGAAGTTAGGTGTTGAAATTACGTAAACATCACAGATGTCAGCCTTTAGTAGTTCGCGGTAATCGATGAACGTTTCTAGTTTTCTACCTTCAGCAGTTACACGCGCTTGCTCTAGGGAGCCTTCAAACGAGTCTGCAGCTGCAACAACTTCGACACCTTCAATTGCGTTGAGGTTGCGCTGGTGCTCGAGCCCCATCATGCCGGTGCCGAGGAGTCCGTAGCGAAGGGTTTCTGCCATGAGGAAATACTACGAGTTACGAGCGATGAGGATTAAGGAATTCCCTAAGTTCTGAGGCATTCTCTTCTAGGTCAAACATGCTTGATTCACGAGCCACATCAAGCAGTTCTTCGACGAAGATTTCATGAGCTCCGAACCGGGGGTCTTCATCAGTCTTTCGGACGTAAAGAATGATGAACCTCGCGTCACGACCATCAGCCTTTCGACGCATAACCCTGCCCATGCGCTGGATCATTTGACGACGTTGTTTTGATGATGCCACAATGATCGCAAGGTCGGCATCTGGAACGTCGACCCCCTCTTCGAGAGTCTGCACTGATGCCAGGGCGCGAAGTCGTCCTTCTTCGAAGTCAGTCATGATCTGGTCTCGCTCAGCGCTATCAATGTCTGAGTGGTGCACGCCAATGAAGACACCTCGTTCGTACAAGTTTCCTTTGATTGCGTTCGCTGACTTAATGGACTGGGTGAAGAGCAGCGTCCGATCTGCATCAGCAATCGCTCCGGTCAACTTGGAGATTGCTTCTTGCTTCGAAGGAGTTTCTGCAAGCATTTCCTTCTTCTTTCGCCACAGTGTGAGCCAGCGATTAGCAAGCATCCCCTCACGAGCTTTTCCTTGCTTGGTTAGTCGGACCACGTCATCCAAGAAAACGCTGAATGGGCCTTGGCGAACACCACAGTCACGAATGAGTTTCTTTCGAGCCTTTGAGAGCTCTTTCACGATGATGTCGTACTGTGCTGCTTCTTCCTCGGTGAAGTCAACGCCCACGAATGCAACTCGCACGTTGGCAATAACGCCATCATCGATTGCGCGCCGGTAGCCGAGACGGTAGGCAATGTTCTTGAAGTAGGGGAGAAGAATTGTTTCGTGAGCGTTATCGAGTCGTTCGTGCGTTGCAGAAAGACCTAGTCTCTTAACGAACCGGTCATCAAGGGCTTCCTGGTTCTTTTCTGATCCACTGCGGTGGCATTCGTCAACAATTAGCAATCCTTCAGCGCCACCAAGAATGAAAGCTCTGGTGCGAGCTGATGCCAGCACGGCAATAACCACATTGTGGCGATCGAGATTGTCATCGTGACCATCGCCAACGAGGCCAATGCGCGCATCCGGAAGTAGTGAATGAACAACTTCTACCCATTGATGAAGCAAGACAATGGTTGGAACCAGCACAACTGCTTTGCCACCAGATTCAAGATGTTCCTTGAGTGCCGCAATTGCGAGTCGAGTTTTTCCAGCTCCCGTTACTGCGTCAATGATTCCGCTGTGACGATAAATCTTCCAGCTCTCGAGTGCTTCTTGTTGCCATGCATAGAGACCGAGGGGATTGTTTTCATCGATGGGTGGTTCAGCGAACGCAAGTCGCTCAATTGGTTCATTCTTTATAAATCGCTTCATTACTTCTGGGTCAATGAGTGCTTCGTCGTAGGGGTTTTCACCGACTTCGTCGGGGTCAATTCGAATAACGCGCTCGCTAGTGACAATGACTTGATCGTCTTGCTCTTCCGGTTCAGTAATGAGGTCAGCATTCTCACTTAAGTACCAGCGTGGGCGAGTGTCTTTGCTGCGGGTGAATGTCTTCTCGTGATAAAGGATTGGATTTAGAACTGACTTGTGGAGGCCTAACTTTCGACCGAGCTGCTTGGCATCTTGGCCGGGCTCTTCAGCGAGCAGGGCGGAAATGGCTCTCACCAGTTCCTGTTTGTCGCTGCTATCTGTAGATGTCATCAGTTCATTCTCTTGCATTGCTTAAAGATACGTATGGGGTGTTACACCCACTGGGAAGTCTTATGGGGTGGCAATTTTCCACGCTAAGTGAACCTACAGTGAGAATGCATGAATGAACGGCTTTTAACCCCATCAAAAATTACGGCCTGGCTCGAATGTGGCCACTTCTTGACCTTGCGCAACCAGGCTGATGCTGGCGTTATTGAAGTAACGCAGCGCCCTATGGGATCCCTCGCGGATCTTCTGGTCGAAAAGGGATCTACCCACGAACGCGACTGCTTGAGCGATCTTGAAAAGCAGGGCAAGTCGGTTTATTCAGTTCCTGGAAGAAACCCAAACGAGAACTTTGCGCAGTGGGTGGAGCGAGTTTCAGACACGCTCGATAAGGGTTACGACGTTATCTATCAAATGCCATTTATCCATGAAGGTATTCGAGGAATTGCTGACTTCCTGCTTCGCGTTGATGCTGACGATGGATTCAGTAGCTACGAACCCATTGACGCGAAGTTAACGAGAAGTGAGGGAAAGCCCGGTCACGTGCTCCAGCTCTGCTTCTATTCAGACGCCATTCGAGCGCTAACGGGTAAATCTCCAGAGAAGATTCACCTTTGGCTCGGTTCTGGCGAGATGGAAACACTCGTTGCTGAGCAGTACGCGCCGTA
>JBAWYN010000092.1:0-3760 GCA_037143535.1 Acidimicrobiaceae bacterium | reverse complement strand
ACGAACATTCTCCCAGGTCAGAGCAGTTTAAATCCTTTGCCACCCAGATTGGTTTAGCCCATGAGCTCGACCTTGCATTAGTCATCCACGCGAGGGATGCATTTGATGACTTGTTCCAGGTGTTTAAGACTGAAGGCGTGCCGCCTCGAACGGTAATTCACTGCTTCACCGGTAATCAAGCGGATGCAGAAGGCTGCCTGGAGTGGGGTTGCGATATTTCAATTTCTGGAATAGCTACATTCAAAAATGCTGAGTCACTTCGCGAGGCGGTAAAAATTATTCCGCTTGATCGACTACATGTTGAGACTGACAGTCCATTCCTCGCACCTGTTCCTCATCGTGGTAGGCCAAATGAACCGGCGTACGTGTCGCTAGTCGGCGAATTCGTTGCAAACCTTCGCGGTGAAGAAGTTTCAGTTGTGCGTGATGCGACTGCTGCAAATTCAGCGCGTTTGTTCAATCTACCTGTTAAATAAATACCTTTTAATCAGGAATTTTAAAGCATTCGAAATCTCGTATTGCCTTCTTTGTCGTACTTGCCTAGCGTTATAGGGCGAGTTGTTGCGTAAACACTCGTTGTCCCGACGGAGGGTGGAGATCTGAGGGCATTATTCCAGCGAGTATCCCGGTACTTGTTGACGCTTATGACCGTGAGCAGCTTGTTGGCTGCTTCACTGGTTCTTTCTACGTCTCTTAACGCAGAGGCGTCTACTTCGCACGCTCCAGTGCACATGCCCAACCTCATTGGCACCTCGCGCGCCAACGTCTACGCAATCATGTCCTCAAAGGGTCTCTACTTCTCTACGAGTGGCCCGGGATCATCGAATGGGACATGGGTAACGGTCGCGCAGCAGAGCCCAGCACCTGGTGTACTGATTGCGTGGCACGCTCAGGCGAGAATTGTCACTTCTATGAAGCCATTCGTCGGCCCGAGAAGGGTGCCAAAGCTCATTGGCCTTTCAAAAGCCGCTGTTTATAAGGCAATGCACGATGCTGGCCTCTTCTTTGACACCACTGGGCCAGGTGCATTCAGTGGAACCTGGACGAGGGCTGTTGGCCAAAATCCAGCCGCTGGAACGGTTGTCAAATTCGAGTCGGTTGTCCTGGTGCACGTGGCACTTCCGGTGGTTCCAAAAAAACCAACGCCTAAGCCAACGACAAGTACAACGACAACTACGACTACAACAATTCCGGGCGAAACAACCACCACTCTTCCGGGCGAAACAACAACTGTTCCAGCAACGACCACAACGCTTAAACCAGCTCCGAAGCGTTACGTCATTGGCGTTGCCACGTGGTACTCGTATGTCCCTGGACGCTGTGCTTCACCAACGTTGCCCTTTGGCACGCACGTACGTGTGCAGAACCTAGCGACAGGAAAAACCATTGCGTGCGTTGTTACGGACCGTGAGAATGCTTCGTACCCACGCGTCATTGACTTGTCGATGACACAATTTGCGCAACTGTCACCACTGGGCAAGGGCGTCATTCGTGTCAGAGTGTCCTGGTGACCCACACTCGCACTGACCTCGTAGCAATCCTTGAAGCGCATGGGTTAAAGCCCTCGCGAGCTCTGGGCCAAAACTTCGTAGTTGATCCAAACACCGTTCGTCGTATTGCCAGGCTCGCCGAAGTTGGACCAGGTGACCTCGTTCTAGAAATTGGTGCAGGACTTGGTTCGCTGACCCTCGCGCTAATTGAAACTGGTGCTGAAGTGCAGGCAATGGAAGTTGACCGTTACCTGCTTGAGCCACTTCGCTCAGTTGTCGAGCCGCATGGGGTAACGGTTCATCACGCTGACGCACTGAATGCGAACTACAGCGAAATTCTTGGTGGACGAGAAGCCGCAATCATTGCCAATCTCCCGTACAACGTTGCAACACCGCTGGTCCTTCATCTGCTCGAGTCACAGCCGCTCATTAAGCGCATGCTCGTTATGGTGCAAAAAGAAGTGGGCGAGCGCTTTGCGGCCCAGGCCGGTGATGAGGCGTATGGCGCTGCGTCACTTCGTGTTCAGTATTTTGCTGACGCCAAAGTCGTCGGAAAAATTGGACCCTCAGTCTTTTATCCCAAGCCCAATGTTGACTCAGCACTTGTTTCAATTGTTAGACGCGACAGTGTTCGCATCGATCCAAGCGAAGTCAGCGAAGCTGACCTCTTTGAAGTGATTCGTATGTCCTTTGCGCAACGTCGCAAAATGCTTCGACGATCCCTTAACGGTTGGGCGAGCGAAGGAGTCTTTGAACGCTCCGGAGTGGCTGAAACCAAGCGTCCAGAGGAGCTCACGATAGAAGAGTTCGCTAAGTTGGTAGCAGCTCGATGAAAGAACTCCTCGCCCCCGCCAAGCTGACCTGGTTCTTAGAAGTCACTGGCGTGCGCGAGGACGGCTATCACACTCTTCGAAGTGAGATGGTTTCGCTGGACTTCTCTGACCGACTGATTATTGAAGAAGCAGATGACTATCTACGACTCACGCCGGCCAGCATTCGCGTTCCACTTGATGAAACGAATTTGGTTTCTAAAGCACTCAACCTCGTAGGCAGAAAAGCTGGCGTCACGATTGACAAAGTCATTCCAGCCGGCGGCGGACTCGGCGGCGGAAGCAGTGACGCAGGGGCAATTCTCAGATGGGTAGGGGGCATAAGCGCAGAACTCGCAGCAACGCTGGGCGGTGATGTTCCGTTTTGCCAACTGGGAGGACGCGCATTGGTTGAAGGTATTGGCGAAGTATTGACACCACTTCAATTCGAGAAGCGTGACGTTACGCTCATCATTCCGAACTTCTCAGTTGACACGAAGGCTTGCTACCAAGCGTTTGATGAACTGGGAGAAGTTGGTGCGGGAAGAAACCATCTCGAACGCGCTGCTCGAATTGTTGAACCACGCCTACATAAGGCAATGAATTGGCTGAGTGCAGAGCTAGGAAAAGAAGTTCATCTCGCGGGATCGGGCTCAACGATGTTTGTTGAAGGTCACTTGGAACCAGGCCAATCAGTGTGGGATGTGCAGGGTCCCGCAGGCACTCTTCGGTTCCGCCAGACAAGCACTACGCCACAAGAGGCGTAGAAACTAGTTATTTACCGGCGGCGCGACGCTGGAAGCGTGTTCGCTTCAGCATCTTCTTGTGCTTCTTCTTACGCATGCGCTTACGGCGCTTCTTAATTAATGATCCCATGGCTTGTACGACACTACTAGGTTTTCCAACTACCCCTCAAATAAACGTTTTATTGAGGTTTAACTGAGTCGTTACTTCGCTCGATACTTAGGGCTTGGCGTGGGCAACCACGCACTGCATAGCGAGCTGACTGGAGCAGCCCAGAATTGCTCAGGGCGACAGGCTCTGTTGCAACAATGGGATAGCCCCACTCGTCTACGTCGACAAGTTCAGGCGCTAATTCGTGGCAGTGTCCGAATCCGTCACAAAGAATCGGATTTACCTTGAGAACAAATGATCCAGAACGCTTACGCACTACTCCCATATAAGTTCGTCCTCGTGCTCGAGCGTTGGAATCGCAATTGTGTGCTTCGGGCGCTGGGTCCCACTGCATGGACGCCCAACAATGTGCTGTGCAATGTCATCCGCGAACACCTTGAGCGCAGATCTCACCAGTCGAATTACACCGTCGGGGTGGCGACAGGCACCGCGACCTTCAATTGAGTCACAGCGACTCTGCAGTCGCTCATAAGCGCCCCTCGGATCTTTTGATGAATGCGTAATGCTCATGAGATCTTCAGCGAGTGCAGGAAGACCAAAGGCACA
>JBAWYN010000091.1:0-3796 GCA_037143535.1 Acidimicrobiaceae bacterium | reverse complement strand
GTGAGAGCGCTCACGGAGGCAACGGACCCCGAAGCAGTGGCTCATCAAATCACAGAAGAGCTCACCAGAGCCTTCGGCTCTTAGTGGCGGTCTAGCCACCCGAGCAACGTTGCAACCATCCGAGGATCAGCTCGCATTTGGTGGCCAGCTCCTTGAATGATTCGAAGTTCTGCATGTTGCTGCGCTGCATCAACGAGGTCTCTTGCGTCTTGAGTAGGGACTTCTATGTCATCGGAACCATGACCAATAAGAAGTCGACGTGGAGGAATTTTTGCTACTGATCCGAGTGGATCAACAGAAAGCACATCGTCATAAAGTTCTTGCACTGACTGCAGCGCAACTGCGTCACTCACCACGCCAGCGATTTTTATTCCTCGATGCAGCTCTTCGGCCGATCCACTCCAATGGGGCAGGTGTGCAGGAGCCGCAAATGTGGCGACACCTTGAACGCGTTCGTCATTTGCCGCCGTGTTGAGTGCTAACGCTCCCCCGAACCCGAAGCCCGCAAGTGAAATACGTTGCTTCTCTTTACTCATGCGCTCAACAACAGTGGTGATGTCTTGTTTCCACTGTGAAGCGCTGAAGGTTCCAGTGCTAGTGCCAACACCAGAGAGCGTCCCCGTCGCCACTGTCCAGCCGGATTCATTCGCTAAGTGCTCAGCGAGCTCTGGAAGAAGCCCCGCCGCTTGGCGACCCATGCCCATAGTGCGCGGAAGACCGTGCATCAAGATAAGGATGTGACCTGACGAAGCCGTCGAAGAGCCCGTAGCAATACGGAGTTCTAAGTGAGAAGTACCACTGATTAGTTGCTCGTGATCGAGCACCTATTTAGATACCTAGGCGAGTAGCTAGAAGTTCGCGGTGGTATGAAGGCTCACCGAGGAACAGTTCAGAACTCTTGGCACGCTTGAAGTACAGGTGAGCGTGGTGCTCCCATGTAAATCCAATTCCACCGTGAATCTGAATGTTCTCTGCAGCACAGTGGAAGTAGGCCTCTGAGCAGAAAGACTTCGCGAGACTTGCAGCAATTGGCAACTCGTCGCTCAGCTCTTGTGAAGCCCATGCTGCGTAGTACGCAGCTGACTTTGCAGATTCAACGTCGAGGAGCATGTCAGCACACTTGTGCTTGATTGCCTGGAATGAACCAATTGGACGACCGAACTGAACACGCTGCTTCGCGTATTCAACTGCGTTAGTTAGAACACGCTGGGCTCCACCAACTTGCTCAGCAGCGAGTGCTGATGCAGCGATCTGAAGAGTTGTCTGTAGGCCGGCAAGTGCTCCGCCTTCAGTTCCAATAAGTACACCAGCGGCGTCCTTAAGTTCAACCTTTGACTGCTTGCGAGTCTGGTCCATTGTTGGAAGAAGTGTGCGTGTAACACCAGCAGCATCACCAGCAACAGCGAAGAGTGAAAGACCCTTAGAAGTTTGTGCTGGAACCAAGATAAGTGACGCAGTATTGGCGTCAGTTACGTAGCTAAATGTTCCGCTCACCTTGAACGAGTCGCCTGAACCAGTTGCTGTGGCCTTGATCTTTGAAAGATCCCAGTCGCCAGCTTCGTCAGTGAGTGCAACAGTTGCGATTGTTTCGCCAGATGCGATTCCTGGGAGGTACGCCTTCTTGTTGGCATCAGTTCCAACTTGGAGAAGTGCGTTTGATGCAAGAGCAACAGTCGAGAAGTATGGAGAGCAAAGAAGTGCTGCACCCATCTCTTCGAAGACAACGTAGAGCTCAACAGGTCCGTAACCCTGACCGCCGAATTCTTCTGGGATGCCAAGACCTTGTAGTGCGAGTTCGTTCGCCATCAATGACCAGACTGCTGGGTCGTACCCTTCATCAGTCGCCATCACGCGGCGTACTTCTGTCTCTGGTGACTTCTCTTCTAAGAAGCGCTTCACCATCTTGCGTAGTTCGTCTTGTTCTTCGCTGAATCCGAAATTCATGATGTCCTTTTCCCTTACCGGTGAGTAGCCCGGCCCTATGTGACATTAGCCAAAAACTGACACCCCCCGCGAAAGGTGGCAGTCTTGGGAGGTGGAAAAGGTTGAACTTCTGTGGACCAGTGAAATTGCTGAGATTCGCCGCCTGGTGGTGGGGCCTCTCTCCAACAACGTATTCATCATTACTTGTCGCCAAAGTGGCCAGTCCATCCTTATTGATGCTGCAAATGAGGCCGAACTGCTCCTGGAAGCAGCCAGTGCTTTCCAGGTCAAAAAGGTCTTGACCACCCATGGCCACTGGGACCACATTGGTGCCGTCGAAGAATTCCGCGCCGCTGAGATTCCAGTCCTGGTCGGAGCTGGCGATACAGCAATGCTTTCGAGTTATGACGACACTATTGAAGATGGCGACTTGATTTCGTGTGGATCTCTCCGTCTTCTCGCACACCACACTCCAGGACACACTCCAGGGAGCACTTGTTTTTCATTACTCTCAACACCACTGCTCTTCACCGGTGACACGTTGTTTCCTGGTGGTCCTGGAAACGCAACCTTCGAAGGTGGCGACTTCACCACGATCATTACCTCACTGGAAAAGCTCTACGCACAATTTGGCGATGAGACCATCTTCTGGCCGGGCCACGGTGACAGTTCCACCATTGGAACTGAGCGTCCACATTTGGCGGAATGGATAGAGCGCGGCTGGTAAATATTTGGGCTAAGGGCTCAATATCACCGGTAGGCTCTCTATGTGCCTGCACCCCTCTTAGAACTCAAAAATCTCCACGTTGAAGCCGAGGATTCTCAAATCCTTCGTGGCGTCGACCTCATTGTCAACGCCGGAGAAGTTCACGCCCTCATGGGTCCAAACGGTGCTGGCAAATCAACGCTGGCGAGCGTCGTAATGGGACACCCTGGATACACCGTCACCGAAGGACAGATTCTTCTGAACGGCGAGGACATCGCGACGTGGTCGCCAGACGAGCGTGCACGCGCTGGAATCTTCCTTGCGTTTCAATACCCTGAAGCCATTAGCGGCGTTTCAGTGGTGCAATTTCTTCGCCAAGCAATCGCTGCGCGAAAGGGGCTCGAAGAGTTGAGCGTCCTCGAAGTTCGACTTGATCTCATGGAATGGATGGAGCGCCTAGGCATGGACCCAGCATTTGCTGAGCGACACCTCAACGATGGTTTTTCTGGTGGTGAACGAAAGCGCAACGAAGTGCTCCAAATGGCACTGTTGGAGCCAACTATTGCATTCCTCGACGAAACAGATTCCGGTCTCGACATCGACGCACTTCGAATTGTGGCTCGTGGAGTTAGCACTGTCCGCGAAGAGAACCCAACTATGGGTGCGGTTGTCGTAACGCACTACGTAAAGCTTCTGGAAGAAATTAAGCCAGACCGCGTTCACATCATTGTTGACGGAAAAATTGTTCATTCCGGTGGCCCAGAGCTCGCCGAGAAAATTGAAGTCGAAGGTTACGACGCCTGGCGGCCGGTCAGCGCGTGACCAGCTTTAACGCTGCACTAGTTAGGGCTGATACCCCACAACTAACTCGCGTTATCAATGGCCATCCAATTACGTACTTGGACTCTGGCGCTACGTCACTTCCTCCGCGTGCCGTTATTGAAGCGATGTCTCGCCACTACGAACTGCATCACGCCAATGTTCACCGCTCAGTTTTTCAAACAGCCAGCGAGGCCACCGAAGCCTATGAGGGCGCTCGACGCGCAATTGCAAAATTTATAAATGCTCCTGGAGGAGCTGAGGAAATTGTCTTCACCAAGAACTGCACAGAATCGTTCAACCTGCTCGCCAGGTCATGGGGCCGTGTCAATCTAAAACCTGGAGACG
>JBAWYN010000090.1:0-3921 GCA_037143535.1 Acidimicrobiaceae bacterium | reverse complement strand
GCTCCTGAGCATTTACGCGGACGCTATAACGCTGCCTCCGGGCTCACGTGGGGCGTTTCATCAATGGTGGCTGCAGCGTTTACTTCGATTCTTTTCAGCTCGAATCTTGGATCTTGGTGGCCACTATTTATTGGCAGTGCTTCTCTAGGAGGCTCATTGATGATGCTCAGCCTTCGAAAGAGTTTGACTCCTAAAGAAGACGGTCGAATTACTCAATAAAAAATCCCGGGGCAGTTGCCCCGGGATTTTCATTACATCGTTAATGCTTAGATCAACTGCAACCACTTGTTGCGCCACAGCTGGCACATACGTGGCATGAACCAGCACGTTGCATCTGGTCACCGCACTGGTAACACATTGGAGCGTCGTGGCTCTCAGTTGCTGGAGTCTCACGTGGAGGCTGTGCAGCAGGCTTTGGAGCTACTTCAATCAATGTTGGCTGGATACTGATGCCAGCTGATGGTGTTGACTGCTCAACAACCTCTGGAAGTGTTGGCTGGATGCGCTCACTTGTTGAAAGCACACCAATCTCTTCACGCTCTGATGGGCTTAAGTAGTCAAGCGCCATGCGACGGAAGATGTAGTCAACAAGTGACGTTGCAATACGTAAGTCTGCATCGTCAGTCATTCCTGATGGTTCAAACTTCAAGTTGACGTACTTGCGAACATAGGTTGCAAGTGGCACGCCGTGCTGGAGTCCGAGACTGATTGAGATCGAGAAGGCATCCATGATTCCAGCAAGAGTTGAACCCTGCTTTGAAACCTTGATGAACACTTCACCTGGACGACCGTTTTCATATTCACCAACAGTTACGTATCCTTCACAGTCCGCAACACGGAATGAGAATGTTGTTGATACGCGACGGCGTGGAAGACGCTCACGAACAGCACCAACTACAACGCTGGCGCCACCCTCAGACTTAGCAATCTGAAGCTGAGCTTCGAGTGCGTTGATCTTGGTCTGAAGTTCTGCAGCAACGCTGTCAGTAGCGGTGACTGAGTTCGTTGACTCTTCGCCGTCCTTCTTGGCAGTTGAAAGTGGCTGTCCAACCTTGCAGTTGTCGCGGTAGATAGCAACAGCCTTGACGCCAAGCTTCCATGCATCCAAGTGAAGGTTTTCTACGTCTTCGATTGTTGCATCTTCTGGCATGTTCACTGTCTTTGAGATTGCACCCGAGATGAATGGCTGTACTGCACCCATCATCTTCACGTGACCTAGGTAGTGAATGGTGTTGTCACCCATTGAGCATGCGAATACTGGAAGGTGCTCAGGCTTAAGAGCCGGTGCACCCATGATTGACTTGTTCACGTCAATGTATTCAACAATCGCAGTAACTTCGTCGTCTGAGTAACCGAGCTTGGTTAGTGCACGTGGCACTGTCTGGTTAACAATGGCCATGTTTCCACCACCAACGAGCTTCTTGAACTTCACGAGTCCAAGGTCAGGCTCAATTCCAGTGGTGTCACAGTCCATGAGAAGTCCGATTGTTCCGGTTGGAGCAAGAACAGTGGCCTGGGCGTTACGTGTTCCGTAACGTGTTCCAAGGTCAACTGCTTCTTCCCACGCGTGCTGTGCAGCTTCCAAGATGTCAGCAGGAGCAAGCTTTGCGTCAATCTGGTACGAAGCATCACGGTGCATGCGAAGAACATTGATCATTGGCTCAGCGTTCTCGGCAAAACCTTCGTGAGGCCCCATGCGTCCAGCAGTGCGAGCACTGGTGGCGTACGCGTGGCCAGTCATCAATGCAGTGATTGATGCAGCAACTGCACGACCCTGGTCAGAGTCGTACGCAAGACCAGATGCCATGAGTAACGCACCGATGTTGGCGTAACCAAGTCCGAGCTGGCGGAACTTGCGTGAGTTGATTCCAATCATCTCTGTCGGGTAGTCAGCAGCACCAACGATGATTTCTTGAGCAGTGAAGAGAACTTCAATTGTGTGCTTAAACGCTTCAACATCAAAACGACCATCTTCGCGTAGGTAGTGCATCAAGTTGATACTTGCAAGGTTGCAAGCTGAGTTGTCAATGTGCATGTACTCAGAGCAAGGGTTCGAACCGTTAATACGGTCGGTGTTGCTTGAGGTGTGCCACTTGTTAATAGTGGTGTCGAACT
This sequence comes from Acidimicrobiaceae bacterium, assembly GCA_037143535.1. Classification (GTDB taxonomy): domain Bacteria; phylum Actinomycetota; class Acidimicrobiia; order Acidimicrobiales; family RAAP-2; genus RAAP-2. Next base: position 1,806 of record JBAWYN010000090.1, on the reverse strand, counting down.
GCAGACCTGGGTCAGCACATTCCCACGCAGCACGAGCCATTTGACGCCATAGGTCGCGGGCCTTTACGGCACGAACTGTTGAGCCACCGGCACGAGCCGTGAGGTTCCAGTCAGCGTCGTCAAGAACTGCTTGCATGAAGTCGTCAGAAACACGAACCGAGTTGTTGGCGTTCTGGTACTGAATTGAGTGGATGTCCTTACCGTCTAAGTCCATGTCAAAGCCGTTGTCACGAAGAACACGTGCCTTCTTCTCTTCGTTGGCCTTACACCAGATGAACTCTTCGATGTCTGGGTGATCTGCATCAAGCATGACCATCTTCGCTGCGCGACGAGTCTTTCCACCGGACTTAATAGTTCCAGCAGAAGCGTCAGCACCACGCATGAATGAAACAGGACCACTCGCGGTTCCTCCGCCTTCGAGGCCTTCAGCACTTGAGCGAATCTTTGAAAGGTTTACACCAGCACCTGATCCACCCTTGAAGATGATTCCTTCTTCGGTGTACCAGTTAAGAATTGAACGCATTGAGTCCTGCACCGCGAGGATGAAGCATGCGCTTCCCTGCTGTGGAACATCCTTCACACCAATGTTGAACCACACCGGTGAGTTGAATGCGGCCTTTTGAGTGACCAGGATGTGCTTGAGCTCTGAACGGAATGTCTCGGCCTCTTGTTCGTCTACGAAGTAGTTCGAGTCAATGCCCCAGTTGGCAACGGTGTCAACAATGCGGTCCACAACCTGCTTCAGGCTGGTCTCGCGCTCAGGGAGTCCGAGGGTTCCTCGGAAGTACTTCTGAGCAAGAATGTTGGTGGCATTGAATGACCATGAAGCTGGGACTTCGACACCAAGTTGTTCGAAGGCAACGGAGCCATCGCGGAAATTCGAGATACGCGCATCACGACGGTCCCAAATAATTTCGTCATAAGGGTGACGGTCCTCCGTAGTAAAAAATCTGCGAATACCAATTCCAAGTCGCTGAGGTGCGATAGCCATTTTTCTCTCTTTTCTTTCCGAATCCGACACTAAAAATGCTTCAAGCGAACTAGGAGTCGGGATAACAAGGATAGTCGCTCCAAGGGGCCCAAACCACTATATGTAGTGGTTTCCCACCGGCACATCGCAAGATGCTGTGCTATTACAGCACTGTAATTACATCATGTCAACTCTATTTTGGACTTTTTTGAATTATTTTTACGCCCCTAGCCATACGGACTTCTAGACCCCTCGAACCCTAAGTAGCCTGACCCCTATGGAGCTAATTCTCGCCCTCGACGCAGGCACTTCAGGGGTCCGTACAGCCGCCTTCGACCAGCGGGGTGAACTTGTTGACTCGAGCTACAGAGAACTAACCCAGTACTTCCCTGGGCCAGGGTTGGTGGAGCACGATCCGGCAGAAATCGCCGACCTAGCGATTGCCACCCTCAGTGAGGTCGCCAAAAAAGCCCAAGCGGCGGGCCACAAAATCCTCTCTATTGGAATAACTAACCAGCGTGAAACAACTGTCGCGTTCGACAGGGCAAATGGTGAAATTCTCCACCGCGCAATTGTCTGGCAAGACAAGCGCACCGCTCCACTCTGCGATGAAATGACTTCATCAGGGCACAGTGACTTAGTTAGAAAAACAACTGGTCTGGTTATTGATTCATACTTCTCCGCAACAAAGATGAAGTGGCTAATCGATAACGGATCGCTTAGCGGTGCAACCTCGCCTGCACTCTGCACGGTAGACACGTGGCTTCTGTGGAAGCTATGTGGAACGTACGTAACAGAACCATCGAACGCATCGAGAACAATGCTCATGGACCTCG
>JBAWYN010000089.1:0-4090 GCA_037143535.1 Acidimicrobiaceae bacterium | reverse complement strand
ACATTGTGGCGATTCCAATTCCATCAGTGCACTCTCAGTACTTTGAAGTCTTTGGGCTTACTTCGCTCTCCAACACTCTTAGAACTTTGCTGGAGCTGCTTGGCCTGGGCGCGCTGGCAATTTCAGGCATTGGAATCGTTGGCGGACTATGGGCCACCAGACGTGCGGTCAGACCGCTGCAAGAAGTTTCAGAAGCTGCAGCGCTTATTGCTGAAGGTGAGCTCAGCACACGGCTCAGCGTAAGCAACGCAGACCGTGAAGTGCAACAGCTTTCCGACTCATTCAATGAAATGGTGAGCCAACTCGTAGAACGTTTAGAGCGAGACGCTCGCTTCGCTAGTGACGTATCGCACGAGCTCAGGTCCCCTCTCACAACAGTTGTCACAACGGCTGCGATCCTTCAACAACACCGTGCAGAACTATCTCCAGCGGGTCAAGAAAGCTTGGACCTTCTAAGCGCAGACTTAGCAATCTTTCAAGCATTAGTAGAAGACCTTCTTGAAATGGCCAGGAATGATGCGGGAGCAACGCCACACGTCAGCGAAACCGTCGCTGCGGTGGAGCTCGTTAATCAATCAGCCAGGTCAGCCTCAAGACGACTAGGGATTGATGTTCCACCAATCGAGCTTGGCGTAAGTGTGAAGAATCCACACATCATTGTTGATCGTCGTCGTTTTGAGCGCGTAATTGCAAACCTTCTTGATAACGCGACACGCTACGCCAGTGGTGCTGTTGCCATTCGTGTCGAGTGCACTGCAAAAAACTTCATTGTGAATGTTGATGACGCTGGTTCAGGAATCGGAGCAGAAGAACGCACTCAGGTATTTGAAAGATTCTTTAGAGGTCGCATGGCCCACGACAGAAGCTCGGTCCGTGGAACAGGACTCGGACTCGCACTCGTGAAAGAACACATTCTTGCTTTCGATGGTTCAATCGCTGCACTTGAAAGTCCAGAAGGTGGCGCACGAATGCAAATTTCAATCCCAATTAGCGCTGAGGAGTACGCATGAGAAAACTCCGCGTAGTGATTGGACTTTTTCTCGGCGCCGTGCTTCTAAGTAGCTGCTCACTCATTCCACAGTCCAAGGGACCAGTAACTGTTGCAAAAGAAAAGGTCCCCTTCGGCCTTCTCGACAAAAACATCCCAGGAACAAATACTTCCGTGCAATTCACTCGCACTCCTGTGTACTTAGTGCGCGCGGGACGACTTGTTATTTCGCCCAGAGTTGTTACTTCACCGGTGCAGGTTGTTGATGCACTCAATCAACTTCTGCTTCGACTCTCCGCAAAAGAAAGTGCAGCTCATTTGCGGACCGACATTCCAAGTGGGCTTCAGATTCTTCAGGTATCCGTGCTCAATGGCGTAGCCCGAGTAAACCTCGCAGCGTCAATCTCGGCATTCAATTTGCTCGAAAATCCTGTGGCCGTTGGCCAAGTTGTTCTCACCGCTCAAGCCGCTGGTGCGCGCAGTGGTGTGGTTTTTGCAATTGAAGGTGTTACCCAGGACGCAATGCTGTTGACCGGAAAAACAGTTCCGCATGTCTACGGCTACCAGTACTCACAACTCATTAATTAACGAGTGTGTTCGGTGTGCTTTGTCGGCGCAGCGTTCCAGAGGTGCTCTAAGTCGTAGTAGTCACGAGACTCTTCATCAAAAACGTGAACGATGACGTCTCCGTAGTCAAGTGCGACCCACTGACCTGAAGTCCAACCCTCTTCGCGTAGCGGCTTAATGTCAAGTTCAACTTCAATAAGACGTTCAATCTCTTCTGCAATGGAGCGGACCTGGCGATCATTTCTGCCAACTGCCACAACCAGAGCATCGAACGAGTCGACGAGGTCGCGAAGATCGAGTGCCGCAGTATCAAGGCTCAGTTTTTCATCAGCGCCGCGCTGGGCTGCATCAATGAGTTTGGCGACGAATTCTGTGTGTGGGCCGCGAGATTCCTCGCCGCTGAATAAGGCCTGGCTCAGTGGGCCACCCCGAGCACAACAACCGCAGCCATGAATGGAAGCGAAACAGATGCGAGACCGGCAATCAGGTAGCGCTGCTTAGAGCGTCGGACATCTTGGCGCCTTAGGGGCGCCGATTCCAGAACGGACAGTCTTGGTGACCTGTGTCCGGATAGGTCATAGTTGCGTACGGCCATCTATGTAAAGACTACAACTAGCGGCCTTCGAAAATGGGAATTACCGGGTCAGGGACCAATTCCTGAAGATTCTCATTGAGATTTGCGGCTTCACGAATGTACGTGCTCGACAAATCAACCGGGTCCATCGGAACTAAATATGCGCTCCACCCGAGTGGCAATTCTTGCTCTCCCCCAGGTCTTGGAATGACTCCGACTTTCACTAGTGAACGAAGTTGCTCTGATTCGTGCCACGAGTCGAGTTGCGAAGAAAGATCTGCACCAATGAGAAGGTCTACCTGCTCGGCTTCTTTAAGCAATTCACGAACAGTATGAATTGTGTACGAAGGACCATCGCGTTTGATTTCACGGTCTGAAACACGAACACCTTCAATGCCGTCAAAGGCAGCCTGGGCCATCTTGAGGCGGACATCTGCAGAATGCAGTTGCACTGAAGAGCTCTTTTGATAGGGGTCACCAGCAACTGTTACCTCAATGTAATCAAACAGATTTGTCGCAATGGCAGCTTTTAATGCAGCAACGTGGCCAAAGTGCGGTGGATCAAAGGTTCCACCGAAGAGTCCAATGCGATCTGCTTTCATGCCATGAGCCTAGAGCGCGATTGCCTTAGAGACCCCCTAGGCCCTACGCTTGTTAGATGGTAGAAGCAAAAAAGCCTTGGACATCAAGCTCATGGCGCGGTCACACCGCGGCCCAGAGTCCTATTTGGCCTGATGAAGCTCACCTCGCACGCGTTGAAGTAGAACTCGCGAAAAAGCCGCCACTTGTCTTTGCTGGTGAAGCGCGTCGCCTCCAAGAACACCTAGGACAAGTCGCTGCAGGCAAAGCCTTCTTGCTCCAAGCTGGCGACTGCGCGGAGTCCTTCCACGAAGGATCAGCAGACGCGATTAGGGACAAACTGAAAGTCATTCTCCAAATGGCTGTGGCCCTTACCTATGCAGCAGGCGTCCCAGTGGTGAAGGTTGGAAGAATTGCTGGTCAGTTTGCAAAGCCACGTTCTGAAAATTTCGAAACAATTGACGGTGTTGAGCTCCCTGCTTTTAGAGGGCACATCGTTAACGGTGAAGAATTCACCAAGGAAGCTCGTACGCCGAATCCTGAGCGACTACTCGCGGCCTACAACCAGAGCACTGCGACTCTGAACCTTCTTCGCGCATTCACTACTGGTGGATTCGCTGCACTTTCCCGCGTTCACGCATGGAACCAAGAATTTGTAGAAAATTCACTTGAAGGAAAGCGCTACTCAATCATTGCTGACGAGATTGAGCGCTCACTTAAGTTCATGAAGGCATGTGGCATTGACATGCTCGATGACCCGGCACTTCAAGGTGTTGACTTCTACACAAGCCACGAAGCACTGATTCTCCCTTACGAGCAAGCACTCACCCGACAAGATTCGCTCACTGGCGACTGGTACGACTGCTCAGCGCACATGCTCTGGATTGGCTACCGCACTGCTCAACTCGACGGAGCACACGTGGAGTTCCTGCGCGGCGTTTCTAACCCACTTGGACTGAAGGTCGGCACCAACATGTCTGTTGATGACCTTCGTCGCCTCGCCGATGTTCTTAACCCTGAGAACGTCCCGGGAAGACTGACGCTCATTTCTCGTATGGGACATGAAAACATCGCAAAGAAGTTGCCTGAGCTCGTTGACGCTATGCGCAGTGACGGACGCAACGTTCTTTGGACCTGTGACCCGATGCACGGAAACACCTTTAAAGCATCTGGTGGGCAAAAGACACGTCACTTCGATGACATATTGTCGGAGACTTCACAGTTCTTCTCACTCTTGCAGTCACTCGACACGTGGCCTGGTGGACTTCACATCGAGCTAACAGGTGACAATGTCACTGAGTGTCTTGGTGGAGGGTCTCGCCTAGAAGAACAGCACCTCGATGACAACTACACATCGATTTGTGACCCGCGCCTCAATGCAA
>JBAWYN010000088.1:0-4097 GCA_037143535.1 Acidimicrobiaceae bacterium | reverse complement strand
GCTTCAGGCTTGTCAACAATGACGCACTCTGTTGTTAGGAACAGAGCAGCGATTGATGCAGCGTTTTGAAGTGCAGAACGAGTTACCTTCATTGCGTCAATAACTCCAGCCTTGATGAGGTCTTCGTACTCACCAGTTGCGGCGTTCAGACCCTCAGTTGGATTGGCAAGGTTTCTAACCTTGTCCACGATTACGCCACCTTCAAGACCCGCGTTAACGGCAATCTGGTTAAGCGGTGCTTCTACGGCCTTAGCGACCATCCGTGCACCGGTCTGCTCGTCACCGCTGAGCTTCTCAGCAGCTTCCAAGATGTTCTTCTGGCTACGAAGTAGCGCAACGCCACCACCAGGAACCACACCTTCTTCAATTGCAGCCTTGGTAGTCGAAACAGCATCTTCGATGCGGTGCTTCTTTTCCTTGAGCTCAACTTCAGTAGCGGCTCCAACCTTGATGACAGCAACTCCACCAGACAACTTTGCGAGACGCTCTTGGAGCTTTTCGCGGTCGTAGTCAGAGTCAGTGTTGTCGATTTCAGCCTTGATCTGGTTTACGCGACCATTCACTTCGTCCTTAGATCCAGCACCTTCAATGATTGTTGTCTCATCCTTAGTGATAACAATCTTGCGAGCTTGTCCAAGTGACTCAAGTGTTGCGGTGTCCAGCTTCAGGCCAACTTCTTCAGAGATAACTGTGGCACCAGTAAGGATTGCGATGTCTTGCAACATTGCCTTACGACGCTCACCAAATCCTGGAGCCTTAACGGCAGCTGACTTGAATGTTCCACGAATCTTGTTAACAACAAGCGTTGCTAGTGCTTCGCCTTCGATGTCTTCAGCAATGATGAGCAGTGGACGACCCGACTGCATAACTTGCTCAAGGACTGGAAGTACGTCGCGTACTGAAGTGATCTTTGATGACACGAGAAGGATGTAAGCGTTCTCAAGAACTGCTTCCATGCGCTCGGTGTCAGTTGAGAAGTATGGAGAGATGTATCCCTTGTCGAAACGCATTCCTTCAACGAGGTCCATGTCCATTCCGAATGACTGGCTTTCTTCAACAGTGATAACACCGTCTTTTCCAACCTTGTCAATCGCGTCAGCAATCATCTGACCAATTTCAGTGTCCGCAGCAGAAATAGATGCCACTTGAGCAATCTGTTCCTTGGTGTCTGCAGGCTTTGAAAGTTCGTGCAGTGAAGCAACAGCAGCTTCTACGGCAGCTTCAATACCCTTCTTCAGCGACATCGGATTAGCGCCTGCGGCAACGTTCTTTAGACCTTCACGGACCATGGCCCAGGCAAGAACAGTCGCAGTTGTGGTTCCGTCACCAGCAACGTCGTCAGTCTTCTTCGCTACTTCTTTGACGAGTTCTGCACCAATGCGCTCGAATGGGTCTTCGAGGTCAATGTCCTTGGCGATTGAAACACCGTCGTTAGTGATTGTGGGTGCTCCCCACTTCTTGTCGAGAACAACGTTGCGACCCTTAGGTCCGAGTGTGACGCGTACTGCATCAGCAAGCTTGTTCATACCGCGTTCTAGGGCTCTGCGAGCCTCTTCGTCGAATGAGATCAGTTTCGCCATGGCGATTCCTCCTGTTAAGCAAGCACCCAATTGGTGCAGAGCAATATTAGCAGTCTAGGGGTGAGACTGCTAATTCAGGTCAGCCCCCGGCAACGGCCGGGACTAGCGAAACGGTAACTCCTGGGGCCAAAACGGTATCGAGGCCATCGAGGAAACGGACATCTTCGTCGGCAACGAAAACGTTCACAAATCTGCGAAGTGCGCCCTTGTCGTCCAGTACTCGAAAGGCAATCCCTGGGTACTGGGCATCAACGCCAACAATGGCTTCACGGACCGTAGTTGCTTCTACTGGAACTTCTCCAGCGCCACCCACGAGAACACGTAGCTGACTTGGTAGTCGAACAATCACGCTCATAGCGCAGCCTCCAAGGTGTAGCGAGCAATTGCTTCTTGTGCAGAAGCGAGTGACGGCTTAATCGTCGCAGTCACTACCGCAGTGTCAACAACTGCATCGAGAGTCTTTAGTCCGTGGCCAGAAATAATTGCGACGATTGACTTATTACGGTCAATGGTGCCACGGTTGATCATTTGGCGAAGTGAAGCAATAGTCACTCCTCCAGCAGTCTCAGCGAACACGCCTTCAGTCTTTGCGAGCAGTTCAATGCATTCGAGAATCTCTGAGTCTGGAACAGAACCAATGTCACCGCCGTGGCTACGGAGTTCATCAAGTACATAGGGACCGTCAGCTGGGTTACCAATTGCGAGCGAACGAGCAATTGTATTTGGACGCTGTGGCGTGATGACTTCAGCGCCTTCGCTAAAGGCAGTCGCCACTGGTGAGCAACCAGTTGCTTGTGCTCCGAACAAAATTGGTGCTTCACCTTCAACAAGGCCAAGTTCAATGAATTCTTTGAAGCCCTTGGCGACCTTGGTGAGCTGGCTTCCAGAAGCAACTGGCACAACAACTTGTGCAGGAAGCTTCCATCCGAGTTGCTCGGTGATTTCGAAGGCCAGTGTTTTTGAACCTTCTGCGTAATACGGGCGAAGGTTTACGTTCGCGAACGCCCAGTCTGGGTGCTCAGCAACAAGCTCCACACAGAGACGGTTCACGTCGTCGTAGTTACCCTCAACGCCAAGCACCGTGCCACCAAAGATTGCGGTCATGGCAATCTTTGACTTTTCGAGGTCGCTTGGAATGATCGTCACACTCGGCCAGCCAATGAAGGCGGCGTGCGCTGCAACTGAAGTTGCGAGGTTTCCTGTTGATGCACATGCTGCAGTCGTGAAACCGAGACGGCGAGCAGAAGAAAGCGCGCACGAAACAACGCGGTCCTTAAAGGAACCAGTTGGATTACGTGTGTCGTCTTTTAGCCAGAGTTCTTTAACGCCGAGTACTTCAGCAAGGCGCGTGGCTTTTCGAAGTGGAGTCCAACCCGCTCCAAGGTCAACAGGCTCTTCGCCTGGATCTGGAAGGAGTGCAGCGTAACGCCACATCGAATTTGGACCTGACTCAATTGATTCACGTGTGACAACACCCTTGGCTGCTTCTAAGTCGTAATTGACTTCGAGCGGTCCGAAGCAGAAGTCGCATGAATAGCGAGCCTCAGCTGGATAGGTGGAGCCACACTCTCTACAGAGAAGACCGGTTGCGAAACTCATAAAACTCCCTTTTCATCGTTCGGGCTTTGGCACCTGGTGTGAAGAGCGGGTGCTCATGTTTCACACTGGTTGTCGCGACTTCACAGGGCCCGTCCCTCTGTCGCTCTTGATGTTGATAACAATTCTTGTTGTTTTGAGCCTATTTGTCAAGTGCAAGTTTTTGCCCCAAGCCCTAGCCTTAAGGCCTATGCACGATGTTCCTTGGACCCTCACCCGCGAGCAGTTCAACCTCGAAGCGGTACTTGGCCTTAAAGCCCAAACCACGCTGGCCGTCATAGTGCCAGCGAAGAATGAGGCTTCCACCATCGGAGCCGTGCTTGACGCCATCTCTACGCACGCAGGGCTCATAGATGAGCTCGTCGTAGTGAACGACCACTCCAGCGATGACACGGGTGTCGTGGCAGATCACCACGGAGCACGTGTTGTGAACCTCAGTGGTACGAGTGGCAAAGGCGCTGCAATGGGTGCGGGACTTCGAGCCACGTCTTCAGAGCTCGTTGTCTTCTTAGACGCTGATGTTATTAACACCACTACTGAGTACGTGCCGCGTCTCATTCAGCCCCTTCTTGAAAAAGAAGAGGTCCAACTCGTAAAGGGCTACTACGAGAGACCGCTTCACAACATGCCAACTGGCGGAGGTCGTGTGAATGAACTCAGCGCACGTCCAATCCTCTCGCTCCTCTATCCGGGGCTCGGAGAAATTAAACAACCACTAGCTGGAGAAACTGCGGGACGTAGAAGCACCTTCGAAGCAATAACCATGGAAACTTCTTACGGAGTTGAGATTGCTCTTTTAATTGACATCGCTCACAAGTTCAGCGTTGGGGCACTCGCCCAAGTTGACTTAGGCATCAGACGTCACCGCAATCGCCCACTTGAAGAACTACGACCAATGTCTGCAGAAGTACTTCGTGCAGC
>JBAWYN010000087.1:0-4104 GCA_037143535.1 Acidimicrobiaceae bacterium | reverse complement strand
CTTGAACTTGGTCGAACCACAACACCACTTTTTTCAAGTTCGGCGATTTGATCGAGGTCAACGAGTTCGTGATCGAAAGTAACAACATCAACACTCGCAGCAAATTTGGCGAGGGCACTGGCGTCTTTGGCGTCACCAACTGATGCTTCGTGGCATGTTGTTACGGCGCAGTCGTCCTTAGAAGTAGCCAGAACATGCAGTTCTACGTTGACTGATTCAGCGGCTTCGCCCATCATTCGAGCTAATTGACCGCCACCGATCACACCGACGCGGACAGGGGAAGTAGGTTGTGAGTTGCTTGGCACACTAGAAACGCTAGCAATCCTGGAGGGACGCGAGAAAATGCGTATTGCAATTGGACTAAATACTGAAGGTTCGCTCAAAGGCACCATTGAAAGAGCCAAGTCACTAAGGGACTTGGGCTTTACGTCACTCTGGGCTTCACAGATCTTTGGACCAGACACCTTGACAGTCTTTGCTGTTGTGGGCCGTGAGGTTCCAGAAATTGATCTGGGAACTGCCGTGGTGCCAATTCAACCTCGTCACCCTTCAATGCTCGCGGCCCAAGCACGCACCGTCCAAGAAGCTATTGGTGGACACCTGACACTCGGTATTGGACTGTCGCACCAAATAGTCGTTGAGAGCCTCTGGGGACTTCCCTTTGATCGCCCAGCGGGGTACATGCACGAATACCTAGATGCCTTGATGCCGATGCTTCGTGGCGAGACCGTCATGGCCCAAGGTGAGCGCATCAAAGTGATTTCAATGGACTCAGTTGGTCCAAAGGAAACACGCGTTCCTAGTGTGATTGTTGCGGCGCTCGGACCAAAGATGCTTGAACTTGCTGGCACGTACACCGATGGCACCGCACTGTGGATGACGGGACCAAAGACTGTTGCATCACACATCAAGCCACTTATTGATGAAGCTGCTGCCAAAGCCGGTCGTCCAACTCCGCGCATTGTTTGTGGACTGCCCGTAAGTGTCACAAGCGATGTTGCGTCAGCAAGCGCGAAGATGAATAAGGAACTCGAGATGTACCCGACGCTTCCTAGTTACGCAGCCATGATGAAGCGCGAAGGCGCAGAGTTGCCATCTGACCTCGCACTAATGGGTTCGAAGCAACAGGTGCTTGAGCAACTTGCTGGTCTAGCGGCATCAGGCGTGACTGAATTTAACGCCCAGGTCACTGGGACTAAGGATGAGATGGAAGCGACGTACGCCGCCCTGTTGGAGTTTGCTTCTAAATAATTACATCGGTGCGCGAGTGTGCTTGAACTCATTGATTTCAGGCTGGTTCGCCATCATTGAAACGAGCGATTCAATCACTGCGATAGATGCTTGGGCATCGCTGGTAGGACCATTCATGTAACGAACGAAAGTTGCGTCATTTCCAATAACGAATGTTGGAACACCGAACGATTCAACTTTCTCGAAACGCTTGAAAGATTCGCCAATGACCTGGTGAGGGCGCCGTGACGCAACATCATCGCGAACCATTTGCATATCAACACCGAGCGGAGAAAGCAGACCATCAATTTCTTCAATGTTGACCAGTCGAACACCTTTTTCGTGACGACCTCGAAACATCGCCTCATGGGCATCAAGAAAGAGGTCAGGTTGCTGATCGCGAATTGAAGTACTCACTGCAAGGGCCAACAGCTCTGCGTTGTATTTTTCATTTTCCCAAACATCAGGTGAGCCTTCAGGCCTGTGACCTTGGCTCATGGTCCAGGGTACGAAGGTGACGTCAAATTTTCCGCCAGCCTTAAGAGCACTCACCATGTGAAGGTGAATGTTCTTTGCGAATGGGCAGCGGTAGTCGTAGGAAAGTTCGAATGCAGTCATACCTAGAGCCTAGAGACTCTTAGCTAGGAACCGCTACGCCCTCGGAGCGACAAAGGTCCTTAAAATTGCAGAAGCGACACGCATTTTTTGACGGAGTGGCAGGAAAATCTCCGTCGTTGTAATAGGAATTGATCTTTTGCCAAGCGCTAGCTGCTGCTTTTTCACGGGCACGAATGTTGACTTCGGTTACTGGACGCTCCACTGCTTCGCCGTGAGCAACATAGAGCAGTCTCATCTTTGTAGGGAGCTCACCAAGTTTTTCTTTGCAGAGAGCGGCATAGAGTTCAGCGTTAGCGAACGTTGTTGAATCAAATGAACGATTTGGTAGTCCACCCGTCTTGTAGTCAACAATTATGAGGTTGCCATCCTTGTCACGGTCGAGGCGGTCAAGTATCCCAAAGAGTGGTGCGCCTTCTATGGTCACTCCCATGCGCAGCTCAACGCCTTCGTGGGACACTTCACGAGGGTCTTCCATCTCGAAATACGTAACAAGTATTTCTTCAGTTTCATTCAAAAGCCCCTTGAGCTTTTCGTCATTGAGGCCAATCTCTTCTCGAACCTTTTCAGTGAGAACTGATTCGATGGCTGGTTCCACATATTCACGAGCGCGCTCAATAGTTCGCTCAGGTGCTGGAAGTTTGAACAGGTGCTCAAAAATGTAGTGAGCGAAGTTTCCCTTGGCACTCGCGTAACTGGCTGGCTGGGGGAGGCGTTCTACTGAGGAGTGTTGGTATTTCCTCGGACATGCCTGGAAGTCATTTAGACGAGATGGCGATAATGATTTGGGAAGTGCTTGTTCAAATGACATAGCAATACCGTACGGCACACATGTGACACCGAGAAGGACTAAAACATACCTATGAATAATGCACTCGGATATTGGAAGAGCCCATGGCCAGGCGAAGACGGTGGTCCATCAAGGTTACAAATCGCCCCATCGATCACTGTGAGGGGTAAAAAGGCTCAGGTCATTTCTCGAATGTCGATTGTGAGCACCATGACGGTGCTTCGAGATCCAGGTGAAGTTTTCTTGCTTTGCCACACCGGCGGAGATGAGGCCGTCAGCTGGGTTGAGCGCATTGATCCTGAGACATTGGAAACGGTTGCGCGCTCAGTCGATCTTGTTGCTGGGCCAACATGGCCAGGTGGCATTGCAGCGCACGCCAATGGATACCTCTACGTTGTCTTTGGTCGCTACATCCACCAGCTCAGTGGTGATCTGGAAGTAATTAAGTCATTAGAGCTTCCAAGAAATCGCCCGTACAACTCATTCGTGATTCTTGACAGTGGCGAAATTGTTTTAAAGGACTTTGGCGGCGCTCGCCCCGGTGTGCCAAGTACAACTCACAGCGTCGACTGCGAGCTTCTTGTCATTGATCCAAACACCCTAACTATCCTCGACAGTTATTTGCTTAACGAAGGGTCTGTTTCGAGGCTCAGCTCCAAGGGGCGAGACATCTACGTGGTAACGATGACTCAGCTGATTCGACTTCACTGGGACGGGAAGTCGCTGCAGCGTGACGACAGCTTCAGTGCAACGTATGTAACTGAAGAAGGTCAGGAGTTTGCCTGGGATCCAGTAATTACCAAGAGCGATGTGTGGATGCTAGACAATGGCGCTGGATCACAGAACTTCACAACGTCGCTACTTGGAATCGGAGATGCGAAGACATCCCAGAAGTTAATTCGTGTATCGCTGAGTGATGCCAGTGTTACTAATTACTCGGTAAATGACCAAGTCAATAGTTTGGTCTCCAATCCGCCATGTATTGATGAAGAACGTCAAGTTGCTATTGGTTACGACAGCGCTCATGGCGTGGTTAGCGCGTTCGCCTTCGATAATTCATCAACGCCTCTTTGGTCTAAGAAATTGAATCATGCAATGCACCCAATTCTGTTACCAGAGGAAGGGGTCGTGATGATGAATGACTTCAGAGTAGAAACTGGACTCGAGGACATTGTTCTGCTCGACGTTTTGACTGGTGAGGAGTTGCACCGTGTGACAACAGAAAGCCCATTGCAGTCAGTGATTTTTGGCTCATGTGGTTTTTCAAATGATCTGTATGTTTGTTCATTCAGTCACGTAAGTCGCATCTCTTTTACTTCTTGACCACAAATTTCTTGATTCGTCGAGTTAAAATGAAGCGTGAAAAAATACGCCATTGAAATTCGACAGGGAAATCTCCTGCGCGAAGAGCAGTGGGCTGGCGTCTCATCGGGTGATCCGGTGATTGTCGATGGCGTAAAAGAACGCAG
>JBAWYN010000086.1:0-4134 GCA_037143535.1 Acidimicrobiaceae bacterium | reverse complement strand
CTTGAGGTTTGAATTACCACCGAGTGATCTTCTGGGGTAACGAGGCGAAGTGGTGCAGTGCTCACACCGATAACGCTACCAATGACCAGCCTTTTGGCCAAATGCAGGCCTTTTTAGTACTTAGGCAATTCACCAGCGGCTGAACGAGCACTCAGCGATGGTGCGCCAGCGTCTTTGTCGCTGAGGACTGGAGTGCCAGTCAAACGCCACTGAATGTTCAGTTCTGCGTCCATGGGGTTAATTTCGAGCTCTACGGCTGCGTTGAAAGGGGACGAAAGAAGATACGTCAACGACGCGTTCTCGCTCGTGACGCAAAAACCGTGCGCCACACCTGCAGGAAGATAGACCGACTTGCCCAAGTTGGCACCAAGAGTGATGACTTCAACTTTTCCGTATGACGGTGAACCAACACGAATATCAACAAGCACGTCATCGAGTTCGCCGTGAACACACGTAACAACCTTGGCCTGGCCTTCTGGGGCTAACGAGTAGTGAAGCCCACGAACAACATTGCGCTCAGAGAAAGAAAGGTTTGCTTGCTTCGCATGAAAGTTGAGTTCTTCAATTTCAAAATCAGGCAACTTGAACCACTCACGAAAGTAACCGCGTTCATCACCATGCACTGGAGACTCGAGTTCGTAGGCACCCTTAATGGAGAGTTCTCGTAGCTTCATTACGCCTGGTCCTTGATTGGACGCCACCAAGACTCATTATCGATGTACCACTGAACAGTTGAAGCAAGTCCTTCTTCGAAATCAACTTGCGGTGTGTAACCGAGTTCGTTTTGTATTTTTGACCAGTTCACTGAGTAACGACGGTCATGGCCCAATCGGTCGCTTACTGGTTCAATCATTGAACTGTCATGGCCACAAAGCTCTAACAGTTTCCAGGTGAGCTCTTTATTAGTGAGCTCAGTGCCACCACCAATGTTGTAAATCTCGCCTTCACGTCCATCTTCAAGGACACGAAGAATTCCACGACAGTGATCATCGACATGAAGCCAGTCGCGAACGTTGAGCCCGTCTCCGTAGAGAGGAACTTTCTTTCCATCAATCAAGTTGCTGACAAAGAGCGGAATGACTTTTTCTGGGTACTGACGAGGTCCGTAGTTATTAGAGCAGCGAGTGACCATTACTGGAAGATCAAATGTTCTGTGATACGCCAGTGCAGCTAAATCAGATCCAGCTTTAGAAGATGAGTAAGGAGAATTGGGCTCCAAGATGTGTTCTTCGCTCCAGGATCCTTCAGGGATGGATCCGTATACCTCGTCTGTTGAGACATGCACAAAGCGCTCAACACCTCCAGCACGCGAACCCTCTAAGAGTTGTTGGGTGCCCAAAACATTTGTTTCGAAGAATGCTTTGGCACCAGTAATTGAGCGATCCACATGACTCTCTGCAGCGAAGTGAACAACCGAGTGTGTGCCAGATAAAACCTCGTTGGCAAGGGCAGGGTCATTGATAGATCCGTGAACAAAACTGACACGAGAATCCTTCAGAACGTCAGACATGTTCTCTCGGCGCCCCGAATAGGTCAATGCATCAAAAATAACAATCTCTTTGTAACCCAATTCGTCTGCTTTTTCGAGCAACATCTCAGAAAAACGAGAACCGATGAAGCCAGCTGCTCCAGTGATTACAACGCGCATAGAGATACCTGGCCTTTAGAAAGGGGTTCGTTCACTTCTATACTAATGGAGTGAAGGGAATCATTCTTGCTGGTGGTAGTGGCACTCGATTGCACCCCATTACTCGTGCCGTATCGAAGCAGTTGCTTCCGATTTACGACAAGCCAATGGTGTACTACCCGCTCAGCACATTGATGCTCGCAGGGCTTCGAGAAATTCTGATTATCACCACCCCGCATGATCAACCTGGATTTATTCGTTTGCTTGGAGATGGTTCACAGTTTGGACTGCAGATCTCATACGTGATTCAAGAGAAGCCCGATGGTCTCGCGCAAGCGCTCATCCTTGGCGAAGAATTCCTTGGTGGTGAAAAATGTGCGCTCATTCTTGGTGACAATCTTTTCTACGGTCCCGGTCTTGGAACACACCTTCGACAAAATAATGAAGTCAAGGGTGCACTAATTTTTGCGTACCAAGTAGTTGATCCAACTGCATACGGCGTTGTCGAATTCGACAGCAACGGAAAAGTCGTTTCAATCGAAGAGAAGCCTGCGAATCCGAAAAGTAACTACGTCGTTCCAGGTATTTATTTCTACGATGAGCGAGCTCCTGAAATTGCGAAGACACTTGAGCCAAGTGCTCGAGGTGAATTGGAAATCACGGCACTTAATAACGCATACCTTGAGATGGGTGAGCTCAGCGTGGAAGTTCTCTCTAGAGCGACCACTTGGCTCGATACCGGAACGCACGAATCGCTCTACGAAGCTGGTGGGCTAATTCGCACCCTGCAACACCGGACCGGACTACGCATTGGAGATGTCGAGCAAATTGCTCAGGACCAGGGCTGGATCTAACTAGTAACTGGCGAAATCTCGATGTTTTACGTCGTATGTCCTAAAGTATCTTTAATCGCTTAGAAGGAGTAATTATGTCAACTGCCTCAATCGCACTGAAGCAACCTCGAGTACTCGCAGATGTTTTGCCAAAGTCGCTCACTACTGACATCGCCCTCGTAGTAGGTGCAGCCGCCCTAGTGGGCATCTTGGCCCAGATTTCTATTCCCTTGGGATTCACACCAGTACCGATAACAGGCCAGACCTTCGGAGTTCTACTTGCAGGTTCAGTCCTTGGATGGCGCCGTGCGTCATTATCAATGAGCTTTTATGTTCTCGCTGGAATCGCCGGCGTTCCATGGTTCGCACAGCACGCACACGGGATTTCATTCCCAACATTTGGCTACCTTGTTGGCTTCGTGTTCGCTGGCGCACTTCTTGGTGCACTGGCTTCACGTGGTAATGACCGCAACGTGGTTCGAGCTGCAATTTCAATGTTGCTTGCTGAAGCAGTGATCTACATTTTTGGTGTTACTTGGCTCGCTCATGACATTCATGTTTCATTCGCAACTGCACTCAACCTCGGAATGAAACCATTCATTTGGGGCGACATCATCAAGGCAGGAATTGCTGGACTTGCAATCCCAGCTGTGTGGCGCTTCGTTGATAAAGCTGACAAATCTAAGTCTGAGTAAATCTAAAGCCTTAGTAAAAAACGCCAGCTATAAAGCTGGCGTTTTTTTATTTGTAGCGAAACCGATGAATTCTGCTGTCGGACCATGGACGGTGTTCTTCTGCCATCCCATTGCTTTGCGGTCAAGTGTCGTGTGCGCTTGAGCAATGGCAATTGCGTGTGAAAGCACTTCATCCTCACTCTTCACTGATTCAACAATTCCTGCCGCAAGAGCTTCGGGACCTGAGTACTTACGAGCGGCGACTCCTGCGTCAACGGCTGTTGCGCGCGGAAGTCGGTTCAGAAGAATTGAATACAGCTGATCACCGAGCGGCATTCCAATTGCGGTCTCGTTCATGCACCAGAAACCGCGGTCTTCACGCATCACACGCTGATCAAAGGCGCAAGAAATAAGTGCACCACCTGCATAGGTGTGTCCATTCAGTGCTGCAACTGTGTACGCCGGAAAAACAAGGATTCGGCCAATAGTACGCTGCAGCTCTTGAACTGTTGCAGAGAGCTCGGTTGGGTTGTTTCCAAATCTTGCGAGGTCAAGCCCATTGCAAAAGAATTTGCCAGTACCTGTAAGAACAATCGCTAACGGGCCTTCTTCTTTTTCTAGGTCATCAAAGATCTCGTTGATTCGTGCAAGAGAGTCGAAGTTGATTCGGTTCTCTCCTTCGTTCCAAGTGATGACCGCTACTGCATCGTGTTTTGTAACTGAAATGTCCATTTGCCGAGCATACGACGAAGCGCCGCGCGAGGTAAGTTGGTTTTATGGCAGAAGATCGCACCATCCCAGAACCCGATGTTTCTGAGGAAAATCCAATTTCAGAGCACTGGGTTTGGCGTGGAAAACACCGTGCGCCTTCCCCCCGTGCTCTCGTAGACCGGTTCATAGAGAACTGGGGCGAGCAGCACCCGAGTTCTGAAGTTCATCCCAGCACTCCATTCACAAAAAAACGCCGTGAAATACTTGCTGCAAAATTTCCCTCCAAGAC
>JBAWYN010000085.1:0-4146 GCA_037143535.1 Acidimicrobiaceae bacterium | reverse complement strand
CTAGAAAGCATTGCTACAAAACCTAAAAAGAAACTGTTTGGACACTAAATGTTAAAAGCCTTTAATCGTTACCGAATCATGTCATTCATTACGGGAACAACGTTGCTAATGCTCTGTGCAACATTGATTCTTCACAAGGTTGATGCAACTGCGTGGCATCACATCAAATGGTTCGTCAGCCTCGTCGGCGTGGGACACGGAATTGTCCTGTACCCGATTTATTTGATTGCTTCATTTAATTTGGCTCTGAAGGCAAAACTTCACGTTGGATACATTGCGCTCATGCTGCTCTCAGGATTTGTTCCAGGTCTCGCTTTCTACATGGAAAGTCGAATGGAAAAGAAGTTATTCCCGCAAGGTCGAACGAACGCGTGAAAAGCCCTTGGCTTGAGCGCAGAGTAATTTCATTTGCTCACCAAGGTGGGTCCTTCGAAGGGCCATCGTCAACAATCTCTGCAATTTCAAACGCACTAAAGAATGGCGCCACTGCAGTTGAACTGGACGTTCATGCAACCAAAGACCGAAAGATTGTTGTCTGTCACGATGAAACAGTTGACCGCACCACAAATCACCAGGGGAGTATTGCTAATTTCACCTTGGCCGAGATCCAAGAAATGGACAATGCGTATTGGTGGATTGCGGGAGAAGCAGTTTCTCCGGGTCACAGTGACAGTGAATACGTGCACCGAGGCAAAGCACCTAGGGACCGTAGTTTTGGAATCGCAACACTAGAAGAAGTGAGCGAAGCGTTTCCTGGAGTTCTACTCAACATGGACATCAAGCAAACAACTCCTGATGTTGAACCTTACGAGGAGCTCCTTTATAAAGAGCTGCAACGACTTGAGCGAACAAGCTCAGTGATCGTTGCGTCATTTCATGACGATGCGATTCAGAAGTTTCGCTCGCTGGCCCCCGAAGTTGCTACTTCTGCGGCGACCAATGAGACCTCAGCATTCTTCTTCTCGATGCTCGAAGGCGGAGAACTTAAAGTCCCGCCGGTGTGCTCATTCCAAGTTCCAGAATCATTCGGAGACATCACGGTTGTAAATGAGCAATTTGTTGAGTCAGCTCACAAATCAGGTGTAGCCGTGCACGTATGGACAATTAATGATGTCGAGTCGATGTCCAGATTGGTGGACCTCGGGGTAGATGGCGTAATAACCGACACGCCTACGCCACTTAGTGCCCTCCTAAAAGAGCGAAACTGTGGGTGGGACGGGAAACTGTAAGGGTACGGCTTTAGCCGCGACCGCAGTTCGGCTTCTTGCCGTGGTTAGCCTTTTTCTTGGCTCGTAGCTTGCGCTTGTTAGTCCGCTTTGACATAGGTGACAATGTTAGTAGGTAAATGGCCTACTAAGCCAAACGAAGGGAATTACGTGCAGATGCAAGGACAACTTGTAGTGGTAGCAACCCCTCTTGGCAACCTCGGGGACATCTCTCGCCGGGCCCTGGAATTACTGGAAAAGGCCGACGTTATCTACTGCGAAGACACCCGCCACTCGAGCACGCTCTTCAGCGCGAACAACATTCCCGTCAACGGTCGACTGAAAGCCCTCCATGAGCACAATGAAGCTTCTCAGTGCGAAGAAGTCATCAAGCGAGTCAGCGAAGGCCAAGTTGTCGTTCTGATCAGCGATGCTGGCACTCCGGGTATCAGTGACCCAGGCACACGTGTTGTTGCTGCAGTTGCAGAAGCTGGACTTTTTGTGACGACGGCTCCTGGACCAGCGGCGGTTATTGCTGCACTCACCATTAGCGGTCTCCCAACTGAACGTTTCATTATGGAAGGGTTCGTTCCTAGAAAAGCTGGTGAACGTGAAGCGCTCTACGCACAGTGGGCAAAAGAACAACGCACGGTGGTCTTTTATGAATCACCTCAACGACTCGTAACGACACTTAGCGAACTTGCAGTTCACTACCCAGAGCGCAGGGTGGCTGTTTGTAGAGAAATCACCAAGCTCCATGAAGAAGTAATTCGTGGAACTCTAAAAGAAGTGCATGATCGCTACTCTTCAAGAGAAGTTCTCGGTGAAATTGTTGTTGTTCTTGATGGCGCAGAACCGGCGCCTGTTGTTGATGATGAAACGGCCAAAAAGGCCATCATTGAGCAGCTGAGTAGTGGGGCCACCCTGCGAGACGCAGTCTCGTACGTCTCTGAAACACTCGGGGTTGCTCACCGAGTTGCGTATCAACTCGGTCTCGATGTTCGAGCCGAGCAGGATTCATAACTTAGTAACCTTGAGTTAATGGCTCGCTTCTATATCACCACGCCGATTTACTACGTCAATGACGCACCTCACGTAGGCCACGCCTATTGCACGGTGAACGCTGACGCCTTGGCTCGGTGGCACCGACTCATTGGTGATGAGACCAAGTTCCTCACCGGAACAGACGAGCACGGCCAAAAGGTTGCCGACGCTGCAGAAAAGAACGGTGTATCACCACAGGCCTGGGCTGATACCACCTCAGCACGGTTCCGAGAAGCTTGGGATGCACTCGGCATTAGTTATGACGATTTCATTCGAACTACCGAGCCTCGCCACTACGAAAGTGTGCAGAAGTTCCTCACAGCGATTTACGACAACGGTTTTATCTATAAAGACACTTACTCCGGCCTCTACTGCGTTAGCTGCGAGGACTATTTCACCGATGAAGCAAGTGACAATGGAAAGTGTCCGGTTCACGGAAAACCACTTACGCAAATGGAAGAAGAAAACTGGTTCTTTAAGCTGAGCGCCTTTGAAGACAAGTTGCTTGAGTACTACGCCAAGAACCCAGAGTTCGTAACACCTGGAACAAAGAGCAATGAGGCGTACGCATTTATTAAGGGCGGCCTTCGCGACATCTCAATTACGCGCACTTCTATTTCGTGGGGTGTTCCAGTTCCGTGGGACGAAAAGCACGTCTTTTACGTTTGGTACGACGCGTTGATCAATTACCTCACGGCAATTGGCTACGGACGAGAAGAGGATGAAGTTGCCAAGTGGTGGCCTAGCTCTCACCACCTCATTGGTAAAGAGATCATTCGCTTCCACTGTGTCTGGTGGCCAGCAATGTGCATGGCGGCAGGACTTGAACCACCGTCACACGTGCAAGTCCACGGCTGGCTCCTCGTTGGGGGACAGAAGCTTTCAAAGACCATGGCCCAAGAAGGTGGCGTAAAACTCACTGATATTGCCCCAGTTGTCCTTACCAACGAATACGGCGTTGACCCAATTCGTTACTACCTACTTCGCGAAGCAGTGCTTGGAAACGATGGCGATTTCTCACTAGAAGCAATTACCGCTCGCTACAACACTGACCTCGCCAACAACCTTGGAAACCTTGTGGCGCGTGTGGCAACTGTGGTGCAGTCAAAGTGCGATGGAATTTCGCCGGGTGCGAGAAGTGACTCGGTTCTAAGAAGTGATGCAGAGACCGCCGTAACTGAAACCACAGCTGCATGGAACCGCTTCGCACCACAAGCAGCACTCGAAGCAACGTGGCGACTTATTGGTGCAACAAATTCCTTCCTCGAACAAAACGCTCCGTGGAAAATGGAACCGGGTCCCGAAGTAGAAGCAGTGATGGGTGACGCACTCGAAGCAATTCGAATTGTTTCAATTCTTGCAACGCCGGCCATGCCAACTGTGTCGGCTGAAATCTGGAAGCGACTGGGACTTAGCGGCTTGCCAACAGATGGAAACTTCAATGACAACACTAAATGGGGCTTATTTCCCAAGGGCGTGAAAGTTGAGAAGGGCGATCCTCTTTTTCCGAGAATCAAGAGTGAGTAATGAGCAACTGGACTGACGCACACTGTCACATTCAAGACAGTTTTTTAACTGATGACAAAGTTGCACTCAACATTCAACAAGTGATGACTAACGCAGTTGCCGCTGGTGTTGATCGACTTGTGGTCATTGGCACTGGTGCAGAGACCTCACGCGATGCACTTGCAGTTGCCGAGATCGAAGGCCCCGTCGAGCTCTACGCAACTGTTGGACTTCATCCTCACGATTCTCTCAGTGACATCCAGCCGATTATTGAAATGGCACGTTCGGGCCACCCCAAGTTGGTAGGAATTGGCGAGTGTGGCCTCGACTACTTTTACGAACATTCTCCCAGGTCAGAGCAGTTTAAATCCTTTGCCACCCAGATTGGTTT
>JBAWYN010000084.1:0-4196 GCA_037143535.1 Acidimicrobiaceae bacterium | reverse complement strand
GTCCATGGGGTCCAGCACACGGCAACGAATGCAGATGATCCTGCAATAACTATTGACCCCGGAACTCCATTCAGCTTCGTAGCGAGAATGATCGGTCCAATGGTGTAGCCCACACAGACAATGAGCAGTAGTGCCACCCATCCAATTGATCCACCACGCACGTCAATACCTACGAGGAACGCCACGCCAATAATTCCGATGGCCAGACCGAAGATGCGTCGTTGTGAAATCTTTTCGTGCTCCGTGCGACGGATGAGTTGGCCGAGGACCGAGAAGAGCGGGACGCAGCAGATGAGAAGACTGGTGATTGAACTGGTTAAGTGCTTTTCAGAAGTTCCCATTAAGTACCAAGGAATACCGAACTCAATAACTGCAAAAATCAAAATCCATTTGATGTTGGCAATCATGATTGGAAATTGCTTCTTGTAGGCAACGAGCGTCAGCATGATGATGGCGGCTGGCACAGTTCTTCCAAAGACGAGAACGCCAGGGTCTAGTTCACGCACTGCAATTCTGATGAGCAAATAGGGGATGCCCCAGATAAATGCCATGGCGGCAAATAGCGCTAAACCCCTTTTAGTCATTGAAAGATACTAGCGCGAGTGAATAAAACTTGCATTTATAGTCACTTTTATGCATAAAATGTCATATGCGTGTTGGAATAGTCGGAGCCACGGGATACGCCGGATCAGAGTTGTTGCGCCTTAGCGCGGCCCACCCTGACCTGGACGTTGTTATTGCTACTGGGGATTCGAACGCCGGTAAGCGAGTGAGTGACCACGTTCCAGCCCTCGGTGCACTTTTCCCTGACATGACATTTGCTCAAACCTCTGATGTTTTGAGCACTGAACTCGATGTGGTGTTTTTAGCTCTTCCTCATGGACAGAGCCAGAAGATTGTTCCAGACCTCGTTGCAAAGAACATCCAAGTCGTAGACCTCGGCGCTGACTTTCGTCTGAAAGACCCAACTGACTACGTCACTTGGTACGGAGAAGCGCACCACGCACCAGAGCTTCTAAAAAAGTCAGTCTTCGGTCTCGTAGAACGTCACCGTAGCGAACTAGTGGGCGCAACACTTATTGCTGCACCCGGTTGCTATCCAACAGCAAGTTCACTCGCACTTGGTACTTTTCTTGACAACAAGAAGATCGCCACTAAGGGAATTGTTGTTAACGCACTCTCTGGAACTTCAGGAGCTGGAAGGGCAGCAGCTGAGCGTCTTCAGTTTTCTCGTCTAGCTGGCAACGCCGAAGCGTACGGACTACTAAACCACCGTCACACTCCTGAGATCCAACAAGAACTCGGCGCCGAACTACTTTTTACGCCACACCTACTTCCAGTAAGCAGAGGCATGCTCGTAACGGCGTATGGACAGGTGAGCGATGCATCGTTCACGACTCAGAACGCACTTGATTTACTGAGAGAAACCTATGCGAACGACCCATTCGTAGTTGTCAGCGACGAACCACCAGCTCTTAAAGACACCGCGGGCAGCAACCTTTGCATCGTGAGTGCACGAGTTGATCAAAGAACTGGATGGCTGGTAGCCATGTCGTCACTCGACAACCTCATTAAGGGTGCAGCGGGACAAGCTATTCAGGCTTGGAACGTTGCGACTGGGCGTGAAGAAACACTCGGGCTGCCGCTCGGTGGTGTGACGCCATGAGTCACGTTGTCGTAAAGCTCGGCGGCCACGCCCTTGATTCGTTGTCACCACGCTCACCGGTACTAGTTGACCTCGCCCAAGATATTGAAAAGCTTCGTGCCAGTGGCACTGACGTTGTTGTCGTCCACGGTGGTGGACCTCAGATTGCAGAACTTCTCGGGCTCGTAGGAATTGAAAGCAAATTCCACGAAGGACTCAGAATCACTGACGCAGAAACTATGGGCTACGTTGCCATGGCACTTGGTCACGTGAACCAACAAATTGTCGCAGCACTGAACAGCGCTGGGCTCACAAGCGCCGGTCTAAACGGTGCTGATGGAACGCTTATGACTGCAACTTCACTTGGTATGCCCTGGGACCGAGCCGGTGGAGCTCCGAAGGTGAGAAGCGAAGTGCTCACAGCTTTATGGAACGCTGGCGTTACGCCAGTTGTTAGCCCAGTTGCTGTTGATGAACGCGGTGAACTTATTAACTGCAACGCCGACACTGCTGCTGGTGCCATTGCTGGCGCCATAGGGGCAACAACGCTGGTACTGCTTAGTGACATTGACCAGTTGAGAAGCGACCCTGAAGATGCATCGTCGGCACTGAGCTCAGTTACGAGCAAGCAAGTTACAGAGTTGATTGCAACAGGTGCTGCACGTGAAGGCATGCGCCCAAAGATGACTGCTGCGCTTGATGCTCTAAGCGGGGGAGCCTCCAAGATTCTTATGGCTAATGGAACTCGTCCACATGCGCTTAGCGAAGCACTGAGCGGATCTATTCCAACGACTGAGGTACTCAAATGACACGTCACTTCATGACCATTGAACAACAGAGCGACAAAGCTCTTAAGAAGATCTACGAACTAGCAACGTCACCTATCAACGACGAAACGCTTAAGGGTCAGGGAGTTGCACTGGTTTTTGAGCGTCCATCGCTTAGGACTCGTGCTTCTAGTTCTGTAGCGGTCCAAGAACTCGGTGGCTTTGTGACGTTCTTCAGCGACGAAGAAGTAGGTATCGACACTCGTGAATCTGCAGAAGACATTGGCCGCACACTGAATGAGATGTATTCAATCGCAGCTCTTCGTGTAAGGAACCACGAAGTCTTTAAGCGAATGCAATCAGCCACCAATGATCAGATCTCGCTCATCAATCTGCTGAGCAACATTGCACACCCGACGCAGGCTATTGCTGACGTCCTCACTATTGCTGAGCACTTCGCTAAGGGTGACGTCTCTGGCATTAAGGGACTCAACGTCACCTATGTCGGTGACGCCACGAATGTAACAAGGTCGCTCGCTGTGGCGTTACTTCGCGCTGGAGCCAACGTAACTGTTGGTGCTCCAACTGGGTATCAATTGAGTGCTGGTGGCGAAGAAGACCCGAGTGCAGTCAAGGGTGGCGGAACACTGACGTTGACCGATTCGCCAGTTGACGCCGTAAAGGGCGCAGACGTAGTGGTCACCGACGCCTGGGTCTCAATGGGCATGGAAGCTGAAACTGCAAAACGTCGCAAGGACTTAAGTGCCTTTCAAGTAAACGCGAAGCTCATGGGTGAAGCGAAGAAGGACGCAGTATTGCTGCACTGTCTGCCTGCACACCGTGGTGATGAAATCACCGACGAAATTCTTGATTCAGAAAAGTCACTCGTGTGGCGTGAAGTATTCCATCGCAGGACCGCCATGCTTGGCGTTTTGCAGTGGATTAAAGAGGAGAAATAATGACTAAGCCACAACGCCAACAGCGCATCTCGGAACTTCTCGAGCGTGAAATCATCTCAACTGCTGCTCAGATTGTCACCAGACTCCAAGCAGAAGGCATTGCCGCAACACAGGCCACAGTTACTCGTGACCTGCAAGACCTCGGCACCGTAAAGGTGAGAGACCTACACGGATCACGTCGCATTGTTATTGCTTCAAGTCCTTCTGTTAGCTCTGCTCCGGTTGACCACCTTCGTCGCATGATGGGCGAGTGGGTTGGCTCAGTAGACAACTCAGGCAACCTCGTGGTTGTGCGCACACCTCCAGGATGTGCACACGTGGTGGCATCAGCGCTAGACCGCAGTGCTATTGAAGGTGTGCTTGGAAGCATTGCTGGCGATGACACGATTTTGGTCATCGCCGATGAAGCTCGTGGCGGTAAGGCACTAGCTCAAGAATTTCGTCAATTAGCTGGACTCACAGAAGTATCTGGCACAAAGAAGGGTAAGTAATCATGGCTAAGCGTGTGGTTTTGGCATACAGCGGTGGACTCGACACATCAGTGGCGGTTCGCTGGATGATTGAAGAGTGGGGCGTAGAAGTTGTCTGCGTCCTTGTGAACGTGGGACAAGACGCCGACAGTTCTGAAAGTTTCGAAGACATTAAGGCCCGTGCACTCGCATCGGGAGCGATTGACTGCGTGATTGTTGACGCGCGCGAAGAGATGGCAGACGAGTTCTGCAAGAAGGCAATTTTTGCGAACGCTAAGTACGAAGGTAAGTACCCACTTGTTTCGTCACTTTCACGTCCGGTCATTGTTCGCCACCTCGTCGACCAAGCTCGTAA
>JBAWYN010000083.1:0-4391 GCA_037143535.1 Acidimicrobiaceae bacterium | reverse complement strand
TAGAGATTGCTCGCCACGTCGCATCGACACCCCGGATAGGTATTGTCTCGCCAAGTACCGCCAAGCTCGTCTGCTCGCTCGAACATCACGAAATTGTCAACCCCGGCATTTCGCAGCTTTACTGAGGCAGCGAGGCCACCGAAACCTGAACCAATAATGGCAACATTTAATGTCATGTCATGACGATACACAACCCCTGAGGTCGAGTCACCTCGCCCCTACTAGCGTTAGCAAAGTGAGTTTGCGTTTTAAATTTCGTCAGTTTTTAGGTGCGAGGGTTCGTTCAACACGCCGGTACTTGAATGAAGTTGCGACTGTTGGCCCGAGCGATCCTTATTCGAAGCAGTTTCATTACTTCGGACGTAATGCTGCTCTCATGGCACCCCAAGGTGTTGTTTACAACGAGCGATTCCTCTCAATTGGCGACGAAACGCTGATTGGGCCAAATGTTTGTCTCACTGCAGGAATAAGTGGTGAACAAGAAATGCTGTTGACTCCGACGGTAACAATCGGGAAGAAGTGCATTATCGGTCGTGGATCGCACATCATTGGACACTGGTCAATTGAGCTTGGCGATGAAATCCAAACTGGCCCCTACGTGTACATCACAGATCAAAATCACAGCTATGAAGATCCGAATGCTCCTGTTGGTTGGCAAACACCAGTTGAGGGCGCAGTGAAGATCGGTTCTGGTAGTTGGATTGGCACAAATGCGGTCATCCTTCCAGGAACGACGCTTGGGAAAAATACCGTTGTCGCTGCTGGGGCAGTAGTGCGAGGTGAATTCCCCGACCATGTTGTACTTGGTGGTGTGCCGGCAAAAATTCTTCGTCACTACAGCGAAGCAAATGGTTGGCAGGCTGGAGCTCCTGCGTGAATGTATTAGTTGACATCACACCACTACGTGAGTCCAAGATGTATCGGCGCCTCTACTTTGGCGGTGCGTTTGGTGCTCTTGGAGGCGAGGCAACTTTTGTGGCAACTGCATTTCAGCTCCGAGAAATTACTCACTCTGCACTCGCCGTTGGGGCACTCGGACTCGTGGAGCTATTCCCGCTCATCATTGCTGGCCTCTATGGCGGAGTAATGGCCGACAGATTTGATCGGAAAAAGATCATCATCTGGACTGAAACCACTTTTATGTTCGCTGCACTCGGGCTCATGTTCAATGCACTCAGTAGTCATCCTCGAGCCTGGGTGATTTATTTCTTAGATGCTTTTATTATTTCTGCAGAATCCATTCAAAGCCCTAGCTGGTCCGCACTTAATCAGTCTTTGGTCCGTCATGAACAGCAGAGTGCATCTTCGGTTCTTGGCAGCATAAAGATGACCATTGTTTCAATTGTTGGTCCTGCACTCGGTGGTCTTTTGGTGGTTTCCGTGGGAGCACCGTGGGCATTTGGTTTAAATGCAGCGATGTACTTGATCTCGTTGCCAGTGTTTATTTCTCTTCACTCGCTACCAGAGTTGGCGAGTACCGATAAGAGTGATGCGAAACTTTTTCAAGAAGGTGTTCAGTACACAAGAAGTCGCCCAGACATCCTAGGAACGTACTGTGTGGACTTACTAGCGATGGCATTTGCATATCCCGTAGTGATGTTGCCATTTGTTGCAGCCAAATTTGATAACCACTTCGCACTCTCACTCTTATATGCAGCGCTTCCGTTTGGAGCACTCGTGGCGACCCTCTTGTCTGGCTGGACCAAGAAGGTGCACTTCTACGGCCGAGCCCTAGTCGCAAGCGCGATTCTGTGGGGTCTAGGAATTGCGGCATTTGGCATCAGCACCCAGCTCTGGCTGTCATTTCTTGCTTTGGCCTTCGCCGGCGGGGCAGACGCAATGAGCGCAGTGTTTCGCCAGACGCACTGGAATCAGTCAATCCCTCCAGAGATACGGGGCCGCATGGGAGGCGTAGAACTCCTTTCGTACGCAATCGGGCCAATGACTGGATCGTTTAGAGCAGGGGCAATGACCGCCTGGACGTCACTTCGTTTCTCTCTAACGTTTGGCGGGCTTGGATGTGCTGGGGCGGTTGGTGCGGTTGCGCTGGCGCTACCTGCACTGTGGAGTTTTGACGTGCGCACGAACGAAAATGTTGCACTTGTGAAACAAATCCGCTCCGATGAAGGGCACCTCGAGCCCTAGGCTATTTGCATGGCTACCGCAAAGTATCTCGTCACTGTAAGTGGCCCAGACCGCGTTGGTGTTGGTGCAGAGCTTTTTGAGGCGGTTTCGACACTTAGTGCCCATGGTGGAAAAATTTCTGATGTTGCGCAAATCACAATTAAGGGTGCATTAGTGCTTTGCTGTGAAGTGACAGTCGATGGATCGATTAGTGAAGTTGAGATTGAGGCAGCAATTCTAAAACGCGACATTGTTGCCGATGGAATCACCGCAACTGTGCTTCCAGTTGATACTTGTGAAGTAAATGCCGGTGGTCGACTGCTTGTTACTTTGCTGGCTACAACAATTAGTGCCGAACAGCTCTCGAGTATTTTTAATGCGATCGCTGCTAGCAGCGCAACGTGTGAACGAATTGTTCACTTAGCGAGCTACCCAGTTGACTGCTACGAACTTGTGGTTCGTGGACTCGATCACAGTGTGCTGAGAGAGAATGTAACGAAAGTTGCCAAAACAATTGGCTTAGATCTTGCTGTTCAAAAAGCAGGTCTCCACCGACGCGCAAAGCACCTCGTGGTGATGGATGCAGACTCGACGTTGCTACAAGACGAAGTTATTGACCTTCTTGCAGATGAATGTGGTTGTGCTGAAGAAGTTTCGAAGATAACTGCATCGGCGATGGCGGGAGAGATTGATTTCTCTGAGTCGCTACGCCGCCGCGTGTCTCTTCTTCAAGGACTTGATGAATCAGTTCTCGCAACGGTACGTTCAAAGATTCGCCTAACACCTGGTGCAAAGACATTGCTTCGCACCCTGCAACGTCTCGGCTACGTCCCTGCTGTTGTGTCTGGTGGATTCGAAGAGATCCTCGAACCGCTGTTGAAAGAACTCAAAGTCGACTATCTGAAGGCCAACCATTTGGAAGTTAAAGATGGGAAGCTCACTGGTAATGTCCTTGGTGAAATTGTGGACCGCGCTGGTAAAGCTCGGGCCCTTGAGCAGTTCGCGAGAGAAGTAGGCGTGCCCCTTGAGCAGACGGTTGCCGTTGGAGACGGCGCCAATGACATTGACATGCTGTCGGTGGCTGGACTCGGGATTGCCTTCAATGCCAAGCCTGTTGTCCAGGAACATGCCGACGCGGCCCTATCGGTGCCCTACCTTGATGCAGTCCTTTATTTCCTAGGCATTAGCCGAGAAGAGATTGAAAACAATTAACCCCATTCACCAGTAATTGGGGGTATCTACTGGGTGGTAAGTTTCAAGTAACTACACAAGGAGGGGTTGTGAAAGTAACAATCGACGCTGAACTTTGCCAAGGCCAAGGACGCTGTTTCGCAATCGCACCGGATCTTTTCGGATTTGACGACATGGGTAACGGCATTGTGATTGGTGACGGTTCGCTGGACGAATCTTCACTCAAGCTCGCGCAGCTTGCACAAGCTAACTGCCCTGAGCACGCAATTTTTATTGAGGAGTAGTCATGACTGACCAGCCGCTCGTAAAAGACTTCGCAACTGATTTCGATCACCTTGACCCACAGTGGGTTAATGATCCGTATCCAATTTGGGAAGACCTGCGCGGCCGCTGCCCAGTAGCGCACACTGAACGATTTGGTGGTGCATGGTTCCCAGCTACTCACGAAGGTGTTTCTGCCGTTGCTAAAGACACTGAGCATTTCACCAGTCGTCAAGTAATTATTAGCTACACCCGACCTACGGATGAAGATCTTCCTGCACCAATTGGACTTGCTCCTCCAATTACTTCGGACCCACCGTTCCATGTCGATGCTCGACGTCTGATTCTTCCGGCCTTCGCGCCGGGACCAATTAATGCTCTCGAGCCAGCAATTCGTGAACTTTGTAATCGACTTCTCGACAACTTGGGTGATCACGAAATTGTCAATGCCGGTGAAGAATATGCACAGTTCATCCCGCCTGCAGTAATTGCAAAGATGCTCGGATTCCCACCAGAAGATGAAGACTTCTTCCGTGAAATCATTCACAACATCATTGGTAGTGCCGACAATCAAGACGATGCTGAGAGAGAACGCCTACAAGCTCAGACTGAGGCGTACTTCGACAAACAGATTCAAGATCACATCGATAATCCACGTGACGACCTAACGACATATTTGCTCAATGTTGAATTAGGTGGGCAAAAGCTTCAACACGACCACGTACGTGGAACGATGATTCTGATTCTTGTTGCGGGCATCGACACCACTTGGTCGGCAATTGGTGCATCTATTTGGCACCTCGCACAGAACCCAG
>JBAWYN010000082.1:0-4553 GCA_037143535.1 Acidimicrobiaceae bacterium | reverse complement strand
TTCTTCGCGATGTTGGATCAATGGACGACCCAGAAGTTACCTACGGACGATTCGGCAACCACGCAGAAATCCTTTATGAGGATGTTCGCATTCCTGCCGACCACCTTGTCGGTCCAGAAGGATCTGGATTCTTGCTCGCACAGACTCGCCTTGGGCCAGGTCGCATTCACCACTGCATGCGCTGGCTCGGACAGTCACAGCGCGCATTCGACATGATGTGTGAGCGCGCGCTAAGTCGCTTCACCCACGGATCGCTCCTTGCTGACAAGCAAACAGTGCAGAACTGGATTGCTGATTCGAAGGCTGAAATGCACGCTGCTCGACTAATGACACTTCACGCAGCTTGGAAGATGGACCAAGTTGGAGCGTCCCAGTCACGTGACGAAATTGCGATGATCAAGTACTACGGCGCAACAGTTCTACACAATGTTGTGGACCGAGCATTGCAGGTGCACGGATCACTCGGCTACTCATCAGATATGCCAATCGAAGGTATGTACCGTGCTGCACGTGCTGCGCGAATCTATGACGGTCCAGACGAAGTGCACAAGCAAACAGTTGCGCGTCACGTTCTTAAGGAATACACCGCCTCTGAGATTCCTACGGACCACGTACCGACGAGAGCAGCTGCAGCTCAGGTGAAGTACGCAGACATGCTCAAAAAGCTAGGCGTTACTCAGTCTTAACGAGGAGCTAGTCCCTTGACGGCGTCTTTAACATCGACGCCGACAGGAACTATGGCCAAAGTAGGAATCTGGATGCCATTGTCGATGAACTGTTGAATGTGCTCACGACACTTGTCGTACGAGCCATGGATAATCAGCTCATCACATACTGAGTCTGGAATTAATTCGTTCGCTAATTTGCGGTCACCTGCAGCCCAGGCATCCCACATTGGCTTCAAGATTTCTTCTCGTCCAAGCCATTTGTGAAATTCTGCGTACGTGGAAACGGTGAGATACGAAGAGATCATTCGGCGAGCAATGAAACGAGCAGTGTCGGCGTCCTCTGTAGGAATAACAAAGAGTCGTGCGGCGATAGTTTTTCCAGGACCAACTTCGGCGACACACTTCTTCACGTCTTCTGCAGACAGCCAGTTAAGAATTGCACCGTCTGCTTCACTGCCAGCAAGCTTCAACATACGTGGACGAAGTGCACCTAAAAGAATTGGTGGGCGGTGAGTAATTGGACGGGCAATCTTGAAACCATGAATTTCGAATGTGTCATACACGTGGTCAATTTTTTCACCGTCAAGGGCGCGCTTTAAGAAATCAAGTACATCACGAGTACGTGAATACGGCTTGTCGAACTCAATGCCGTTCCATCGCTGCACTACAGGCATTGACGAAGATCCGAGTCCTACCGTGAAGCGACCACCAGAAGCTTCAGCGAGTGACGCAATACTCATTGCGAGCAGTCCAGCACCACGCGTATAGGCCGGTAGCACTGCTACGCCAAGGTTTAGTCGTGACTCCCAGGCTGCTGCGAGAGTAAGTGGTGTGAAACCATCAGTACCGTCTACTTCTGCAGTCCATACATCGGTGTAGCCAATGTCGGCGAGCATGTGGAACCACTCTTTGTGTTCAGGAAGAGTGACGCCGTCGAATGGGATTGTTACTCCGTAGCGTTGTGTCATCTTGACAGTGTTTCAGAAAAACGAGCCTCGGACTGTAATCTTTCAGAATTCCCGTAATTTCATGAGCAAGTCCTTAAGATGAGTTAAATCGTTAATTGAGGCGTGTGCGTAAAATTCTGTTGATTTTGATCGTCCTGGCCGCACTGGGGACTGGGGGCTACGTAGCTCTCTCGAGACATTCCTCCGCATCTGAGACCCCTACGACTGAGATGGTGACGACCACTACGCTCCCTAGTCCACCATCGGTTTGCTCAAGCACTGCCTGCAGCGTTTGGAAAAATCCCGAACCATGGACTGGCAAAACACCATCTGTAATGACAACGGTTTTCACACCATTTTCTTCAGAGCCAACAGTGCACGCTTATGCAGCTTGGATCAATACTTCAAGGTCTGACATTGCCCTCTATCCCGGCTACAAGGGACCGGGACCATCAACGTTGCCACGAGGGCCGCAAATGATTCCACCCTCAGGACGATCTCGACTGCTTGCGGCTTTTAATTCAGGCTTCTATGAAGCTGATGCTGCCGCTGGATTTTTCACCCATCACACTCTCTACTTTCCAATGGTGAAAGGCGCCGCAACTCTTATTCAGTACAAAGACGGCTCAGTTGACATCAAAGCATGGGATGGTGGCAAAAGGCCAGGCACCGATGTTCTGATGGCACGACAAAATCTGTCACTGCTGATCAACGACTCTCTGCCGACGAAGAGCACCTCGAACAATGCCCTGTGGGGTGCAACACTGCACGGCGTTCCAGCAGTTTGGAGAACCGCATTAGGAATTGATGCACAGGGCAACCTTATTTACGCAGCTGCTCCGGCGCAGACTTCTCATAGCTTGGCACTACTGATGAGCAAGTTGCATGTGGTTCGAGCAATGCAGCTCGACATAAATCCGGCATGGCCAATATTTGTATCGTATGCGAATCGTGGAGCAAAGGGTCCATCGCTCTTCGTGCCAAACCCCAATCAAGTTTCAACGAGATTCCTCTACTCGAGCACAAAAGATTTCTTTGCCGTGTTTGCTTCCAAGAGTGCCGGTGAGCCACAGCCGTGGTAAAGGCGCGTCACAAGAAAAAGCAAAGCAAGAAATTATTTATTTCGTTATTTATTGCCCTCATTGCTTTAGTTGTCGCAGGGATGACGTTTGTCTTAACTACAAATCATGTTGCACCCACGACAACTACCGTTCCAACAACAGTTGCGCCAACGACAGTGACAATTTCTGGCGTCGGTGATATGGAACTTGGATCCACTCCACAACTTCCAGCCAATCCAAATTCGATTTTTTCGAATGTTTTGCCCGCGCTAAAAGCACAGATTGAATTTGGAAATCTTGAGGGCACTTTGACTACGCAGACAATGTCAAAGTGTGGAGCTAGCTCTACTAATTGCTACGCCTTCAGAAATCCACCTTCATTCGCCAACGCTTTCGCATCAGCGGGTTTCAATGTTTTAAATAGCGCCAACAATCACAGCAATGACTTCGGGACCCAGGGCCGGATAGACACTTCAAAAGCATTGGCTGGTGCAGGTATTGCTCAAGCCGGTCTTCCTGGGCAAATTGCAGTCGTCAAGCAGGATGGAATTTCGGTGGCTTTTGTGGCATTCGCACCTTATTACAACACCAATAATCTCCTTAACTTTTCTGCAGCAAAGCAACTAATTACTAAGGCGAAGCGTGAGGCGAACATTGTGGTGGTGTACATGCACGCCGGTGCAGAGGGGAGTGGCGCGTCGCACGTGACAAAGGCAAGCGAGTCATTCTTCGGAGAAAATCGTGGAAATCCTTACCTGTTCGCTCACGCCGCAATCGACAATGGTGCCGACTTGGTTTTTGCTAGCGGCCCTCACGTACTTCGTGGGATGGAGGCGTATCGCGGTCACCTAATTAATTACAGTCTTGGTGATTTCGCGAACTTCCATAATTTTGCCACGAGCGGAAATCTTGCTCTCAGTGCAATTCTGAAAGTTACGTTGAGCACTTCCGGTTCGTTTGTAAGTGGAACATTCAGTTCAGTGCTTCTTGATACAACGGGGATTCCGAGTATTGACCCGTCTCAC
The DNA here is from genome assembly GCA_037143535.1 of Acidimicrobiaceae bacterium. Taxonomy (GTDB): domain Bacteria; phylum Actinomycetota; class Acidimicrobiia; order Acidimicrobiales; family RAAP-2; genus RAAP-2. The sequence continues at coordinate 852 of JBAWYN010000082.1, read as the reverse complement.
AGAGCAGCAACGTTTGTGAACAATCTTTCAGTTCAAGACTTTGCAAATCGAGCAGTAGTGATTAGCTCGAAAGGCGAAATCAAGTCTTCGTTGCTTAACTAGCAACCACCTCCAGGACCAGGACTGCCTGGACCTAGCGCTGGAGAAGCGACAGTGCCGATGTTCTTTGCTCTGGGATTAGGTCCGAGGTGAATGATTTTCCAAACACCATTCCACGAGATCAATGAAGCAATTGCAAATGATTTCACTACACCAGCTTGCTCGTAGACAACTCTTACTGGACCGAGATGCCAATAACCAATCTTGTTCTCGCAAACTCCCACTGAGATCCAAGAGATCTGTGCAGGGTTGACTCGAACACCAATGAATTTGCTCGGACCACCGCTCACGATGAGCTGGTGGTAGGCAGCAAAATCGAGTTTAAAAAAAGCCAGAAGTCTTGATGAGAAATCACCTGACGGATTTGCAAGAACTCCTCGTTTCATTTGAATGTAGGCAGAACCAGGAAAGAAATTCTTGAGTGCTTGCTCTTGTGAATTTGCGGACACGGCATTCCACACATCATTCATTTGAGTTGTGAATGTGCCACCAATTGAAGGTTTCGAATCATTTGTAGCTGCCCCAACGTTGGTGGGTGTAACGACTGCAACTGAAAGGAGCAGAGAAAATCCAGAAATCCACTTCAATGCCTGACGAAGTTGTGAATTCACAACTTCAAGGTTACAAGTCATCAATTAGTTGAAGAGTCTTGTGGGGCTTTGTAATAAAAAGTCTCACCAAACAGTTTCAGCTGTGGCGGAAAGTAAGGATCTTGGAATGATCCAAAAATGTCCCAGCGGCGCAAGAAACGGT
>JBAWYN010000081.1:0-4586 GCA_037143535.1 Acidimicrobiaceae bacterium | reverse complement strand
AGCCCTAACGGAACTGACGAAGCACCAATTGTTACGCAGTATGAAGCTACGGCAATTGAAAAACTTGGTCTTTTAAAAATGGACTTCCTGGGACTTAGGAACCTCGCAATTATTGAGCGAACCCTGGTCCACATCAAGCGTCGCCACGGCATTCTCGTTGACATTGACAATGTTGCGCTCGACGATCCAAAAGTCTTTGAGATGTTAAGGAAGGGAAATTCTCTCGGCATCTTCCAGCTCGAGGGTGTCAAGATGCGCCAACTCATGCGCCGTCTCGCGCCCACGAGTTTTGACGACATTGCAGCGCTCGTGGCGCTGTATCGCCCAGGTCCCTTAAGCGAAAACGTTCACAATGACTACGCCGACCGCAAGAACAAGAAGCAAGAGGTCTCGTACGACCACGAAGTTCTAGAAGGCATTTTGGGCGAAACCTACGGACTCATGATCTATCAAGAAGACATCATGCGAGTAGCCACAGTTATTGCGGGCTTCACAATGTCTGAAGCGGACGACCTGCGTAAAGCCTGTTCGAAGAAGATCCGCGAAATGATTCAAGCCCAGCGCACGAAGTTCGTTGAGGGAGCTGAGCGTGAAGGCTACGGCGCTGCCCTTGGAGAATCAATCTTCAACAAAATTGAACCATTCGCTGACTACGCCTTTAATAAATCTCACGCTTATGGCTACGCGCTCATTGCGTATCAAAACTCATGGCTAAAGGCGAACTACCCAGTTGAATACATGGCAGCACTGCTGACGTCATTTAGTGACGACAAAGACAAGGCGGCTGCGTATTTGAACGAAGCACGTCAAATGGGAATCACCGTTGGTGTTCCTGACGTGAATCAGTCTTTTGCTGAGTACGCGCCAAGCCTCACTTCAGAGAACACAATCTTGTTCGGAATGGCTGCTGTTCGAAACGTGGGTGATGCACTCGTTGACAAAATTGTTAAAGAGCGAGAAGCCAACGGGGAGTTCACCTCGGTCTATGACTTCTGTCGTCGAGTTGATCCCGCGGTACTAAATCGCCGGTCAATGGAATCACTCATCAAGGCTGGAGCATTTGACGCACTTGAAGTTCGCCGTCTTTCCTTCTTCTCAAAGTTCGAAGAAATCGTTGAAGTGACGCTCAGTCGTCGTAAAGACCTCGCACTCGGAATCTCTACGTTGTTTGCGGCCCTCGAAGAAGGGGGCACCGACGACTGGGAGGGAACAGAAATAGCACTGAGCGATGTTGAGTGGGACAAGAACGTCAAGCTCGATTTTGAGCGCGAAATGCTTGGAACGTACATTTCTGATCACCCACTCTTTGAAATTGAATCACGACTCCTCACAAAAACGAGCGGAACCTTGCTTTCTATTCGAGAAAACGGTGAAGAGCTTGTTCGAGCTGGAAGGTATGTCACGGTCGGAGGAATTCTTTCTGAGGTGAAAGTGCTTCCAACAAAGTCTGGACAGCAGTATGCGCGCGTAACCATTGAAGACTTGACGGGTTCAATGGAAATTAACTTCTCAACAAAGAAATTTGAAGAGTGCGGTGGATTCCTCGTTAAGGATTCCATTGTCCTAATTGAGGGACGACTCGATGAGCGAGATGAAGAGATTCGCTTCAGCGCCATGAAGGTTTCAACAATGAAGTTTGAGAATGGAACAGGTGAGCTTCGACTTTCGTTTAAGCCTGATGACTTAAACCCTGCCCGTATTGCCACACTTCGTGAAATTCTTTCTCGCCACCCTGGTCCTTCTGCGGTGATAGTGGAAACCGGCGAGGCTGGAAAGGCTTACAAACTAGGTCCAGAGTTCCAGGTGAACATTGCCAACGTCGTGGGAGATTTAAGGTCCGAATTCGGCCTAAACGTCATAAAGGCATAGGCCAAATATGGGGGGTCTGGAACAGTCGTAGAATGTTCCCTATGTCAATGACCGTTACTACGAAGGACACCACCGCCCTCTCAGATGCAGAACTTGCTGAGATGGCCGATCTATGCGTAGATCGTGAGCCGAATTTCGACATTGGATACCTATCCAAGGAGAAGGAAAACTGGGTCCTCGTCACACAGTGTCGTGAAGGCAACAAGCTTCGTGGTTATTCCTTCTGCACACTTGAGCGCATTGGTGGAACCCCATCGCTTCTAATTGGACTTCTTCTTGTTGACCGCAACGCCAAGTCAGACCAGACACTAAAAACTATTTTGCATGACCAGTTCCGTCGCGCTCTTCTTGCATTCCCTGACGAAGATGTTCTTCTCGGTTCACGTCTCACATCGCCTGACGGATTCCGAGCATTTGCTGGACTTGAAGACGTTGTGCCACGCCTTGGTTACAAGCCAACCGGTGAAGACCGTGCCTGGGGACGTCGCCTCGCAAAGCGCTTTGGTTCAGAGAAGTCAATTGATGACAAGACGTTTGTCATGACTGTGACTCCAGGACCAGTTGGTGGACTTGACTACACAACTTCAAAGGGACCAATCCCTGAGGGGGCTGAAACTTTCTTCAAGGGTGTAAAGCCTGCGAAGGGTCAGCGTGTAGTTGTCTTCGGCTGGGCAATGGCCGAAGCACTTTCTTCAGGCAAGCTGCCTAAATAAGCAACTAGTTGCGCGGCAGTAATCCGGTGCAACTCTTGTAACAGTGTCCCTCTACGGGAGCTGACAACGTCGTAAGCACGTACGTTGGTTTAAATCCAAGCGCGGTGGCGAGAGCTTTTCCGGCGAGTGATGTTTCTCTCGTGGTTTCCATTGTTCTAATGGCGTGCGCATCTTCGCAAAGAAGCCACACATCGTCTCCGGCCCATCCGAATCTGACCCACGTTGATCCATCGTCAGTTCGGCGCAACAACTGTGGTCCACGGTCTGCGGCAATTAATGCAACACTCGGACGTTCTCCACGAAATTCCCAGTACGGAGCAGACGGTCCGCGAAAACCAAACAGGGGACCGTCAGCGGGACTAGCGAGTTTGTCTAACCACTTCTTAACGCGTCGACCCTTATAAGAACCAAGACGACGGGGCAGTCCACTCAGCGTTACCGACTCAGGTTGTGCCAAGTCATTTCGCTCAATGTCATCACTGAGCTCACCTTCAACAACGTCAAACATCGCGAGGTCAGTCTCGTAGCCCTTGGGCCAGGGAATACGCCATCGCATAATTGACTGCGAGGTGAGGTCGACAACCGTCGTTGTCTCATTAGTTGATCCAAGCACTAATCCAAAGACTTTTGATCCAGGCGAAAGATTGACTTCAGCACGGTGTGGCGTTTTTTCTACAAGTTTTTTAATGGCCTTTGAAGCGGGGTCTCTATTCAGGAGCTTCACAGTGCCCCAGCTTCACGCAGTTGCTTAGAAAGTTCGTCAATCGAGCTCACCGGAAGTTGGCAAACACCAGCTCGACAGACGTAGGCCATGCCTGCACTTCTGCCACTGAGCAGTGGAGACGAGCCGTTTCCGGTGATGAGGACGCTTCGAACCATGGGTAATGATCGTACGTGCTCGGAGAGCTCGTTTGGTGCCCCAGGAATAACTACTTCAACACCACTAAGCGCGTAGCCAGCGGCGTTCACTAAATCAGGAACAGAACCAGGGTGAGTTGCCACGAGCGAACTCGCTAGTTCAACGAGTCGCTGGCTAATGCTGAGCAGATTGTTTTCACCAAGACAGAGTGCGAGGCGAGCAAGAGCGCGACAAGCAACTGCGTGACTTGAAGGCGTTGCCCCATCAAAGATTTCCTTTGGACGAGAGGGGAGGTCTTGCACGTGGTTGCTCTGGGTAAAGAAGCCCTGTCCGACATTTGGGTTTTTAGTGTTCGGAACTTCACCGTCCCAGTGGTGTTCCACCAAATACGCGGCAAGTTCGCTGGCGAGTGAGGTCCACGCATCGTCACCAGTGCATTCAAAGGCGTCGATGTAGGCGTCTAGCAACCAGGCAAGGTCACTCGCAGTGGCGTGCGCTTGCAAGTTTTCTGTTCGCCACCACGTCTTGTTAGAGAAGTGTGAAGTTTGTAGCGAAGTAAGTAGCGCAGTTCCTTCTGCGATGAGCGCTGCGTCATCGCTTCTAAGACACGCAGATGCGAACATGGCATTCCATTCCAAGATGACTTTTTCATCTCGGCCTGGCTGGATTCGTGAAGAGCGAACGCGTCGCAGTGCATCAAGTGCCTGAGTAAGTTCTTCTGGCTCGACAAATGGTTCGCCACTGGCAAGTCGCGGGATTGACTTACCTTCAAATAATCCAGGATCGCTGATTCGATAGCGCAGAGTGATTTGCTTGGCTAACGCTTCGCTTCCTAGAGCATCCGTCACTTCGCCTGGAGTCCAGGTCACGTGCGAGCCCTCTTCGCCACCGGCATCTGCGTCGAGTGATGAGGCGAATCCTTTTTCGATTCGTAAATCGTTCAGCACAAAGGAAATAGTGTCAATCGCTACAGCGCGCCATTCGCTCGCTGGTTCGTGCTTGGCTGCTTGCAAATACGCCCTCGCGAGTAGTCCTTGGTCACAGAGCATCTTTTCGAAGTGAGGAACATGCCATTCGGCGTCAACGCTGTAGCGAGCAAATCCGCCACGGAGATGGTCGTACATGCCCTCTCTCGACATGGCGTT
>JBAWYN010000080.1:0-4600 GCA_037143535.1 Acidimicrobiaceae bacterium | reverse complement strand
CATTCCTCATCTCAGGGTTGCTCTTTGGCCAGTCAGCCAAGTGAACAGAGTCGGTTTCTTTTACGTCAAAGAGTTCTGCGTACATGCGCTCAGAAACAAACGGAATGAATGGAGCCATGATCAACGTGATGCGCTGCAAGACTTCGAGCAGGGTTGCCTGTGCTGCGAGTGAGTCTGAACGTGGAACGTTCGGATCAGTTCGCCAGAAACGACGACGACTCCGACGTACATACCAGTTCGACAAATCATCAATCAAGTCGTGCAATGCGTCACAACCACTGAGTGGTTCATAACCATCGAGCGCAGCCGTTACAGCAACGGTCACGCTCTCGAGTCGAGACAGAATCCACTTATCGATTTCTTGACGGTCCTGAGGTGCTGGAATTTCAGGGTCAGCAGGGTCGAAGTTGTTGAGTGATGCATACGTTGTAAAGAAGCTGAACGTGTTCCATAGCGTTGCGAGCGTGTCACGAAGTGAAGCGTCAATCGCGCCAAGCCCTGCGCGAGTGGAAGTCCACGGTGATCCCTGGCTAAACATCCACCAGCGAAGAGGGTCTGCTCCACGAGTGTTGAGCACTTCCCACGGATCAATCACGTTTCCGACGGACTTACTCATCTTCTTTCCGGTTTCGTCAACAATGTGTCCGAGGCACAAAACGTGCTCGTAAGGAGACTGACCGAAGACAAGCGTATTGACAGCAAGTAGTGAATAGAACCATCCACGCGTTTGGTCAATTGCTTCAACAACCAGCTGTGCCGGGAACTGCATCGCTTCTTTTGAGCCAGCCACGTGAGGGAACCCAACTTGTGCTGCAGGCATTGCACCAGAGTCGAACCAGGCGTCGATTACAGGGATTTCGCGGACTGCTTCTTTTCCACACGTGCGACAATTCATCTTGATGTCGTCAATGTTTGGACGGTGCGGATCGAGCTTTGACTGATCGGTTCCCGTGAGTTCAGAAAGTTCTGCGAGTGAACCAACGCAGGTGAAGTGATTATCTTCACAGGCCCAAATAGGAAGCGGGGTTCCCCAGTAGCGGTCTCGAGAGAGTGCCCAGTCAACGTTGTTATTTAGCCACTCGCCCATTCGCCCGTCACGAATGTGTCCGGGGTGCCAGTCAATGCCAGCATTTTCAGAAATGAGTTGTTCTTTGAACTTGCTCGTGGCGATGTACCAACTTGGCTTAGCCCAGTAAATAATTACCGTGCCACAGCGCCAGCAGTGCGGCAGTGAGTGAGTGAAGTCAAAGCGACGTAAAAGAATCCCACGCTTTTCCAGTTCATTGTTGATTCCAGCGTTTGCTTCACGAACGCCTTGGCCCTCTAGCCAAGGAATGTCAGCAGTGAATTTTCCATCTTGTCCAACTGGATTCACAATTGGAAGACCAAACTGACGGCAATTGACTCGGTCGATTTCACCAAAGGCTGGCGATTGGTGAACAAGTCCGGTTCCATCTTCAGTTGTGACGTAGTCAGCAGGAATGACGTAACAAGTATCAACATCGTCTGGGTACTTCACATCATCAAATGGACGCTCGTAATGAACGTTCAGAAGATCAGTTCCCTTCAGCGTGGCATTGGCCTTAACGCCTTCACCAAATACTGATTCAATCAAGGCTTCAGCAACAACAACGCCGTCAACAACTGCGTAAGTGACGTCAGGGTTCACAGCTATTGCAACGTTTGAAGGAAGTGTCCACGGCGTAGTGGTCCAGACCGCAAGGTGCGTTGCGCCCTTCAGCCCACCGTGCGCATCGGCGTCAGTAATACGAAGCTTGATGTAGCAACTCTCGTCGAGTTCATCAGCGTAAGCACCGGGTTGAGCTAGTTCGTGCGAAGAAAGTGCCGTGCCACAACGTGCACAGTACGGAACAACTTTGTAGTCCTTATAGAGCAGTTCGCGGTCAAAGAGTTGTTGGAGCTGCCACCAAACTGATTCCACATATTGCGGGGTGTAGGTGTAATAAGCATTCTCCATGTCAGTCCAGTAACCAATACGGTTGGTAAGTTTTTCAAACTCACCAACGTAGGTAAGCACTGACTCTCGACAGAGTCGTGTGAACTCAGCAATGCCGACTTCTTCTTCAATGGCCTTCTTGCCTGAAATACCAAGTTGCTTTTCTACTTGTACTTCAACTGGAAGTCCGTGGGTGTCCCAACCGGCTCGTCGTGCGACGAAGTGTCCGTTCATAGTTTGGTAACGACAGAAGAGGTCTTTGTAAACACGTGCCCAGACGTGGTGAAGTCCAGGCATACCGTTGGCAGTTGGTGGACCTTCGTAAAAGATCCAAGGAGTTTTCCCTTCGCGCTGGCTCATTGAGCGTGCAAAAACGTCGTTCTTCTCCCACCGAGCAAGCTCGGCTTCCTCAATGGCCACAAAATCAAGTTCGGCACTGACGGGGCGAAATACCACGGGTCTCCTTAAATAATCACTCAATCGTACTAACCAGCACGACTACGAAGAACCGTTTAGGCGAATTTGGCGCTCAGCCAGTCAGGAGAAAGTTCTTCCAGCGATGAAAGCACCACATCAGCGAGTTTGAAGGCGGGTAATTCACGGTCTTCTTTTGTGGGTACCGCAATAACGCTCATGCTCCCCGCTTTGGCAGCGAGCACCCCTGCGGCGGAGTCTTCAAAAACCAAGCACTCTTTTGGCGAAACCCCCAGCGACTTTGCGCCAGAAATAAACACTCCAGGGTGAGGTTTTCCATATTCCTCATCTTGAGCGGAATTGATGCTGACAAATTTGTCGCGAAGTGAGAAGTTATCGAGGCAGCGATGAATGAGTGCGGTCGGTGTAGAACTGGCTATCGCAACCGGTCCGTATTCGCTCGCGAGTTCAATTGCTCGAATAGCCCCAGGAAGAAGTACTCCTTCACTTTCTACAAGTTCGCCAACCCGGTTGAGCAGCATCTGGGTCACATCACTCGTTGATGGTCCGCTCCATGGATACTTTGCGAACCAGAACGCCACTACTTCTTCGACGTACATTCCCTTAGTTTGGCGACCTGCGCCGTCATCGAACTGGACTCCGAGTGATGGAAAAATCTCCAGCTCAGCCTTGTGCCAAAGAATCTCTGAATCGATCAAGAGACCGTCCATGTCGAACAAGGTTGCGCGCAAACTCACTCTGCAACTCTGGCACATCAAAACGGTACGGTTGAGACATGGCTTTAATACGAAACCTCAACGTAGAAGACATTTCTTTCATTGCTTCACGAGTGGCGAGACGACTTCGCTATGAGGCTCAGCAAAATCCGCTGATTAACCCGGACTTTGACGCGGAAGCTTTTGAGTCCGCGCTTTTTGGTGCTCGAGAAGGAACGTGGGTGTGCGACGAGGGCAGTCTCATGGGACACATCTATGGCGCGGTGCTCCAGGGCTCATCTGAGCAGACCGGCGTTTGGATTGGCCCTGACGGAGTTTCTTTTGACTCACCAAGTGATCTCAAAGAACTTTATAAAGTCGCATCAACTGAGTGGAAATCTCGAGGAGCTAGCGAAGTATTCGTTTGGGTGCTTAACTCCAAGTCGTCACTTCAGCCGTGGAGTGATTTGGGATTTGAAATTGTTCATGAGCATGGCGTCATGAAACTTGATTCCTTACAGTCGAGATCACTTCCACTCGAGTACAACGTTCGACTCGGCGGGCCACAGGACCTACCTACGGCGCTCGCGCTTGATGATTTGCTTGAGCAGTATCAAGGCGGAGACGTCGAAACATCCAGAGCGTCGAGAGAAGAAGATCTCATTGAAACTATTGAAGATCCTGATACCAGTTACTTCATTGTTGAAAACGAAGGTGACCCAGTTGCGCACTGTGTCTCATTTCCGCTTCCTCCGAGGAGAAGCTCGCACGACGAAACTGCTCACCTAAGTGACGTTGTTGTACTTGCAGACCACAGGCGCAAAGGCATTGCAACGGTATTGATTGATGAAGCGCTCCGTAATGCGCAAGAAGAAGGCGCACGGTTTGCTGAGGTGAATTGGCGCAGCACCAACGTTCAGGCGAAAGCCTTTTGGCTGGACTACGGATTTACTTCGACGTATGTACGTCTACGAGCAAATCTTGATTAGAGAGATGCTTCGATCGCTGAAATAATCGTTGCGTCCTCTGGTTCAATTTGTGGAGCGAAGCGCTGCACTGAACCATCAGCTGTAATCAAAAACTTTTCAAAGTTCCAGCGAATGTCGCCATTCACGCCTTCTGCGTCAGCAACTTTGGTGAGCTCTGCGTAAATAGGGTGACGGTTTTCACCGTTAACTTCGATCTTTTCCATCAATGGGAACGTCACACCATACGTCGTTGAGCAGAAAGTCTGAATTTCTTCAGCACTTCCTGGCTCTTGTTCGAGGAACTGGTTGCAAGGGAATCCAACAACACTGAAGCCCTTGGACTCGTACTTCTTCTGAAGTGATTCGAGGCCGGTGTACTGAGGTGTGAGGCCGCACTTTGATGCAACGTTCACTACAAGTACGGTCTTTCCAGCGAAAGCTCCAAGGGATGATGGCTTGCCATCGAGGGAATTAACTGCAATGTCATAAATAGTCATGACGACAACATAACTGCGTTTGAGACCCCCTCGCCAGCCGTAGGCTGA
>JBAWYN010000079.1:0-4632 GCA_037143535.1 Acidimicrobiaceae bacterium | reverse complement strand
ACTCGCGAGAACGTCTATTCCATTGACACGCCGCCACCAACGGTGTCTGGATCACTACACATCGGACACGTATTTAGCTACACCCACGCTGACGTCATAGCTCGCTACCAGCGCATGACCGGAAAGCAAGTCTTTTATCCAATGGGCTGGGACGACAATGGACTTCCAACCGAGCGACGCGTTGAGAACTACTTCGGCGTTCGCTGTGACCCGTCACTTCCCTACGACCCGAGTTTTTCTCCACCTGAAAAAGCACCAGAACAGAAGATCTCAATTTCCAGAAAGAACTTCGTTGAGCTCTGTCACCAGTTGACCCAAGCCGACGAAGTTGTCTTCAAAGATCTGTGGCGCAACCTCGGTGTGTCAATTGACTGGACGCTCGAGTACTCAACTATCTCTGCTCATGCGCAGGCCATTTCCCAGCGCGGCTTCTTAGAGATGCTTAAGCGCGGAGAAGTGTATTCAAGTGTTGCGCCTACGCTCTGGGACGTTGACTTTAGAACTGCTGTTTCACAGGCCGAACTCGAAGACCGTGAACGTCCAGGTAACTATCACCGTGTGGCTTTTAAGAAAGCTGACGGCAGTGGCTCAATTGAAATTGAAACCACTCGACCAGAGTTACTTCCAAGCTGTGTCGCTCTTGTTGCCCACCCCGACGATGAACGCTTTAAGCCGCTCTTTGGAACAAACGTCATTACGCCTCTTTTCTCAGTTGAAGTGCCTATCCTCGCGCACGAACTCGCGGACCCAGAAAAGGGTGCCGGTATTGCCATGATCTGTACATTCGGTGACACCACTGACGTCACCTGGTGGAGAGAGTTATCTCTGCCTACACGTGCACTCATTGGAAGAGACGGACGCTTCCTTCCAGCAGAATTCGGCTCTGAGCAGTTCCCTTCCACCGATGCTCCATCAGCGAATGCTTTCTACGCGGGCCTCGAAGGAAAGACCGTTAACCAGGTTCGTGCATCCATTGTTGAAGGGCTCACGCAGTCAGGCGCACTGATTGGTGAGCTAAAGCCAATCACGCACCCCGTTAAGTTCTACGAAAAAGGTGAGCGTCCTCTCGAGATCGTTACTTCTCGCCAGTGGTTCGTTGCCACACTTAAGCACCGCGAGGCTCTGTTGAAGCGTGGCGAAGAACTGTCTTGGCACCCAGACTTCATGAAGCACCGTTACAAGTCATGGGTTGAAGGACTCAACGTTGACTGGAACATTTCACGCCAGCGTTTCTTCGGAGTTCCCTTCCCAGCTTGGTATCCAACGGACGCCAATGGCACAATCGACTTTGATGCGCCAATTCTCCCTGAACTTTCAGAACTTCCTATTGACCCTTCGAGCGATGTTCCTAAGGGATTCAGCGAAGCGAAGCGCAACCAGCCAAATGGTTTCGTCGGTGACCCTGACGTCATGGATACGTGGGCCACGTCTTCTCTCACTCCACAGATTGCTGGTCACTGGGGAACAGAGCTGTTCGAGAAGATTTTTCCGATGGACCTACGACCACAGGCGCACGAAATCATTCGCACCTGGTTGTTCTCAACTGTTGTGCGCAGCCACTTCCAAGAAAACAGCTTGCCGTTTAAGAACGCGTTGATCTCTGGATGGGTACTTGACCCAGATCGAAAGAAGATGTCTAAGTCGGTAGGAAACGTTGTAACGCCTATGCCACTTATTGAAACTCACGGCGCCGACGCTCTTCGCTACTGGGCAGCATCTGGTCGCCCAGGAACTGACACGGCGATTGACGAAGCACAGATGAAGATTGGTCGCCGCCTTGCGATCAAGACTCTGAACGCTTCAAAGTTCGTGCTCGGTCGCCTAGAAGGAATCACAATTCCTTCCCCGACGCAGATCACAGAACCTATTGACCGTGACTTTATTGCACTGCTCGCAAATGTTGTCAATGAGGCGACCGCTGCGTTCAATACGTATGACTACGCACGTGCATTAGAGCGCACCGAAGCATTCTTCTGGACGTTCTGTGACAACTACGTCGAACTTGTAAAGACCCGTGCATACGGTGAAGGCGACAACGCGACTGAAGCTGGAACAAACTCAGCTCGTGCAACGCTCGCCATTACCTTGTCGGTTCTGCAACGTCTCTTAGCTCCATTTATTCCCTTCGTAACCGAAGAAGTGTGGCGCTGGTGGCACGACGGTTCAGTTCACATAGCTCCATGGCCAGTTATTGCTGAACTTGGCGACGTAACGCCTTCGCGTGACAGTGCTGTGTATGAGCAGGTCTGTGAAGTACTTGAAGCAGTTCGACGAGAAAAGTCAACCCAGAAGGTTTCTCAGAAGAACGAAGTTGAACTTCTAAAAATTGATGGACCGGCTGAGCTGCTTAGTGCGATTCGCAACGGTGAAACAGATCTTAAGAATGCTGGTGGGGTAAAGGCGTTTGAATTAAACGAATCAGCAACACTCAGTATTACTGTGACACTGAGCCCCGTGGCTATTTAGTGACTCCTAATTCAAACAGACAACTGCACAATGCAGCCGCCTGGTCTGAATACATCAGCGAAGAATTACTTTCCTCAAGATCGAGTCATAATGTTGCGTTCCGCGCATTGATTGGGTTTAACGATTCTTTACTGTTTGCAGAGATCAATCAAATCACTGAATACTGCATTGAGCCACCGCTCCCTTGTGGTGACTCAAGATATGACGCAGCAATTGCATCAATCGCAGAGTATTACCTCACAATTAATCAACTCCCAATTCCTACCTGGATTAAAGATCCGTCAAGGACGCTTACTGAGCCTTGGACTCCTAGCCCCTACTACGATCCTGAAGAAGTACACGAGATCTTTAGACGACACGGGGTGCTTCTTGCAATGTCCGAGTTAACCAGCGTCTAGGGACTACCAGTCCAATGCAGTTCCAAGTTGGAGCTCTAGTAGTTCAATTGCTCCAGGTAGAAAGATTCTCATTGCTTCAACAACTTCAAATGGACTTTGAGATGGAGAATTACGCCTTCTAGAAATACTCTCAATACCTTCTTGCACAAAATGTGGACTCCTCAATACATGGCGAGTTAAGAAATCATCAATGTTCTGCGCTTCAACACCAAATGAAGCGCAGTCTGCTGGTAAAAAGTGCTTGAGATTATTCGTGACAACGACACTCGCCTTTATGTGGACTGCTGCAGCCAAAACATGCCTGTCGCCAATATGATTTGTCATCAACTTCTCAAGACCCTCTGGCACATCAATCAATGCGTTGGGCAATGCATTGTTCATGAACTGGAATCGACGCTGCAAAAGTTCACGATTTACTTCCCGACGATTTAGAAGAATGTTTCTCTCAGTGTCATCAAGAATTTTCTGAGTCCAGTGTGCCTGAAATAAGCCAAACGCACTCAGCGTCATTAACAAGTCAGTCGAATTAGCGCCAAAAAGGACGTTCGAGTCAAGAACCACTAATTGAAGTTTCAAAGTTATAGCTGACTAAAGAGGCAGGTTGTTTTCAACAGAGAACTCGTAAAACTCTTTCATGGTTTCATCAAACTGAACTAATCGAGAATCGCGATATTTCAAAACTTCTGAAAGTTGAATGCGGCGGTGAGTGCCAACTTTGTGAAATGGAATCATCCCAGTTTCAAGAAGCTTGACAACATGAGGTCGACTTACATTAAGAATTTCTGCAGCTTCCTCTGTAGAAAGCTCAGCATTGATCGGTACGACACTCACCCCTTGCCCGGATTCGAGTATTGCCATCACAGATGCAAGCAACTCAACAACTGAAGGAGGAAGCATCAAGTGAGATCCATCAGCCAAAAGAATTGATGGTGTGCCATCACTACGTTGGCCAGTTTCAATTTGCAAAACTTCAGCTAAGAGCTGTGCCTCGCCGGAGCTCACCTGGCTTGGCAATATTTCTTTAATAGTTCCCATGACGGCCTACTTCCTTGAATCACAGACTATCAGATAAACGAAATAAACGAAACCGACTCTTTTTAAACAACCGAATTAGCAAACGCCACCACGGCCCTCGTAATAGCTGAAGTTCTAGGACTCGCCGTTAGATCAAAGGTGTGCTGGGCAAAGGGCATCTCTAGGTAATAAATAGGTGCAGTTGCAACTTCTGCGAAGTGCTTCACGAATCCTCTTGCCACATTTACATCCACGAGAGTGTCATTGCCACCTTGAATTACCAGGAATGGTGGCGAGTCAGCGGTGACGCGGTGAATTGGTGAAAGCGATTCATAGAGTGCAACATTCTCTTTGTACTTCTTTTTCACGACACGATTTTCTAACAAGTAGATCAACCCTCGCCCGTGTCCGTTCCAATGCGCCTCGTCACCAGTCATCTCTAAGACTCCGTAATAAGGGATACATCCACGAACTGACCAGTCAGTTACTCCCGTTAGGTCCTTTGGTCTCCAAGTTTCATCGTTTGTCGTCAAACAGAGCAGTGCCGCTAAGTGGCCACCAGCCGATCCTCCAGAAACAACTACGCGTTGCGGATCGCCGCCATAAGAGCCAATGCCCTTCTTTACCCAAGCAAGTACTCGGGTGGCGTCTTCAATCTGTGCTGGCATAGGGCTACCTGGAGCTAAGCGGTAGTTCGCAGTAACTACTACCCATCCACGCTTCACCATCTCGTGCAGCATTGGACGACCTTGGT
>JBAWYN010000078.1:0-4779 GCA_037143535.1 Acidimicrobiaceae bacterium | reverse complement strand
AGATACGGAAAACCGTTGAAACTCGTGTTACCACCAGTGAAAAGAATCATCATTGTTGCAAACTGCACTAGATAGAAAATGATGTGGCCAAGGCCGTGTGAGCCAAACACCGCTAATACTTCTTGACTCACAACCGTTGGTGAACCTGCAGCGTAAGGAAGTGCGTGTGTCCATTTTGCGAGGAACGTTGTTCCTACGAGCAAGAAGGCCAGTGTGCACGCCATAACGACCATGACAATTCGCGCATTGCGAGCTTCTGGCTTTTTAAAACTCGACACACCATCAGAAATTGCTTCAAGTCCAGTCAGTGATGATCCACCGTTTGCATATGCACGCAGCAACGTCAAGAACGCAACACCCATCAACAGGCCATTTCCACCAGTGCCGAGTCGTTCACCAACCAGAAGATGCACCGGAGGTTGCGCTAGGTGGTGAAGTGATCCTGAAAGGAACTTTGAGAAACCAACAACGATTGTTCCAGTCATCATGGTGATGAAGAAATACGTTGGGAATGCAAAGAAGCTTCCTGCTTCTTTGATTCCTCGCAGGTTTACGTAGATGAGGATAATTACAACCGCAACGGTGATCACAACCGTATACGGAATCAACGAAGGAACAGCACTCGTTAATGCAGCAGTTCCAGCACTGCACTGAACGGCAACGGTAACGATGTAGTCAATCAAAAGTGCAACAGCAGTTACAGCTGCGGTCTTAGGACCGAAGTTCTCTCGCACAACAATGTACGAACCACCAGTGGTGTTGTAATAACCAATCACGTCGAGATACGACAACGTAACGAGCAGCAATACTCCAAGAATTACGAACATGATTGGAACGAGAAGCGAGAATGCAGCGAGACCTATAAAAGGTGTCAATTGCGTCAAGATCTGTTCTGCACCATACGCCGAAGATGAAATGCAGTCTGGAGCAAGAACTCCAAGCGCTACAGGCTTATTGATTCGTTCACCCGCCAATTGTTCAGAAACAAATGGCTTCCCAAGCAGTGTTCGCTTGATTCGGTACCCGCGAGTTTCTGGATAAACAGTGTCGATATTTGCGTGCGATGTAAGCACCTTGGTATTACTTGAGATCTGCTTATCGGCTTCTGACACGTAGTCAACACTAAACCAACCAGGCAGGTTTAGCGTCAATACTTGCGTTTTATAACGAAAGTGTGGTCAACTGGCTTAATGCACATCGTTGTCGTTGGCTGCGGCCGAGTCGGATCTGAACTGTCAATGCAACTTTCAGAAGAAGGTCATTCAGTTGTCGTTATTGACAAAAACCGTGACGCATTTCGCCGGCTGACACGTTTTAGCGGTAAAACACTGGTCGGCTCAGGCTTTGACCGTGAAATCTTGCTTCAAGCAGACGCCAGCCACGCTGACGCACTCGCTGCTGTTACTAGCGGAGACAACTCAAACATTCTGTGCGCACGAATTGCGCGCGACAACTACCAAATCAAAAATGTAGTTGCGAGAATTTACGACCCTCAGCGTGCCGGTATTTACATGAAGCTTGGCATCCCGACAGTTGCTACTTCACTGTGGACCACCAAGCAGGTAAAGCGTTGGATCATTCCTTCTGACGACGCCATTGAGTGGAGTGACGGAACGGACACGTTGCACCTCGTTGAGCGAGTTGTCCCAGATCACCTGGCTGGAAAACCAATCAAGTTCTTTAATGTTGACAACGACGTAAAGGTTGTTGGACTCGTTCGAAGTGGTATTGGTCGCCTACACGTTGATGAACTGTTCTCACAAGAAGACGACATCATTGAATGTCTCGTAACAAATGCTGGGCTCGCCAAGCTAAAGGCTGTTCTTGAAGGAGGACAGGCATGAAAGTAGTTATTGCTGGAGGCGGATCAGTCGGCATTGCAATTTCACTCGACCTCATTGATCGTCACCATGATGTGACGTTGATGGAACAGTCAAACCCCGTTGCTGAAAAAATTAAGCAGCAGCACCCTGGAATAAATGTTGTCGCTGCTGATGCATGCGAGTATGCAAGTCTCTCTGCAATAGGACTTCGCAGCGTTGACGTAGTAATTGCTGCAACCGGTGACGACGAAGACAATTTGGTTGTCAGCTGGCTCGCGAAGCAGGAATTTGCTGTTCCTCGCGTAATTGCTCGTATTAACAATGCACGTAACACCTGGCTCTTTAATGAATCATGGGGTGTTGACGTCTCGGTTTCAACGCCAGCACTGATTACTTCACTCGTTGATGAAGCAGTAGAGGTTGGATCAATTATTAATCTGATGTCGCTCGCTAGTGGAAAAATGCAGCTCATCGAGGTAACCCTCGCTTCCACTGCACCAGCAATTGTTAACAACAGCACACTTGATGAACTACGCCTCGATGGATTAGTGCAAGTGGTTGGAGTTGTTCGCAGTGGCCAAGCAATCATCCCTACACCAACGATGCGGTTCTTAGAGCATGACCACGTGATTCTTATGGCACAAGAAGGCGCCACAAGTGAGTGCTCTGCTGCCTTTATTGGTTAATTCTTTTTAGTACCTTTCAGTAACTTGGCTAAAGAGGCCTAGCATTAGAGACGTGCGCGCAGCTTTCTTCGATCTCGATAAGACAGTTATTGCAAAGTCATCTCTCGTTGCACTCGGTCCCGAATTTCACGCACGCGGAATGCTTCGACGCAGAACACTCGCGTGGGGCGTTATTAGCCAGATGCTGTTCTTGCGATTTGGTGCTGATGAAGAAAAGCTCACCAAGATTCGTGAATCTGTTCTTAAAGTCACCAAGGGCTGGGACGCAGATGAAATACGTGAGCTTGTCGCCGAATCAATTACCGAGCTCATTGAGCCACTCATCTACGCCGAAGCACTAGAACTTATTGACCATCACTTATCTCAAGGTGATGAAGTTTGGCTCGTAAGCATGTCTCCCACCGAAATTGTTGAGCCATTTGCAGAACTGCTCGGAATAACTGGAGCAATTGCGTCGAAGGCAAAGATTGATGCACAAGGAAAATTCACCGGTGAAATGGAATTCTTCGCACAGGGTGAAAACAAAGCAGTAGCAATTCGAGAACTGGCACAGCAGCGCGGCATTGACCTAGCTGAATCATTCTCATATTCTGACTCAGCAACTGACATCCCAATGCTCGAAGTTGTTGGTCACGCGTTTGCAGTTAACCCAGATAAAGAGCTCTCTAAAACTGCACACGAAAAAGAGTGGCCAATTCTTAGTTTCTCTCACCCGGTTCGTGCGCACGACCGTAACAAGTCACACACACCATTTTTTGTGAGTGCACTAGTTCTAGGTGGCTTAGCCCTTGTGGGGCGACGAAAGATGAAGAAGCGTTAGAGCGTAAGAAGGTCGCGAGCACCAGTGTCTGATGACGGGTGACGCAATTTACTCATCGCGCGAGCTTCAATCTGGCGAATACGCTCACGCGTCAAATTCATTTCAGCGCCAACATCTTCGAGGGTACGAATTTCTCCAGCACCATCAAGTCCGAATCGCATGCGAAGAATCTTCTGTTCACGCTCGTCGAGTGGCATCAACAACTTCTCAATCGCTGCTGGCATCATCTTCACTGCAGCAACATCGAATGGAGACTCGGCCGAGCGGTCTTCAACAACGTCACCTAGTTCAGCGTCGCCATCTTCGCGAAGTGGTTCTGAAAGTGAAATTGGTTCTGAACGGAAACGAAGTGCCTCGATCAACTTGTCTTCAGGCATTTCACACTCATCACAAAGTTCCTTGATGGTTGGTGGACGACCGAACTTAAGTTCAAGACGAGACTGGGCCTTCTGTACACGTGCGAGTGTGTCACCAGCGTGAACCGGTAGACGGATGGTGCGACCAGTGTTGGCAATACCACGAGTAATTGCCTGGCGAATCCACCACGTTGCGTAGGTTGAGAATTTGAATCCCTTACGCCAGTCGAACTTCTCAACGGCGTGCATAAGTCCAAGGTTTCCTTCTTGAATGAGGTCAAGAAGTGGAAGACCAGATGCCTGGTACTTCTTTGCAATAGAAACAACGAGTCGAAGGTTTGACTGAACGAAGTCACGTTCTGCAGTTTCACCACGGTGCACTGCGCGCTTTAGAGCAAGCTTGTTGCTTGGAGTGATCTTGATTTTCTTGTCGTTCTCGGCGGCTTCAATTTGAGCCTTCGCTTCGCGACCTTCTTCAATGGTCTGAGCAAGAAATACTTCGTCGTCCTTGGTTAGAAGGGTGTACTGACCAATGTCTGAAAGATAGAGACGTACGAGGTCTTCATCATCCCTATCTACGCGATCCTTAGCCATGATGCCCCCTGCCACTCTGCGGAAAGTTCCGTACTACTAGTTATACGGAGGTAGGTAACTTAGCGGGGAAAGCCTTATAAACAAGCGGTCCTGGCCAATTGGGCCAAATGGCTACATTTTCTCCGGGCGAAAGGCATTGGTAATGGGCATGCGGCGGTCGCGACCAAACGCTTTTTTTGAAATTCGAACGCCAGGTGGCATTTGTCGACGCTTGTATTCACTCAAGTCAACAAGACGCGTGATGCGAAGCACCAACGCTTCGTCGTGACCTCGAGCAATGAGTTGTTCTGCAGTGACGTCTTCTTCCACGTAGAGCTCAAGGAGCGGATCGAGTTCTTCATACGCCGGTAGTGATTGATCATCACGCTGATCTGGTCGTAGTTCAGCAGATGGAGCCTTGGTGAGCACCGTCACGGGAATTGGCTCTGGGTCACCGTCTTGCACCGCTTTTTCATTTCGGTAACGACACAGCTCGTAGACAAGCGTCTTTGGAACGTCTT
>JBAWYN010000077.1:0-4799 GCA_037143535.1 Acidimicrobiaceae bacterium | reverse complement strand
GGGCTCTTTGCCAAGTTGTCCGGCAAACCTGGGAGACACTTTGAAGCACCATTGCTCGAATCATTGATGAGTGGACTTGTTAATCAAGCGCAAGGATATCTTGCAACTGGCGTTAATCCAATGCGCCTCGGCAATGATCATCCGAGCATTGCCCCCTATGGTCCTGTGAAAACAAAAGATGGCTACCTGCTTCTTGCGGTCGGAACTGATTCGCAGTACGAAAAACTTGTCACGGCTCTCGCTAGTCCTGAGTTAGCCGCTCATGTTGAATGGGAGTTAAATGACAACCGGGTTAAAGAGCTCACTCAACTTCGAAGTGTGCTTAATTCCATTTTTGAAAAGCACACAACTGATGAGTGGTTAGAAAAACTCGACCACTCAGGCGTGCCCATGTCTCCGATTTTGGATGTTGCTGGCGCATTTGCACAAAAGCAGATTGCAGACGGTGATTTCCTCGGGACTATGAGTACTCCCGGTGGAGAAGTTCAGGCAATGCGTACACCGCTCATCATCGATGGCAAGCGCCCTGAGATCAGATCTGGTCCTCGTCGCCAAGGTGAAGATACGCAAGAAATCCTGGGTTCTTAGTTAGTAAAGACTTCACCATTGAAGGTGTCAATGGTTGTGAAGTCTTCTACGCGCTTTCTGGTCAACTTGGTGAGATGTTTAACTGGGTGGCCCATGGTGACGATTGCAGCTACTGCAAATGAACTTGGAATCTGAAGTACTTCCATCAATTGCTTCTCATTCTTAATCCCAACCGTGGTCATCACTCCGCCGAGGTCATGAGCGCGACCAGCGAGCAGCAGGTTCCAAACAAATGGGTAGAGCGAAGCGCCACCAACAATTTTGTAGCGGTCTAAATCACGGTCAAGTGCAGCAAGTACTTCTAGGTCGGCGCAGATCACCATCATGACTGGAACATTCTGCAATGTTTCTGGGTAGCCCTCGGGTTTGGAAATCGCTTCTGCGGCACTTCGTTGCGCCAGAGCAGCTCGTCGATCTTCGTCACTGGCCAGAGGCGAGAAGGGGATTAGTCCAGCAAGGATGTGGCTGATGTAGTCGTGCCAAGCATCAAGATAGAGATCACGTACTTTCTGGCGTTGCCCAGGGTCTTTTACGACAATAACTTTCCACGCTTGGCGGTTACCCCCTGATGGGGCGAACCTGGCCGTGTCGATAATGTCAAAAAGTACTTCGTCGCTTACTTGCTCATTTGTGTAATCACGAATTGAGCCAGTTGTCTTCAGTGCTTCGCTAATTTCCATTTCGCCACCCTAGAGCGGGAATTGCCTAGGCGTCACGACGCTGAAATACCAAGATTCCACAAACCCAAAGAACTGTTGTGTAAATCACCAGAATCATCGCAGCCACCCAAGGCGAGAAGCCATTCGCAATGGGAGTAACCGACATCATTTCTCGACCCAAGTAGGAAGGTTCAAACTTCGTCAGCGAATCCTGAATGCTCTGGGGAAAGAAGAAAAGGATTAGCGGAATTACAAGAACCACTCCAACGTAGGCACTGATAGTCGCTGCGCTCTGGCGCATAAGCATTCCAAGACTGAAGCCGATCACTGAAAGAAGCGTCAAGTACACGCCTCCAAGCACCACGGCACGTAAGTCAGCGCCATTGCTGAGAGTGTCCGGAATTGAAGGGTCCATGTTTCCGTAAATTGCTTTGCCAATGAAGAATGCAGCAAAGCAGACAGCTTCACTGACGATCAACATTGAAATCTTCAATACGCCAGTTTTCGCAATTATTAGCTTCCAACGATTTGGTACGGCCGCCAATGTGGTTCGTATTGAACCAGTCGTGTATTCGGTCGTGATGAATAGCGACCCGATTACGCCAACCGCGAACTGGGCGAGTGCGGTCCCAACGAGACTCGTTGAAACTGGATCAAAGGTGAGATGGTCACGCTGGGATCCAGGCGAATTCCAGTGAGCGTGAATCAGTGATGTGACGAGAATGCCAAGTCCAATAGTGAGGACAATGAAAACAATCATTCCAAGGATGGTGGAGCGAACGCTTCTGAACTTGATCCATTCAGACTTCATTGTTGAAACGAGAGTGACTCCGTTAGTCATGGGCCACTCCAATTTTTCCGCCACCGTACTCAACGCTGTCAGCCGTGAGGTCCATGAAGACCTCTTCGAGTGATGCGCGTTGAGGGGTTAGCTCCAAGATTGTGATGCCTTCTTTAAACGCCAGTCCACCCACTTGATCAGACGTGAGGCCACCAACAGTTAGTCCCTGGTCATTAATTTCGTGAACTTCAGCCCCGTTAGAAGTGAGTAGTGATGTGAGCTTATGGATGTCGGATGCGCGTACGAAAACTGTTCCATGAGCCGTTGCAGTTAAATCATCAACTGAGCCCTGAGTAATAAATTTTCCTCGGCCAATAACAATGATCTGGTCCGCGCTGACTGCCATTTCACTCATCAAGTGCGAACTAACAAATACAGTGCGACCTTCGTTGGCGAGGGTGCGGAAGAATTCTCTAATCCAGCGAATTCCTTCAGGGTCCAGACCGTTCACTGGCTCGTCGAACAACAGAACCTCAGGGTCACCAAGTAGCGCACCAGCAATTCCGAGACGCTGGCTCATGCCTAGTGAGAAGCCACCGACTTTTTTATTTGCAACAGATTCAATACCAGCGAATTCGAGTACTTCATCAACTCGTGACTTCTTTATTTGGTTCGATGCAGCCAGCGAAAGAAGATGATTGCGAGCTGTGCGTCCTGGGTGAATTGCTTTGGCGTCGAGAAGCGCTCCTACCTCTCGAAGTGGAGCCTTAAGTTCGTGATAGGTCTTCCCATTTATGGTGGCCGATCCCTTAGTGGGGCGGTCAAGGCCCAGAATTAGTCGCATCGTCGTTGACTTACCCGAGCCATTCGGTCCAAGGAAGCCGGTTACAACGCCAGGCTTGACTTCGAAATCGAGATCATCGAGAGCCAGAGTTCCGTCATAACGTTTAGTTAGATGATCTATTTTCAGCATGTCTGCTTAGGTTAACCCTGAAAAATGCTTTAGGTCACTAATTTTTCGTGTCCTAAGGAACTTCTTGGTGACTGTTCCCATAATCTGTTGTCATGCATTCACCAACTGAGATGATTTCCGAAGACAAGGCCCTCAAGGGACGTTTCAATCCAATCGAAGTCTCGATGCCACATCTTGTATTTAATGTCTCGCTGCTTGATGAAATTCCGGGAACCGAAGTTGCCTATGTCGCGATGGGTTGCTTTTGGGGAGCGGAGCGTAAGTTTTGGGAACTTCCCGGAGTTGTGAACACCGTTGTCGGCTACCAAGGTGGATTCACTCCTAATGCGACGTACGAAGAAGTCTGCACCGGAAAAACAGGGCACGCTGAAGTTGTAAAGGTGGTCTTTGACCCGAGCAAAGTTTCTTACGCACAAATCCTTAAGTGCTTCTATGAGAATCACAATCCAACCCAAGGTTTTCGCCAAGGTGGCGACATTGGAACACAGTATCGAAGTGCAATTTATTTTGTGAATGAACAACAAGAAGAAATTGCTCGAGATATCACGAGCGCATTCCAAGTCACGTTGAATGAAAATCACTACGGTTCAATTACAACTGAGATCGCACCAGCCAAAGAGTTCTTTATTGCTGAGCAGTATCACCAGCAATACCTGATTGCCAATCCAAATGGATATTGCGGTCTAGGTGGAACTGGTGTTAGCTGTCCCGTAGGACTAAGCACAAATTAATCGCGCGGCAGTTTCGAAATAACTGCTTGAGCTTCTTTCACCATCGAGCGGACAATGTCCCCAGCTGGAATGAGTGAAGAAATCGCGCCGACAACTTGACCAGCCGGGTAGCCCTCTAGGTCAGGGTCAACACCAACTGCGTCGTTACCTGCTCCAAGGTGGAATGTTCCGTTTCCGAGTGACTGCATGAGCTGCTCAGGGAACTTCTTAAGAAGTGATGGATCGGCTTCGTACATGTCAGATGTCTTGTTCTTCATCACACGCATTGGCTTTCCACTAAATCCCTTAGAGATAGTGGTGCCGTCTTCCTTACTGGCGATCATTTTGTCCTGGTAGCCAGGAAGTGCTCGAGCTTCAGGTGTCGCAATGAAACGTGTTCCGACCCAGATGCCATCAGCACCAAGACTTAGTGCAGCAGCGAGCCCTCGTCCATCAAAGATTCCACCAGCCGCTACCACCGGGATTGCGCCGTTCATTGCATCAACAATCATTGGCACTAGTGGCATTGTTGCAACGAGACCGGTGTGGCCACCTGCTTCAGTTCCTTGCGCTACGACAACGTCACAACCCGCATCGAGTGCACGCTTGGCGTGTTCAACTTTTCCGCACATTGAAACGACCAGAACATTACTTTTGTGACACATCTCAACGACGTGACTTGGCACACCCAGTCCCGCAACGAATGTTGTCGCTCCACCTTCAATAAGGATTTCCACATTGCGAACGAGACTGTCTGGAAACGCGGTGAGAAGGTCAACACCAAAAGGCTTTGATGTGAGTGCTCTGGTGGCGGCGACTTCTTCGGCGAGAAGCTCGCTTGACATTGTTGAAGCACCAAGACAGCCGTAGCCACCTGCTTCTGAAACAGCACCAGCGAGCGCAGAGTAGGAGACCCCACCCATTCCCGCGAGCATGATTGGGTACTCAATGCCTAGTAGTTCGGTGAGCTTGGTTTTCATATGTCCTCAATCTTGTCTTGTAAAGAGATTACATAGTTTGTAACAAATTTCACAAGGGTGTTCTAGACTGCCTCTATTCACAAAGGATTGTCCTATGACTGATCAAAC
>JBAWYN010000076.1:0-4856 GCA_037143535.1 Acidimicrobiaceae bacterium | reverse complement strand
GCTTTGGATTCAAGGGGAGTGACCAGCAGAAGAAAGTTGGAGAAATCTCTGGTGGTGAACGCAACCGTGTGCAACTCGCCAAAGTGCTTCGCACCGGTGGAAACGTGTTGCTGCTTGACGAACCTACAAACGACCTCGATGTGGACACGCTGCGTGCGCTTGAAGATGCACTACTTGGCTTTCCGGGTTGTGCTGTCGTGATTAGTCACGATCGCTGGTTCCTTGACCGCATTGCAACACACGTGCTTGCCTTCGAAGGTGACGCGGTGGTGCGCTGGTTTGAAGGGAACTTCTCTGACTACGAAGCAGAACGTCGCAAGCGCCTGGGCACTGATGCTGACACTCCACACAGAATTAAGTACAAGCCACTTACGAGGTAACTCTGCATGGTCTGGATTAAAGACCTAGAGTTCCTCAAGTGACCAAAGGAACTGATTACTCGTCGTATTTAAAGATCCATGATCTTCTAAAACTGCAAGTTCCACTCACTAGTGACGCGCCTGATGAACTTCTGTTCATTGTTGTGCACCAGTCCTACGAGCTGTGGTTCAAAGTGGTAATTGATGAACTTAGGCGTGCGAGTCGCGCTCTTCATGACGCAGAACCGTGGAACGCACTCTCACACTTACGTCGAATCATCATTATTGAGGACTTGCTGCTTGCGCACTTGCAAGCACTCGACTCAATGTCTCCAGAAGGTTTCCTCGCATTTCGTGACCCACTCGACCCAGCGTCTGGATTCCAGTCATTTCAGTTCCGTGCCATTGAATTCCTTAGTGGTGGCGGAAAGCCCGCGATGTTGAACTTCGAACTGTTCGGTGATGAGCAGCGTGCGTGGCTCAAAGAGATGAGTGAAGTGCCAAACGTGTGGAGTGGCTTCGAGCACGCAGTTCGCTCCGTCACCGGTGCATCAAACACTGATGATCTCTTAGACCTCGTGCGGGCAATTTACTTATCGCACACCAGCGCTGAAACCCATGCGCTTCATGCCGTGGCAGAGCTGCTGCTCGACCACGACCAGCGAATTGCAAGTTGGCGACACCAGCACATGATTATGGCGGGCAGGCAAATTGGCAGACGCCAGGGGACAGGCGGAAGCGACGGCATGGCGTATCTTGATACAACTATTAGCCAGCGCCTCTATCCAGTGCTCTGGGAAGTGAGGTCAGTGCTGTGATTAGTCGTAGTGATTGCGAAGCCATGGATGTGAGCGACAAGCTCGCACCACTGCGTAGTGAGTTCAGTCTTAATCCAGGTGAGATTTACCTCGACGGGAATTCGCTCGGCCCAGTTTCAAAGAACGTGGGAGTGCGTGTAAATGAAGTCATCAATGATCAGTGGGCCAAAGGCTTAGTGCGCAGTTGGTCAGCCGCTGGATGGATGGCTGCGCCACTTACCATTGGCGCAAAACTCGCTCCACTGATTGGAGCTAAGGCGAATGAAGTGCTTGTCGCTGACACGTTGACGTTCGCAATAGCGAAATTAGTTGGCGGTGCGTTGAAGCTTCGTCCAGAGCGCAACATTGTCTTGACGGATGTTGCGAACTTTCACTCAGACATCTACATCATTAATGAAGTTGCGAAGTGGGCGGGAAGACCAATCGAAGTTCGCACCATTAACCGGAACAATCTCGCACAAGAACTAAATGAAAATGTTGCACTCGTGGAGTTCACTCAGGTTGATTACCGCACGGGCGAGATGCTTGACATGAAGTCCATTACCAAGATGGTTCATGACGCTGGTGCACTAATGATGTGGGACTTTGCACACTCCACTGGAGCTGTTCCACTCGATGTTGAAGGCTGCGACGTGGACTTTGCTGCTGGATGTGGTTACAAGTATCTAAACGGTGGTCCAGGTGCCCCTGCTTTTATGTACATTCGTGAAAAGTGGCAGAACGTCATTGAGAATCCAATTCCAGGATGGCTCGGTCACGCTCGACCATTTGATTTCGAGCTTGGCTATGAAGCTGCACTCGGAATGCAGGCATTCGTAACATCATCACCGTCAATTCTCGCGCTCGCCTCTCTCGATGGGGCACTAGACATTTGGTCAAAGACAACAATGACTGAAGTGAGAACTAAAAGCTTGGCTCTCACCGACCTCTTTATTGCACTCGTGGAAGAGCGCCTCCCTGGGGTATTTGAAGTTGTCACACCTCGTGAGCATAAAAAGCGTGGATCACAGGTTGCACTTCGACACGTTGAAAGTTATGGAATTGTGCAAGCACTCATTGAACGTGGGGTTATTGGTGACTTCCGCGACCCAGACATTTGTCGACTCGGCTTTACGCCGCTCTACCTAGGTTTTGTTGATGTGTACGACGCAGTTGAACGACTGGTCGATGTAATGAACTCCAAGGCCTACAACGACCCAAGGTTTAAAGTCCGTAACTCGATTACGTAACTACTGCGAGAAAATTACGGTGCGCGTTCCAACGAGGGCAACACGGTCTTGTGCAACTAAACCAACCGCACGAGATAAAACGTTGCGTTCAATGTCTCGTCCGAGAGCGACCATGTCTTGGGGCGTGCGTGAATGGCTGACTCGAACAACGTCTTGTTCAATGATTGGTCCCTCATCAAGTTGAATGGTCACAAAGTGCGCAGTTGCTCCAATGAGCTTCACGCCTCGATCGTATGCCTGGTGGTAAGGCTTCGCGCCCTTGAAGCCTGGAAGGAACGAGTGGTGAATGTTGATGACGTGTCCACTTAACTGCGCACAAAGTTCTGGAGAAAGAATTTGCATGTAGCGAGCGAGAACTACGAAATCAATTGAGTAGCTCTTAACGAGAGCAAGAAGTTGATCCTCGGCGTCATTCTTTGATTCTGGTGTTACTGGGATGAAGTGAAAAGGAATGTTGTATCGCTTAACGAGTGCTTCGCAGTCTGGGTGGTTACTCACAACTGCAGCAATGTCGAGGGGGATGTCACCTTGTTCGAGCCGGTAAAGAAGGTCGCTCAGGCAGTGATCGAATTTAGAAACCATGATGAGCGCACGTCGGTGCTGGTCTTCGGGGCGAATCTTTAGAGTCGGGCTGAACTTTGCGAGCTCAGTGGTAAGTACTTTTTGTACTACTTCGAAGTCATCGACTGTTGTTTCAAATCGGGTGCGCATGCAGAAGTGACCAGTGGCGGGGTCGGTGAACTGATCGTTTTCCAAGATGTTGCCTTGAACGTTGACAATCGCAGAACTAGCAGCGAGAACAATGCCAGGGGCATCAACGCACTGGAGGGTCATTATGTAGTTCTTCACCCCTACAGCGTAGAAGAGTTAGGAGTTAGCTCCTAACTGAATGAAACAAAGGTAATAAGGACAGCATTTTCAAAGATAATTCGAGAATTTGCGCAATCAGTTGGGCTAAATATCTCTTGGCTGACTACGATAGAAAAGCAATCCGCAACCAATAAGGAGTCCAAAGACATGGACACAGTTAATGTCATCGTCGAAATTCCACGTGGATCTCAGAACAAATACGAGTTCGATCACGAAACCAACACCATCATGCTCGACCGACACCTCATTGTCTCAATGGGCTACCCAGCAGAGTATGGATTCATTCCTGACACTCTCGGTGGCGACGGTGACCCACTCGACGCACTAGTACTCAGTGAGTACCCGACGTTCCCAGGGTGTCTCATTAAGTCAAGAATCCTTGGAATGTGCATCATGACTGACGAAAAGGGCGAAGACGCAAAGCTCATCTGTGTTCCTGACTACGACCCAGCGTGGAAGTCCGCGAAGGACATCACAGACGTGCCAAAGGCGACGCTCGACAAGATCAGCCACTTCTTCACTGTCTACAAGGACCTCGATGAAGGCAAGTGGGTCAAGGTAGAAAACTACGTTGGCCGCAAAGAAGCACTCGCTGAACTTGAGGCTTCAATCGCGCGTTACAAGGGTTAATCCTTTTTTGTAACACCCACCCTCTAGGGTGTTGGTATCGCAAATTTTTCTAGTAACAGTGAAACCCAACGTGTCATCGATGCTGCTCGCTCACCCGAGTGGGACATTGGACTCGGTCCCTCTGGACAAATCATGGCCACCAAGGACTCAGGAGTTGCTGGTCTTCCTTGGACCATTACTGCCGTTCGTGCCGGTAAGGGGATGAGAGTTTCTCTGTACCAACCAGGTGACGACACAGAAGTTGAGGGTGACGTAATCGGAGAGGTCTCTGGGAACCCTAGAGAAATGGGACGTCAACTACGGTCCATCCTTGAAGACGTTGTGACTTAAGGAATCTAAGCGTTCATTCGAAAACAACTAAAATTGTTGGAACAGTGAACTGAAAGTACACAAATGAATTTGCGTCAAGAGAGCTTCCCCGAATTTCTTCGTCCTTGGTTAGAACGTTTCCACATCGACTTTCGTCCACACCGCCAGCCCTCTACGTATGAAGTACTTTTTGCCACCGTCACTGCGGTTATTGGCTCACTTATCCTGGACGCGATTCTCGTGAAGATAGGTGAAACTGTTTTTCCTAAAACAGTGGGCTACGAACACTTCAAATTTATGAGTTACGCCAAGCTCACCGTTATTGGAGTTCTTGGCGCATGCGCTGGGTGGCCAATCGTGACTCGAATTACTTCACAACCGAAGTGGCTCTTTCTGCGTATGGCACTAGTAGTGACGACTGTCTTGCTACTTCCTGACCTCGCGATCTGGGCCCTCGGACAACCAGGGGCAGCAGTATTTGTGCTGGTGTGGATGCACCTTGCAATTGCAATAGTTACGTACTTATCGCTTGTCATCTTGGCCCCAGTTCGTGGAGCACGAAACCGCTACTAAGTACTCAATGTGTCGTGTGAATCTATACTCCGGCAATGAGCAAAAACGTACTTATAACTGGCGCAGGA
>JBAWYN010000075.1:0-4972 GCA_037143535.1 Acidimicrobiaceae bacterium | reverse complement strand
CTTGCTTGTTCGAGCCCTGGGGGAGTTGAAGCCAAGTGAACTGCTGCTAGTTGAATCAAATGGAAGATGTGGTTTCCAATTACGACGTCAACTGGTGTTGAGCGGATGAGTTCTAGTTCTTCTTGTTCGCTGAGAGCGTTTTCTTCATTTGTCACAGGTCCAAAGTACCCGATGGGCCGTTTCCCCAGAAATTCCCTTGAATTCGGGCACATTGTGCCAACTGCTAGAGTTGTAAAGCAGTTCACAGCAAGTGAGGTTGGTTATTCCAGCGTCCACCTAGACATGAAGAGTGTCAAGGTCACCAGGAGTTTTGCGCCCCGCTTGCCGTGGCGACGTCATATCGGCGTCGCGTAGAGCAAGGAGTGAGTTATCGCAACAGTGCCTGGAGACCACCGCGTCAATGAACGCATCCGAGTGGACAATGTACGTCTGATTGACAATGAAGGAAATCAGCGAGGCGTTGTTTCTGCCCGTGAAGCTCTTGAACTCGCTCGTGAACTTGATCTTGACCTAGTTGAAATTGCCCCTACGGCAGTTCCTCCGGTTTGTCGAATCATGGATTATGGAAAGTTCAAGTTTGATGAGGCCCAGAAAGCTAAAGAAGCTCGCCGCAAGTCGACCAACGTTGGCATCAAGGAAATGAAGTACCGCCCGAAGATTGGTCCCGGTGACTTTGATACCAAGACACGCAACGTTGAAAAGTTTCTTAATGAAGGTCACAAGGTAAAAATCACAATTATGTTCCGTGGACGCGAATCAGCGCACCCAGAACTTGGAGCAAAGATTCTTGAGCGCATCGTGGAGAAGTTGGAACACATCGCGAAGGTTGAATCAGCGCCCAAGCTTGATGGACGAAACATGTTGATGGTTCTTGGACCAGATAAGAAGCCGAAGAAGAAGGCAGATGCAAGTGCACCTGCCGCAGTAAAAGAAGTTGCAACACCAGAAGTAACTGCAGCACCAGTACTCGACATAGAAGCAGTGAGAGCTCTCGCTGTGACACCAAAAGAGGAGGCGTAAATGCCAAAGATGAAGACAGACAGCGGTGCAAAGAAGCGCATCAAGATCACCGGAAGTGGACGACTACGTCGCCAGAAAGCTTTCCGTGGACACTTGATGGAAGGTAAGACTTCGACACGTGCACGTCGACTTGGCCGTGAAACGGACATTTCGAAGGGCATTGAGAAGAACATCAAGCGCCTTATGGGCCTATAAGAGATCGTTAGGAAAGAGGAACTGAAATGGCACGTGTAAAGAGGGCTGTAAACGCCAAGAAGCACCACAAGGCAATTCTGGAAGAAGCGAAGGGTTACTACGGTGACCGTAGCCGCACCTTCCGCGCCGCTAACCAAGCTGTGCAGCACGCCGGAGTGTACGCATTCCGTGACCGCCGCGCACGCAAGGGCGACTTCCGCAAGCTTTGGATTCAGCGCATTAACGCTGGAACCCGCGCATACGGCATGAGCTACAGCCGCTTCATCGCTGGACTCAATGCTGCAGGAATCGAAGTAGACCGTCGCATGCTGGCGGACCTGGCTGTGAACGACAACGCCGCATTCGGCGCAATCGTGGCACAGGCCAACGCAGCACTTACTAAGTAGGTTTTTTGATCGAGGTGTTGGGGTCGACGCACGAACGTGTTCGTCGACTCCGACGCCTTGGACAAAACCGCTCAGATCGCTGGGAAGAAGAAGTCTGTGTCCTTGAAGGACCGGATCTGGTTGATGCTGCTCTAAGCAGTGGCGCAACATTCGAAGCAATCTTCGTAGACGAGGAACACGTCTCTAAACCAGTCATTGCAGCTCTCATTGAAAGAGCGCAGGATGCAAAAGTACGCGTGTTCTCACTCGCATCAGGCGTTCTTGAAAGAGTTGCTGATGCAAAAACGCCACAACCAATTATCGCAACGGTTTCGTTTCCCCTTACTTCAGTCTCGAAGCTGCCAGTTGACGGGTTCGCACTCGTTCTTCACGAACTAAAAGATCCAGGTAACGCCGGAACCATCATTCGTTCTGCAGATGCCTCTGGTGCAAGTTGCGTTGTCTTCACCGGAAACTCAGTCGATGTCTTTAATCCCAAAGTCCTTCGCGCCACTGCCGGATCGGTATTTCACCTCCCTATTTGCGTGGCACCGCTGGGTGATGTGATTGCTCATTTCAAGAGCGCAGGTGTCACTTCGTACGCCACCGTTATCCATGGCGGAGCGTCTCCACGCAGCGTTGATCTCTCTAAGGCGTCAGTTGTTGTAATCGGTAATGAGTCCGCGGGACTTGACGATGAGGCGATTGCTCTCTGTGATGCTTCGCTCAGTATTCCTATGGACGGCGACAGCGAATCACTAAATGCCGCAATTGCGGCGTCATTAATTGCATTTGAAGCGCTTAACCAGCGCCAAGACGCTAAATCACCCTCAAAATCTCGTAGCCTTGAGGAATAATGAGCACTTCACCCCTCGATAATCTCGCCGCCCAAAAGGCCGAATTACTTGAAAAGGTCACGTCTCTAACAACGCTCGACGAACTTAGAGAAGCCGAACCTTTCATTACTGGAAAACGCTCAATTCTCTCGGCATTGCAGAAGTCACTGGGACAACTTGACGCTGACGCTCGAGCTGATGCTGGTGCTCTACTGCAAGAAGCCAGACGCGAAGTTGAAGCCGCACTCACTGAGCGCAGGGCAGTGCTTTCCAAGCAAGCTCGTGCAGTTGCGCTGGAATCTGACCGTCTTGACCTTGGTGACGTTGTCGTCAGCGCAGTGACGGTGCCAGTTTCAGTAGGTCACCCAGGACTGGTGGGCTCTACACAGCGAGAACTAGAAGACGTATTTGTTGGCATGGGATTTGTTGTTGCAGAAGGTCCAGAAGTTGAAAGCGACTGGTACAACTTCGAAGCACTGAACATTCCTCCAGCTCACCCATCACGTGGAATGTGGGACACCTTCTACGTGGAGCTCGGAGAACCTGAAACAGTGGTGCTACGTACGCACACATCACCAACACAGATTCACTTGATGGAAAATGCGGTTGCGAACAACTCGTTGCCAATCCACGCCGTTGCTCCTGGAACTTGTTATCGACGCGATACTCCTGACGCTCGCCACCTGGCAACCTTTCACCAGATTGAAGGAATCATTGTTGATCGAAACATCACGTTCGCCGACCTCGCTGGTGTGATTGAAACCTTCACCCACGCTTACTTCGGCCCTGACATTGAGTCACGCTTGCGCCCAGCGTTCTTCCCGTTCACTGAGCCATCAGCTGAATTTGAAATCACTTGCACCATTTGTCGTGGTGAGGGATGTCGCACCTGTTCACAGACTGGCTGGATTGAACTCGGTGGTTGCGGAATGCTCGACCCTGCGGTCCTGTCAGCCGTAGGCATCGACGGCGACGAATGGAGCGGCTTTGCCTTCGGATTCGGAATTGAACGCTGTGGTCAGATGCGCCATCAGATTGCTGACATGCGCGCACTCATTGAGAACGACACACGCTTCTTGGGGCAGTTCTCATGAAGATCTCTCTTTCGTGGCTTCGTGAATTTGTTGACATTACTGAATCAGTTGAAGAACTACGTCTCATTATGGACGACCTCGGTCTCGTGGTTGAAGGCATTGAGCGCGTAGGCGAGGGTTTAGAAGACGTCATTGTTGCTCGCGTAGACAACATTGCCCTTATTGAGGGAGCGGACCGGATCCGTCTCATCACAGTGGACGCCGGAAATGGACCACTCGACATTGTCTGTGGTGCCATGAACTTCGAAGTAGGACACCACGTGCCACTTGCTCCAGTTGGCGCAGTGCTGCCTGGTGGGTTTGAAATTGCGCAGCGAAAGATGAAGGGTGTTATTTCTAACGGAATGCTCTGCTCGGCTCGTGAGCTAAAGATTAGTGAAGACCACCAGGGACTCATGATCCTGGATGAACTAATCACTCCGGTTGTCGGTGTGAAGCTGATGGACGCTCTTTCAATGACTGCAGATGTTGTCTTTGACATCACCGTTGAAGGAAATCGTCCTGATGCCTGGTCCGTAGAAGGCGTTGCTCGCGACCTCGCTACTAGGTTGCACCGCACCCTTCGCAGTCCAAAGATTGCAACACCTAACGCCAAGGAAACAACTGACTCATTCGCCTCAGCTGGCATTGACGACCCAGATCTCTGTGGACGACTTACTGTCTCTGCACTTCGAAACGTAAAAGTTGGCCCATCACCTGACTGGGTCGCTGCTCGACTTACTAGTGCTGGCATGCGTCCAATTTCAAACGTTGTTGACGCTTCAAACCTTGTAATGCTCGAACTCGGTCAACCTACGCACCCCTACGACGCAGCACACGTAGCTGGAAAAACGCTCCGGGCTCGAAGGGCTCGCAGTGGTGAAACGCTCGAGACTCTCGACGGTGTTGTTCGCGAACTTGCAAAAGCGGGTCGTGGTCTTGGAGACACCGGTGAAGACTGCGTCATTGTTGACGGTGATGACCATGTTCTTGGTCTCGCTGGAATCATGGGTGGCGCCTCAAGTGAAATCTCAGAGTCGACTACTGACGTGCTTGTAGAAGCTGCGTTCTTTGATCCCATGACTATCGCTCGCTCATCGAAGCGACACGGACTTAGAAGCGAAGCTTCAAACCGATTTGAACGTGGCGTTGACCCTAACGTGGCCCTTCGTGCCGTTGGTCGATTTGTCGCGGTGCTGAGTGAAAGCGTTCCAGATCTTGAATGGATGGCTTCACCGCTAGACATCGCAGGAAAGACTCCAGAGCTTCCCGTTGTTGAACTTCGCGACAATGACATTGAGCGAACTCTTGGTATCGCGATTCCAGTTAAGGAATCGACAGCAATTCTTGAAGGACTCGGATTCAACGTTTCTGAAAAGAACGGTTCACTGTTCGTTACTCCTCCAAGTTCACGACTTGACATCAGAAGCGGTGCCAACGGTCGCGCGGACGTAATTGAAGAAATCGCTCGTGTTTATAGCTA
>JBAWYN010000074.1:0-5122 GCA_037143535.1 Acidimicrobiaceae bacterium | reverse complement strand
CAGTCTCCATGTCAGCTTTGCTTCCAGCTAACAGAGAGCCAACTGGTGCGCAGAGCCCCTTAGACATGCAGGTCATCACCGTGTTAGCTGGTGCAGCAAACTCAGCAGCCGAAGTGCCAGTTGCTACGACCGCATTAAAGAGTCGAGCACCGTCGAGGTGAAGCGGCAGATTTCCAATCGCAGTTTTCAGCGCAACGAGGTCTCGCACATTCCATGGCGTTCCACCAGACGGCATGTGAGTGTTCTCCGCTGACACCATTGCGATGTGAGGTTGGTGATCAATTTCGGCGTCAATGATTGAAAGTACTTCGTCGATGTTTAGTTGACCCGTCGTGTCGTCAACGGTTGCAAACTGAACACCAGAGTTTCGTGCCGCAGCTCCTAGCTCGAAACTAACGACGTGCTGATCGCGCCCCGCGATGATTACGTCTCCAGGTTTGGTGTTAACCCGTATTGCAATTTGATTCGCCATCACGCCTGAAGGAACAAAGACCGCGGCTTCTTTTCCGACTATCTTCGCGTAACGAGCTTCTAACTCGTTAATGGTGGGGTCTTCACCTGAACCGTCGTCACCAACCACTGCACTGGCCATGGCGTCACGCATTTCCTTAGTGGGCTGTGTGACGGTATCGCTTCTCAGGTCTACGCGTTTGCTCATCTAACGAGGCTACAGGCCAACTTCTAGACTGTGTATATGACTGATCACATCGCCAAAGAAATGAACGTTCACGACCAATTGGGGATTGAGATCATCCTTGCAACTCCGGAAAAGGTTGTCTGTCAGGTAGAAGTCGGACCACGTGTTCACCAGCCCTACGGCATTCTTCACGGCGGCGTATCGGCACTCATGGCAGAAAGTGCCGGCTCAATTGGAGGAGCAACAACTGTTGGCCCTGAGTTCATTGTTGTTGGGACCGAGCTCAACATTTCTCACCTTCGCTCCATGACCAAGGGCACACTCACCGCAACTGCGACTCCTATTCGCACCGGTCGAAGCGTCCACGTCTGGAACATTGATTTAACCGACGAAAGAGACCGCAGAATTGCCATTGCCCGCCTGACTTTGCAGGTGTTGAAGGCTCCCAATTCTTCACAGCCAGAGGCCTAGACTTTCATCTAGGAAAAGAGGTCTCACATGGGTGTTCGCTTTACTGGCTGGGGAATTGGTCTCCCAGAAAACATTGTCACTAATGACGACCTTTCCAAAACGCTCGACACCTCTGACGAGTGGATTACGGAGCGAACTGGCATTCGTGAGCGTCGTATCGGTAGCTCAACTCGTGAACTTGGCGTTCTGGCCGCTACTGAGGCCATGAAGAGCGCTGGCGTTAGCCCTAGCGACATCGACGTGCTGATTCTTGCCACCACGACCCCAGAGCGCATGGCTCCAGCCACTGCACCAATGATCGCTAATGACCTTGGAATGACCTGCATGGCCATGGACCTCAATGCCGCGTGCAGTGGTTTCATGTACGGCGTTCGCACTGCTCAAGGACTCCTGGAAACTGGCGCCAAGCGAATCCTTCTTATCGGTGCAGAGCACCTCTCTGGGTGGGTTGACTGGAGTGATCGCAATACTGCAGTTCTTCTCGGAGACGGTGGTGGCGCGGCGGTACTTGAGTACGACGAGAACGTGAATGAAATTCTTTCCTTCGTTCTCGGATCAGACGGTGCGTCTGCTGACATTCTCACTGCACCACACGAAGGATTCTTTTACATGGACGGACCGGAAGTGTTTCGACGTGCCGTTCGCGTAGTGGTTGACTCCGCCGAAAAAGCAATGGCCCTCGCCGGAGTGAGCGCTGAACAGATCAGTCTCGTTGTCCCCCACCAAGCAAACATTCGCATCATTCAAGCTGTTTGCCAGCGCCTCGGTATTGACATGGAACGCGCTGTAATTACTCTTGATCGCTACGGCAATACCTCAAGCGCATCCATCCCACTCGCCTACTACGACGCCCTAAAGAATGGTCGAGTGAAGTCTGGCGAATACGCACTCATGACTGGCTTTGGTGCTGGAATGACCTGGGCCTCAGCAGTTATGAAGTGGGCCTAATGAATAGTCCAGCACTCGTTATTTTGGCAGCGGGAAGAGCCCGACGCTACGGCGGCACCAAGCAATTGGCCCCAATTGGCATGCACGGAGAAGCCGTTATTGACCTCATTGGATCAGACGCCTTCGCTGCGGGCTTTGACGACATTGTCTTTGTTGTCAACGCAGAAACTGGCCCTTCAATCATGGACCACGTCGCCAAGTTCTGGCCCAAGGGACACAAGATTTCGTTCGTAATTCAAAAAGAAATTCGCGGCACCGTTGACGCAGTACTCAGCGCACGCTCAGTGATTGACGAAACGAAGCCATTCGGTGTTTCAAATGCTGATGACGTTTATGGTCGTGAATCATTCGCAACGCTCGGTAAGCACCTCCAAGAGTCAACAAACAACTGCCTCGTTGGTTTTCAGCTCGACCGTGCACTCGTTGGTGACCTTCCGGTTTCTCGCGGAACATGCAACGTAGTTAATGGACACCTGACTGACATTCACGAACGCAGAAATGTGCAAGCAACCCTCGACGGATTTATTGCAGACGACAACACTGAGCCTCGTGTCCTTCACCCACAGTCAACGGTTTCAATGAACCTCTGGGGCTTCAGGCCACAAATGTGGGACTTAATGGCCGAGGCAGTCGCGAAGCATGACTTTGCCGCTGAGCCAGAAATTCAGCTCTCGACTTTTGTGGGGAGCATTTTGCACCGAACCCCACTTCGCTTCGATGTGCTTCCAACATCGTCTCGCTGCATTGGTGTTACGCACGCTGACGATCTTCCACTGGCGCAGTTGCTTGTGCGTGAAGAGATCGCCGCGGGACAGCGCCCGGAGTTCGCGTTTAGTTAATTTGGCTTAAAAAGCCGAAAAACCCGAGTGACCAGTGAGCGAACTCGCCAGCCCCTCGGGTTTCCCGAAGGCACATCAACGTATCCCGTGTCGGACAGGCCTACATCAATGGCGTGTATTTCACGTCATCTGTCTCTGCACTCATGGACCGAACTCCATTTTGTGCCTCGAAGGCTCTGTCCCTCTTGCGAGGTCCCTCACCTTCTCAATCTTTCCTCTCCTTGCGGATTAGTCCAATCAAGACTGGTACTACGTGAACTACTGAGTGCACTTTGCCAGAGCTTTTGGATCAATGTAAGGGGTAAAGGCGAAATCAGAAGGTTATGCCCAAGGTGAAGTCCCTTTTCCACCGATGTTTTCCAGCTTGGCAAGGTAATCAACTACTAAACCGCACGTTTTCCACAGCTCAGAAATGAGTGAATGTCTGAAAAATTGCCTTTTGCATCATGGGGCTAAGGTAACTGAAAATCACCTTTTCTCATGACTACTTCTAACTACCCGCGCGCACGATTTGACGATGCTCGCCAGCGGCTCACTCGCCAGTTGAGTAAACCAGTTCGAACTCTTGTCGCGACCACACTCGATGAAGTCCATAGCGTGCTTGATGAAGTTGAACAGGCCAGCAGAAATGGCCTCTACTGCGCGGGCTACGTCAGCTTTGAAGCAGCACACGCCTTCAGCGATGGAACCCACTTTGTATCGAGCACGGATGCATCGCCACTTGCTCAGTTCGCTCTCTTCGAACACTGCGAAACTTCTCCGTGGAGCGAAGAGTCAATTACTGATTCGACACAATCGAACTGGACGTGTCGCACCGACGAAATCTCATACCAAGAAAAGGTCCAGTCAATTCTCGATTCAATTGCTAAGGGTGACGCCTACCAGGTCAATCTGACCGCAATGCACCATGCAAAAGAGATCAACGTGAACGAACTCTACGCACAACTACTCACTGCACAGCAGCCAACGTATGGTGCATTGCTTGAGTTCAATGACGTGACAATCGTTAGTGGGTCTCCTGAGTTGTTCTTTCAGTGGAGCGAAAGTGCACTTCGAACTCGTCCAATGAAGGGGACAAAGAGCCGAGGTCGCTTTCCACGAGAAGACGAGGAAAATGCCCTCGCACTTCGCCAGAGCAGCAAAGACCAAGCCGAGAACATCATGATTGTCGATCTTCTTAGAAATGATCTTGGTCGCGTCGCTACAACAGGCTCAGTTGTTGTCACCGAGCTTTGTGCCATCGAGAGCTACCCCACTGTGTGGCAGATGGTCTCTGAAATTTCGTGTACGACAAGAGACGGCGTAACACTTGACGCGATATTTGATGCACTCTTTCCTTGTGGGTCTGTAACTGGAGCACCAAAGTCCAGTGCTCTTCGAATTATTAGTGAGCTGGAAGACCAGCCTCGTGGTGTGTACTGCGGTGCCATTGGCCTTGTGGAGCCTCACATGGGTGACATTCGCGCCACCTTTAGTGTCGCTATCAGAACCGCTGAAGTTCTTCCAGGTGGTGATGCCCAGTATGGAAGTGGCGGAGGTGTCGTAAGTGATTCCACACCTAAGTCCGAGTACGACGAAATGATTCTGAAATCACGCGTACTGACAATGAGTACACCAGCCGACCTTCTAGAGACGTTTCGTTACCTACCGGGTGAAACCAATGATCACGTTGCACTTCATCTTGAGCGTATGAAACGTTCAGCTGCCCAGTTGGGTCACCGAGTGCCGACGGACTTAGAAGAACGACTAGCAAGCGCGTTAGAAATACTGTCCTTTGATGCTCGAGTGCGACTTACGTTGTCAATTAGCGGCTCCGTGAAGTTTGAAAGTCAGCCGGCACCGCAAAAGCGAGACCTAGTCACTCTTGATTTCAGCACTGCTCCAGTTGACAGCAATGATCACAGGTTGTTTCACAAAACTACGAACCGAGAGATGTATGACTGTCGTCGCATCAGTGGCGTTGATGACGTGATTCTCATAAACGAACGTGATGAATGCACTGAAACGACAATCGGGAATTTTGCCGTCAAACTCGGTGCGAAGTGGTTAACACCACCGCTCAGTTCAGGTTGTCTTCCGGGAATTGAGCGTGCATCGCTTCTGCATAAAGGTGTGATTGAAGAACGGACATTGCGGATTGAAGATGTGCGAGGAGCAGACCAGATAATTGTCTTTAACTCGCTACGAGGAACTGAGCCAGCTCAAATACGCTGAGCGACTGGTGGTT
>JBAWYN010000073.1:0-5167 GCA_037143535.1 Acidimicrobiaceae bacterium | reverse complement strand
AACTGGTGTGACGCCAAAGAGTGCAACGGTGCCATTGGCGTTGATGGTCCAGTTTGAAGTATTCAAATAACTACCCGTTACGCCTAACGTCGCGCCACCAACTGCAGCAGTACCCGAGAAGGTAAATGGTGAACCCGATGCCCAGTTCGCAGAGACACCCGAGATTGTCGCACCGTTAAGCGACATGTTTCCGGTGACGCTGACGCTGAAATCACCCGTTGTGTTTGCTGAACCAGAAATTGTCAGCCCTGATCCACTTGGACCACCCGTTGAAGAAACTGCAATACCTACTACTGAGTTTGCGTAACTAAAAGCAACGCTTGTCTGAGCTGTCCAACCTGAGGGTAGAGGGAGACCAAAAAGACCTGAAGAAGCAAACGATCCCTGGAATGAAACTGAAGCGGCTGTATTCGAGAACAGAAGTGATACTGGAGCAGTTGAAGGCAGGGTGAGCGCTCCCCCAGGCCAAGCAGATGGCGTACTCAGTGAAGCAGAGCTGAAGGTAAATCCAGCTGAGGAAATTGATCCTCCTTGAATCGTCACACCATAAACACCGTAAAGGTTGAGTGAACCACCGGTGAAGCTAACAGTGGCAGAACCAGTTGAACAATCACCGTTGACACTGATGCCAGTCAGTGAGACAGAGATCAGACCACCAAGATTTTCATCAAGCGTGGTCTGCTTGGCGCTTATTGCTGCAACCACATCTGAGCAAACTTGGCTGAAACTCGCTCCCGAAGATGGAGGCACCGTAGAAGTCGCTGTTCTTGGTTTCATTGCGTGAGCAGTCAAGGCCGAAGAACTCGAGACTAGCGACGGCGAAACAGATGGTGTCCTGAATGTAACAGTGGTCAGGGTTGGAGCAGTCAATGGGTTAGCAACAATTGCAACTGCGTAGTTAGTACTTGGGCTAAGAGGTGTTAGAAGCCTTGTCAACGACGTAGCAACTGTCGGAGTGCTGACGCACTGCTGAGAAATAAAGTCGACGAGGCAAACACTGTAGAGAGTTGCCGAGTTAGCCCCTTGGGGTGCCTGCCACGAGACGGTTGCAGATGTTGAAGTCAGGCTTGAAATGACCGGAGCACTAATCGAACCTGGCTTGACAGAGTTGGAAGTGACAGCACTCGACTGTTGATTGTCTGATGCGTTTGAGATCACGCTGAACGTGTAAGAGACTCCCGTGGCCAGTCCCGTGACTGTAAAAGTTGTATCACTGGCACGCGGCTGGCTGGCAATTATGCATTGCGGGCTGCAACTCACGGTGTAATCATTTAGACCTGCACCGACTTGAGTCGGAGCGGTCCAACTCAATGTTGCTTGCGTTAATCCAGACGAAATAGCTGAAAGCCCTGTTACTGGTCCAGGAGCTGAGAGTTTTGTGTTCGAAGTCGAAACAGACGAAACCGGAATGGTGATTGGCACCGTCGCCAAATTTCCATCGGAATTGATTAATGCACCTATCGTCAAGTTTGTAGTTGCTGAAACATTTTCAAGCAAGAACGCCTGCGAAGCAGAAATTGACGGTAGCTGTTGTGTGCCGGCTGAGATCGAAGTAATGGTGCAACTAACCGTCTGACTTGCACTGCCAGACGAAAGCGCTGAAACATTGCAGGTAGATCCACTGATTCCAGTTGCCTTCATTGTGTTTGGAATTGAGAATGTTGCTATTGCCTCTTTAAGTGCATCACCAGAGTTGGCAAAATAGAAAGCAACTGTTGAAGGGGCCGCGCCAATTTTGAGAGCTGAAGTTCCAAGAACTGGAAGAAGCTTGTTGGTAACGGTCTTAATAAGGATTTTTGGAGTGTACGAGATTGGCGCAATCTGCTGTGGGTTATTTGTAACCGAAGCAGTCAGTGTTAAAAGATTTCCCTGACTGAATAAAAGTTGAAGTTCCGGAGGAAGAATCGACAACACATTGGCGTCGAATGAATCCTTCATGTTAAAAAGAAACGAGAAATCCGAGGTCACATTACCTACGTCCAACGGTGCTTTAAGAGTCAGCGAGCAGCTGAGGCTGTACTTCGTAAAGTCAGTTGTGCAGACAGGTCCGCCCGGCAGGCTTGGTGGAGTGAACAATTCAATTTGATAGGGATCGGGCACTCCCTTGGTTTGAAGATAGGCAATTGCATCTCGTGTCAATGAAGCGACGAGAGTTATAACCGCTCCAGCCGCAAGTGGCTTATTTCCTCTGTTCACGATGTGGAAAGTGGCGTCCGCAGGAATTCCTGGATTGTCTACGAGAGGTGTTCCGTCAAGTACTGCCGTTGAATCAGAACGCCCCATTAGGCGTTCGATCTGCAAGCGTGCGCCACCAATATCAACCAGGAAGATTGGCTGTGCATCGAGAGCGGTAGCTTCACCACCATTGCCAACGGACGAGACCTTCAATAGTCCTGTAGTGGACTGAGCTGTCGACGCTGCGTTGAGGGTAAGTACATAAGAGGGGTCTCCCCCTGGTGGAACTACGCCAGCGAATGTACAGACGACTTTTTCTGAGCCCGCCGGGCACTTCCACCCACCAGAGTTCACAGCTGATGTTGTTATTCCCTTTGGAATTGTCAGGGTGTCAACGATACCTTTGGCGAATCCATCGACTGCTGCGTGCTTAACACTGAAATCAACTGATTGCCCGGGACTCAACATTGACGAGCTAAACGCGCGAAGACGAACATCAAGCTTTCCAATGGGACGAGGGCCAACGTAGAGTTGCACGTTCTGGGACACCGTGGCTACTGAACCATTCATGGCTTCTGCGATAGTCACTGGCCAGCTGACAGCAGCATTGGGTGATGCATCAGTTGTTGATGAGGCTCGGCCCTGTGCAAGAGTGAAATTGATTATCAGTGGTGGTGCATTGTCGCCAGATGTCAGAGTGCCTTCCGTTAGAGAACATGTAGGAGCTATCGTTGCGGCCCCTGTGCATTTCCATCCTTCAGAGTTAGAGGTCCATGAAGTGAAACGCCTCGCTGGGAGCAGATTTGTCAGTGTGACAGCCGGAACTGCACCCTGTGAAGCGCTGTAGCTAATTGCGTCAACAGCACCCTGGTTTGAAACTTGATATGTAATTGACGTTGCTTGTCCAGATTGAATTTGACTCTGGCCAATGATATTGAGCGCGAGTCCAACAACTGGAGTATCTACTTGAACAGAAGCGGAAGCAGATACCGATGGAGCCCCTCCTACTTCAGCAGTGGCTTCGATTTTTGCTCCGACAGCTTTGCCCGAGTCACTGGAGTCCAACCTGACCGCTGCCAGAGTTTGTGTCATAGCGTCAAGGACTTGTGGTTGTCCTGTTGAATTCTTTAGCAAACATTTCTTTGTTGTCTTAGAGACTTCGGTGCAGTCCCACGATCCAGTCACTGTGCTCACCGATCCAGGATTGACTGAATCCACGCCAATGATGGAGATTCCCTCAGGGACGCTTACGGTCAAACTCGGAGACGTCGAAGAACTACCGGCAGAGGATCCCGAGTTTGCAACACGTACTAATACATTGTCGGTGACTTGAGGTTGCAGCTCAACTGAATTGGTGGGCTGGCCATGAAGGTCTAGAAACGCAACATTCGACTGCGGTCCGTTGCTCACGGCGCCTGCGGATCCATTGAGGACTATGCCGCTTGCGAAACTCACAAAGAGCAACGTCAGCGCCACACCAAATCGGAGAAAGCGCTGCATAGTTGCAAACTTCAGAACAGAATTAAACCTGCTAGTCATTGCTCAATGGTTGATTTAATGGGACGCCAGTTGCGGTTTCGTTATCAACACTTGCAAAGCTTTTTATTTTGAAGTGAGGACACATTCGAAGACTTTCAACTGGGGAGCGGGCTCAAATTAATTTACGTACTTTATACCATTTATGGCATACACTTCATAAATCACATAAAGTTCATTTGTTCAGTTATCGAAGCCCGGATGTTTTCGTCTGAAAATACCCAGAAAGTTAGAATGTCTTATGTCAAAAAGTGAGCCATCTTCTGAGGTGCCAAAAATCAAACTCGGCGCTCTAGAGAGGAATAGGGCTTCTTTATTGAAGTCGGCGCAAGAATGCTTAATTACCGAGGGCCCGGGAGTAACGATCGAGCGTTTCGCCGAACTCGCTGGTGTTGTTCCCACGACGATTTATAAACACTTCCCTAGCAAGAATGCCCTATTTACTGAAGCGCTAAAGCAGCTCTACAGTGATTTCCTTGTATCGGGATTCAAAAAAATCGAAGAACAAACAGCGGACCCACTGGGTACTTTTCTTTGGCCCGCAAAGCTGGTGTTCAATGTTCGAAGCACTCACCCAGAGCTCGCAATAGCAATCTTAAAAAGTGCAGAGTCCTCCGAAGTACAGGTTCTCAACATTCTTGACTTTGCAAAAGGCCATTATGAGGAACTAGTAAGGAACGGAATTCTGCCTGAAGACAAAACAGAGATCCGCTTCACCCTATTTGCTTATGGCGGCTTTGGCTTGCTTTTGGAAGTTCTTCGAAATGAATGGAAGTCGAAAGATGGCTACACCGACGAATTAGTAAGTCTTTTTGGCATTCTTGGTGTTAGCGAAGCCAAAGCCAGGAAGATTTTTCAGCTTCCAATTCAATAGTCCTGCGCAGCTACATCCGAACTGCGCCCTTAAGAATTCAAGGACTCGTTCTGCAGCGTTCGAAGCGAACTACTTATTGGCCGGCTACTGAGCCTTGGTTAAGGATTGAAACCATTTCGAGGGCAGTTGTCGCTGATGAGTAGCCAACGTTGGTTTCGTCATCTTTTGAACGCTCAAGTGCTTGTTCAATGGTGTTCACGGTAAGAACACCGAAGATCACTGGAACACGAGTGCTCAGTTGAACGTCTTGCACTCCGCGTGCACACTCGCCGGCTACAACTTCGTAGTGACCGGTCTCTCCACGAATAACAGCGCCAAGAGTGATTACAACGTCAACTGGGTTTCCACCGTCCGCGTACGCAAGGGCCAGCATCGGAATTTCAAAAGCACCAGGGACCCAGCCGAGTGAAATGTCTGACCGATCAACGCCACCTTCTTCGAGTGCCTTAAGTGCACCGTTCAAAAGTCGAGTCGTGATGCCACCGTTAAAGCGACCACAGGCAATTCCAACGCGGACACCGCGTCCAGACTTTGAGCCTTCAAGGTATTCGCCAACGCGGCTGCGAAGTGCTTCTACGACGC
>JBAWYN010000072.1:0-5295 GCA_037143535.1 Acidimicrobiaceae bacterium | reverse complement strand
TGACTTCCGTTCATTAGGTGCCAACTTGGGCATCAAGTTGAACGTAACCCAACGGTCGCGAAAATCTTCGTGACGAAACTACTTTTAAATGCAGTGTTTACTTATTGAGAGCGCGCTGACGTGCAACTTCAAATGCTGCAATCGACAATGCAACGCTGGCATTTAGTGAACTGATCTTTCCAAGCTGTGGAATTGAAACCACTGCTTGACAACGCTTCCTTGTAAGGGCTGCGAGACCCTTTTCTTCT
The DNA here is from genome assembly GCA_037143535.1 of Acidimicrobiaceae bacterium. Taxonomy (GTDB): domain Bacteria; phylum Actinomycetota; class Acidimicrobiia; order Acidimicrobiales; family RAAP-2; genus RAAP-2. Next base: position 5,047 of record JBAWYN010000072.1, on the reverse strand, counting down.
CCGCCAACAACAATCGCTACGGGAATGCTTCCGAGGTCGAGGTCATAAATAGAGTCTTTGGACTCACCAGCGAGTCCCACGGTGAGGACTCCTGCTTTGTTCATCTGATCAATCGCTGCAGGGATTCCACCAACGTCAGCGAATGTTAAGTATTCAATCGCACCCGCTGCAGTCTTGGTGACTGAAGGAGAGATGCGTGCAGCACGGTGGCGAGGAACAACAACACCTGTAACGCCAGCGCCATCAGCGCTTCGAAGCATTGCTCCAAGGTTACGAGGGTCTGTGACGCCATCGCACACCAGCAAGAACGGGTGCTTGTGTTCAAGAAGCACATCGAGGCTTACTGAATCCAGACGACTACAGAACGCAACAACACCCTGGTGGCCTTCAGTGCGAGCTTCACGGTCAAGTCGCGCCATGGCAATGATCTGAATAGGGACGCGTTGGCGCTGCGCTTCGCGTTCAATTTCATCAAGGATTTCTGAAGAGTCCTGTTGGTCTGCAACGTAGATCTTTTGAATTGTTCGCCTGCGAGCCTTCAAAAGTTCAAGAACGGCTTGGCGACCTTCTACTTGCTCGCCACCAAGTCCTTCCTTCTCACGCGTTGGATTGCGTCGTGTTCCAGTGTTGGGTGCGGCGCTGGTGTTGCGTGGTCCACCACCGCGCGGTGGGCGACCCTTTGGGGCTGGACGACGTGGGGCTGGACGAGCCATTACTTCTCCTCTATAAGAACTACTGCAGATGCGCCAATACCCTCGGCGCGACCAATCGCTCCGAGTCCTTCTGTGGTGGTTGCCTTCACCGAAATAACAGTTCCAACAACTGCGCTTAGTGCTTCAGACATTGCCGGCATGAACGAAGCAAGCTTGGGGGCCTCCGCAATGATTGTTATGTCGCCTGAAGTGCAGCGATATCCTGCGTCGCTCACTAGCTTCAGTGTTTGCTCGAGAAGACTCTTTGACGATACGCCAGCAATTGATACATCGGTGTCAGGAAAATGACGACCTAAGTCACCGAGGTTGGCAGCACCAAGCAGTGCATCACAGAGTGCGTGAGTGGCAACGTCGGCATCAGAGTGTCCAGCAAGTCCTGGGGCTCCTGGAATCTCTACGAGTCCAATGAACAACACCCGAGCTGGGTCGTCGCTAAAACGGTGAACATCTATGCCCTGACCGATTCTCATACGACGCTCCCCGCAATGCGCTCAGCTTGTTCAATGTCTCCTGGATGAGTGATCTTTATGTTTGAAGGCTCACCGAGCACTACGACAACACGAGTTCCGAGTGCTTCGACGAGACCAGCATCGTCAGTAGCGTCACTTTTTGAAGCGTGTGCGCGCTTCAGAGTTTCTGCGCGAAAGGCTTGAGGAGTCTGAACCGTAACAAGTTCATCTCGAGCAATTGTTTCGCTCACAATGACTTCGCCGTTGCTTTGAGCTATGCGCTTAACAGTGTCAGTAATGCCAAGTCCTGGAATGCAGGCTTCAGCACCGTCTCTTATTGCGCCAACTACTGCAGCAAATAGTGCAGGAGACGCGAGTGGTCGAGCCGCATCGTGGACAACAATGATTTCTGCGTCACCACATGCGCTGATTCCTGCACGAACTGAATCAGCACGCGTTACTCCGCCAGCAACAACAACGTCAGCACCCTGCGTGTCACCTGTGTGACCCTGTGGTGCGACGAGAACTACCAGTGAGGCGACAGAGCGCGCAGCACGAATGGAATGTCCAGTTACGGTGTCACCACCAAGTTGGGCGAACTGCTTCAAACCGCCAAAGCGAGAACCTGATCCGCCCGCAACTACTACGCAGGCGACGCTCATGGTTACGGCAGAACTGAGGCGAGCTTTTCTTCAGCCGCTTCAGTGTCTACGTTGAGCGCGAAGGTCAACTCGGACACCAGGATCTGGCGAGCACGAGTAAGCATGCGCTTCTCTCCTGCTGAAAGACCCTTGTCCTTGTCACGAATAGACAAGTTACGAACTACTTCTGCAACTTGGTAGATGTCACCAGAGCGAAGCTTTTCTGAGTGGTTCTTGAAACGACGTGACCAGTTCGTAGGCATGCGTGCTTCCTTTTTGCGGAGCACAGCAAATACTTCTTCAACTTCTTCGTCATTAATGACGTCACGAAGTCCAACAGATTCAGCGTTCGCAACAGGAACCATGAGTACGAGGTCTGAGTAGGCGACCTTCAGCTTGAGGTAGTCCTGGCGAACTTCGAAAGCAGTCATCTTCTCGATCTTCTCCACCGTGCATGCACCGTGGTGGGGATAAACGAGACGATCACCCTTTTTGTACTTGCGCTCAGCCATGAAAGTGGTTCTCCTCAAAGGAAATAGACCGAAAAGGCGGTCTGGGGATTATCAATTCTACCGTACTTTTGGCTTCTTCGTTCTGAGCCCTTGCGAGCACAGTGATTACAGCACTTATGAGTTCGGCTGAAGGTTTTCTAGGTCAACTGAAGGTGGAAGACCTTCAATGCCTTCAAAGGTCAACTCAGGACCTTCAGCACCGTCTTTGACGTCAATAACGATCGTCTGACCAGCACTGAACTCCTTGAAGAGAATCTTCTCTGAGAGTGGGTCTTCGATGAAGTGCTGGATAGCGCGACGAAGTGGTCGAGCACCAAGCTCTGGATCGTAGCCCTTGTCGGCGAGGAAGTTCTGCGCAGCACCTGAAAGTTCAAGTCCGAGTCCTTGCAAGATGAGCTGGTCACGAAGACGGTTGATGAAGAGATCTGCGATCTGAATTACTTCATCCTTGGTGAGTTCGTGGAAGACGATTGTGTCGTCAATACGGTTAAGGAACTCAGGACGGAAGTGCTTCTTCAAAGCATCGTTGACCTTTTCCTTCATGCGGTCGTGACCGGCAAGGTCATCACCCTTAGAGAAACCAAGAGTCTTTCGAAGATCTGCAGTTCCAAGGTTTGAGGTCATGATGAGAATTGTGTTCTTAAAGTCAACCTGGCGGCCCTGAGCGTCAGTGAGACGACCATCTTCAAGAATCTGAAGAAGTGTGTTGAACACATCTGGGTGAGCCTTTTCAACTTCGTCGAAGAGAACAACTGAGAATGGCTTGCGACGGACAGCTTCGGTGAGTTGTCCACCCTCGTCATATCCAACGTATCCCGGAGGAGACCCAACGAGACGAGACACTGAGTGCTTCTCCATGTATTCACTCATGTCGAGTTGAATTAGTGCGTCTTGGTCATCGAACAAGAATTCTGCGAGTGTCTTTGCGAGCTCAGTCTTACCAACACCAGTTGGTCCAAGGAAGATGAATGATCCACCAGGACGCTTAGGGTCCTTAAGTCCGGCACGAGTACGACGGATTGCACGACTGAGAGCAATGATTGCTTCGTTCTGGCCAATGATGCGCTTGTGTAGTTCGTCTTCCATGCGAAGAAGCTTTGAAGTCTCTTCTTCGGTAAGGCGGTACACCGGAATTCCAGTCCACACGGCAAGCACTTCAGCGATTGTTTCTTCGTCTACAAGGTCGAATGAAGCACCGCCTGCGGCCTTCACTTCAGCATCTAGTTCGTCACGCTTAGCAACGAGTTCGCGCTCTTGCTCTTCGAGGGCCTTGGCCTGCTCGAGGGCGCCTGACTCCATGGCTGCTTCTTTGTCGCTACGAAGACGAAGGATGTCTTCATCAATCTTCTTAGCGGCAGGTGGTGCGTCCATGCGACGAATACGTAGGCGACTACCAGCTTCGTCAATAAGGTCAATGGCCTTGTCTGGAAGGAAGCGGTCAGCAATGTAGCGATCAGCCAAGTTCGCAGCAGCAATAAGTGCCTGGTCGGTGATCTTTACGGCGTGGAACTCTTCGTACACTTCACGAAGTCCCTTAAGAATTTCAATTGTCATCGCAACTGAAGGTTGGTCAACCTTCACTGGCTGGAAACGACGCTCAAGTGCAGCATCTTTTTCTATGTACTTGCGGTACTCGTCGATTGTTGTTGCTCCAACAGTCTGGAGTTCTCCGCGAGCAAGCATTGGCTTCAAGATTGATGCGGCGTCAATGGCGCCTTCTGCAGCACCAGCGCCAACAAGTGTGTGGATTTCATCGATGAACAAGATGATGTCGCCACGGGTGCGAATTTCCTTCAACACCTTCTTGAGGCGCTCTTCGAAGTCACCGCGGTAGCGGCTACCTGCAACGAGTGCACCAAGGTCAAGTGTGTAGAGCTGCTTGTCAGCAAGCGTCACTGGAACGTTATTGCTAACGATCTTCTGTGCGAGTCCTTCAACGATTGCGGTCTTACCAACACCTGGCTCACCAATGAGCACTGGGTTGTTCTTGGTGCGACGAGAAAGAATCTGCATGACGCGCTCAACTTCTTTTTCGCGTCCTACGAGTGGGTCAAGCTTGCCTTCACGAGCAAGTTGTGTGAGGTTGCGACCGAACTGATCAAGTACGGCTGATCCACCTTGAGCATCAACATCGCCAGACTTCTGACTTGAAGAGCCCTGTGATGTTCCAGCTTCTTTGCCAGTCTGTCCAGACATCATCTGAATGACCTGCGTGCGAACACGAGCCATGTCAGCTCCGAGTTCAGAAAGAACCTGTGCTGCTACTCCGTCGCCTTCACGGACAAGTCCAAGCAACATGTGCTCAGTTCCGATGTAGGAGTGACCAAGTTGTAGAGCTTCACGAAGTGAGAGCTCTAAGACCTTCTTAGCGCGAGGGGTAAATGGAGGAGATCCAGGTGAAGGATTGGTGTTAGCGCCAATTGCTTCTTCGACCTTTTCACGAACGACGTCGTAGGTGACCCCAAGGGCGTCAAGGGCCTTAGCGGCGACTCCCTCACCTTCACGGATTAGTCCAAGCAGAATGTGCTCAGTACCAATGAAGGCGTGGTTAAGGTCGCGTGCTTCTTCCTGAGCGAGTACTAGGACTCGGCGGGCACGGTCTGTAAAACGTTCGAACAATTGTCTTCCTTTGTATTACTTAATTAGCAGTGTACCGGTGGACTGTGACGCTTCAGTCCAGGCCCTTTGACCAGTAGTAATGCCCCCTAAGGTGGAGGCGTGAATCCCCACGA
>JBAWYN010000071.1:0-5369 GCA_037143535.1 Acidimicrobiaceae bacterium | reverse complement strand
TTGGATTCCACCATTTGACTGAGTGAACTTTGCACCCGGCATGTATGGATATAGGTAGTTAGGCTTCGAGCTTGTTAGCTGACGCGTGTTAACTGTCCAGCTAAATGTGCTTGCGTGTGCTTTGGCAACTGGAACAACAATTCCAATCATCAAAATTGCGCCCGCAAGAAACAAATTCAGCTTTGTTCTTAAGCTAAGTGCTTTAATCATTTTTCTCCCCTGGTTGATCATCGATCAATCCCTAGTGCCATTTGGCCCATAGGCGAGATTACACATTTATGTTCACTGAGAGCAAACATAGAGTTCACTCTTAGTTCATTAAAGTAATTTTTGAGCTAAATAGCCTCTGACCAGTACTTATGAAAGTGAAAGCTGGATTATTTCTGAAATGGAGTTTTGCTCAAAGTGGAATCCACTGGCCAGAAGTTGATTCGGCAATACTCGAGTACTCGAAAACACCAGTTGATCAGCCATTTCAGCACCCAGTACGGTGTTGAGTGCAATTTTTGGCACCGAAAACAACGCCGGGCGTCGAAGTATTTTGCCCAAAGTGCTTGTTAGCTGGCTGTTAGTTACAGGTTCAGGCGAAACAAGGTTGAAAGGCCCACTCAATTTCTTGTCAAGAATCCAAAGGATTGCGCGGACTTCGTCGTTGAGCGAAATAGGACTAATCCACTGCTTGCCCGAACCCAGTTTTCCGCCGAGACCAAGTTTGAACAAGGGGAGTTGCTTCTTCAATGCTCCGCCAGCTCGTGACATAACAATCCCAGTTCGAAGTAGGGCAACACCTGATTCGCCTTCGAGTTTCAGTGCAGCGTCTTCCCACTCTTTGCACACTTCAGAAAGAAAGCCACTTCCAAGGCTTGAGGATTCGCTGAGGACTTCATCGTCTCGATTGCCGTAAAAACCAATCGCTGATCCGCTGATCAAGTGAGGCACGCCACCTGGCATTGCGCGAAGCGTCGCAACAAGAAGATTTGTTGAGTTTGTTCTGGAAGAAAGAATTTCCTTCTTTCTCTTCTCGCTCCAACGCTTGTCACCAATTCCCGCACCAGCGAGATGGATTACTGCATCAAGCTGTCCAGCATTCTTCAAATCGTTCTCGTCTACATGTCCACGACTCGGATCCCAGCGGATTATTTCTTTGGACGCACTCGCTGTTTGTGGTCGAACGAAAAGAACTACTTCATCACCACGTTTTTTTAAAGCACTAACTAGTGCAGTTCCGATAAGTCCAGAAGCTCCCGTTATTCCTACGCGCATGTTTGCCTCCACAGGTCTGTAATCAGATCAGAAAGTTGATCTGGGTTTTGAAGATGAGCGCCATGATTAGCTTTTTCAATGGCAATAGTTTTCATTGATGGAACAATTCTGTTTAGTTCCTGACAAAGAGCAATGTAGTACTCACCAATAATTCCGTCTCCGTGAATGTAGGCAGAAGGAGTCTTAAGCATCGTGATGTCAAACGGTGCCTCATTAGTTCTCAGTGCAGTGAGATCTGAAAGAAGACCCTCACCGTCAAGAAGTCGAGACTCTCGTTCTTCTTCGCTAAGTCGGTCCCAGATTTTTCTTGAAACCATGCGAGTGAAAAAATATTCCACTTCGTAGCGTGCGTCGTCAGTCAGTGGCGCGCGATTTAGTTCCCTGTGAAGCACCCAGGGTGTTGGAGACTCGTACGTGACCACAAGGTCAATGAGATCAGGATGCTTGATTGCAACACCCTGGGCAATTACGCCACCGTAACTGTGACCGAACAAAATGACTGGTCCAGTTTGCGCTTGTGCGATTTTGGTCAAATCCTCGATGTGCATTTCGAGGCCGAGTGGTGAAAGGTCACGAGAGCTCTGATAGCCCCTTCGGTCGTAGGAAATGAAGTCAAAATTTTCAAGTCGGCGAGAAATCCTTCCAAAGGATGCCCCTCGGTCGAGTCCACCATGAATGCAGATAACTGTTGCCAGCGGGTCATTAACGCGTCGTTCAGCGATCGCCAGTCCAGGGACAATGGATTCAGTCGAAAATACAAGTGAACTGGGCGAAAAGGGGAGCGAAGTCACATTGAAAACCTAATAGATAGAAAGCAAATCCTGTCCTTACTAATTACCCTTAAAACGCCCTAGGCTAGAGGCGTGACAACTCCCCCTGACTCCACGTCGCCACAAGTAATTAAGGGCTCTTTTGGGCCTAATGCCTGGCTGGTTGACGATATGTACGACCGCTTCTTAGCGGACCCATCTTCAGTCGCTCCTAGTTGGCAGGAATTCTTCGCTGACTATCAGCGTTCACCACTTCCGCCTGTGACAACCGTCCAGAGCGTTACACCACCTGTTCAATCAACACCTGCTCCAGCAAAAGTCGCCGTCTTTGATGCTGGTGCCACTCCGCTTCGTGGTGCGGCTGCACGAATTGTCACGAACATGGAAGCCAGCCTTGGTGTTCCAACTGCGACGAGTGTGCGCTCAGTCTCTGCACGACTCCTTGAGATCAACCGAACAGCCCTAAATGAATCACTTTCTCGAACAACTGGTGCAAAAGTTTCATTTACGCACCTCATTGCGTTTGCAATTGTCAAGGGACTCGCGCAAGTGCCATCAATGAATGCATCGTTCGTTGAAGCAGTTGATGAAAAGGGAACGCCTGGAATTAACCGACACGAGCACGTTGGCCTTGGTCTTGCAGTTGACGTAGAAAAAGCTGATGGATCAAGAAACCTCTTGGTGCCAGTTATTAAGAACGCCGACACTATGGACTTTCGTGAGTTTCTTCTCGCGTACGAAGAATTAGTTCGCAAGGTTCACAACGCAACCTTCGGTGCTGATGACTTCGCTGGCGCTACCTGTTCACTAACAAACCCTGGAACGATTGGCACAATTCAGTCAGTTCCACGACTGATGCAGGGCCAAGGAGCAATTTTTGGAGTGGGCGCTCTTGGATGGCCTGCAGGTTTTGAAGCAGCTGACCCACGTGCACTTTCTGAACTTGGGGTTGGAAAAGTCATGACGCTCACCTCAACGTACGACCACCGCATTATTCAAGGTGCAGAGTCAGGAATGTTCTTGAAGTTCGTTTCAGAGTGCCTTACTGGTGGTCATAACTTCTATGACGATGTCTTTAAAGCACTCGGAATTCCGTATGAGCCTGCACGTTGGGCCAAGGACATCAACCCGAGCACGTCTGAAGATGACTCAGAAAAGATCCTGAAGCAAATTCGCGTACAAGAGCTCATCAACATGTACCGAGTTCGCGGTCACCTCAATGCACACCTCGATCCACTTCATTCTGAACCGCCAGCTCTTCACCCAGAGCTTGACCTTGCAACATACGGCCTATCGATCTGGGACCTGCAACGCACGTTTGTAGTTGACGGACTAGCTGGACTCAAGGAAGCAACCCTCGAGAAAATTCTCTCAATCCTTCGCGATTCATACTGTCGAACAGTTGGTATTGAGTATGGACACATCATGGACCTCGATCAAAAGCGTTGGATCCAAGAGCGCGTTGAAGGCGTAAGCAACACCTCTACGGTTGAAGAGAAGAAGCGAATTCTTGAAGCACTTAATGAAGCAGAAGTGTTTGAGCGATTCCTCCACTCACGTTACGTTGGCCAAAAGCGGTTCGGACTTGAAGGTGGCGAATCGACAATTGTTGCTCTGCAAACAATTCTCGATGCAGCAGCTGACATCGGAACCAAAGAGGCCGTTATTGGAATGGCTCACCGTGGACGTCTGAACGTGTTGGCGAACATTGTTGGAAAGTCCTACAGCGACATCTTCTCTGAATTCGAAGGAAACCTTGACCCTGAAAGTGTTCAAGGAAGTGGTGACGTTAAGTACCACAAGGGTGCACGTGGAGTCTTTAAGAATCAACGTGGAGCCACGATCGAAGTTTCAATGGCGTCTAACCCATCACACCTCGAAGCAGTGGCACCCGTGGTTGAGGGAATTGTTCGCGCTAAGCAGGACTTGATTCTTCGCCCGAGTGATGGAACGAAGAAAGTTAAGTCAAGCAAGCAGTACCCATACCTCTCACTACTTATTCATGGTGACGCTGCATTCGCGGGCCAGGGCGTTGTTGCTGAAACTCTGAACCTTTCACAGCTTTCTGGCTACCGCGTTGGTGGAGCAATTCACATTGTCATCAATAACCAAGTTGGATTTACAACTGCCCCAGATTCTGCACGCTCAAGTTTCTATTCAACTGACGTCGCAAAAATGATTCAGGCGCCAATCTTCCATGTCAATGGTGACGACCCTGAAGCATGTGCTCAGGTTGCGCGATTGGCGTTTGACTACCGTGAGAAATTCCATCGCGACGTTGTGATTGACATTGTTTGTTACCGCCGCCACGGCCACAACGAAGGCGACGACCCGAGTTACACCCAGCCACAGATGTACAAGATCATCGATCAGATGCGTCCGGTTCGAAAGATGTACACCGAGTCACTCGTACGACGTGGCGATCTTTCAATTGAAGAGGCTGAATCAGCGCTTGACGACTTCAACACACGTCTGCAAAGTGTTCTTGATGAAGTGCGAACTGTTCCAGTTCCAGAACTCAATGGAGTCCCACACGCTGCAATTCCTGCAGACACCGCGCATCCACAAAGTGGTGTGGCGAAAGCGACGCTTCTTGAGATCGCCAAGGCAACTGTGTCAGCTCCAGAAGGCTTCACCATTCACCCCAAGCTGGAGCGTCAATTCCAACAGCGCAATCAACTCGTCGAAGGCGGAGAAGTTGACTGGGCGCTTGGAGAGGCAATGGCCTTTGGATCTCTTGTTCTCGAGGGCTCCAATGTACGCCTCATGGGCCAAGACTCACGACGTGGCACGTTCTCACATCGCCACGCTGCACTCATTGACTACGAAAACGGCTCACAACATGTTCCGCTAGCGAGCATGAGCGCGGAAAAGGGATTCTTCACTGTCCGTGACTCATTCCTTAGCGAATACGCCGCACTCGCATTTGAATACGGCTACTCAGTTGAAGCTCAGAACACGCTCGTTGCGTGGGAAGCGCAGTTCGGTGACTTTGTTAACGGTGCAGAAATTGTTATTGACAACTTCCTTGTTGCCGCTGAAGACAAGTGGGGACAAACAGCAAACCTGGTGATGCTTTTGCCACACGGTTACGAAGGTCAGGGCCCAGAGCACTCGAGCGGACGCATTGAGAGGTTCTTGTCACTCTGTGCACGAAACAACCTTCGTGTAGCTCAACCAACTACTTCAGCTCAGTACTTCCACTTGCTACGCAGCCAAGTGCTGCGTGAGCACAAGAAGCCATTGATTGTCTTTACTCCTAAGTCAATGCTTCGTGCCGTACAGACTCGTTCACCAATTAGTGAATTCGAATCTGGATCGTTCCAAACAGTGCTT
>JBAWYN010000070.1:0-5396 GCA_037143535.1 Acidimicrobiaceae bacterium | reverse complement strand
TAGTCATGACGACAACATAACTGCGTTTGAGACCCCCTCGCCAGCCGTAGGCTGACCCTATGAAATCAGTAGTAATTGACAATGGTTCACTCACCCTCAGTGACCGCGATACCCCCACCCCGGGTGCTGGCGATGTACTCATTGCGGTGCACGCAGCTGGTCTCAATGCGGCTGACTTGATGCAGCGACTTGGAATGTACCCAGCCCCTGCAGGATGGCCACAAGACATTCCAGGTCTAGAACTTGCTGGAGAAGTAATTGCCATTGGTGAAGGTGTTGATCAGTCGCTCCTCAATAAAAGAGTGTGCGCCATTGTTGGCGGTGGCGCTCAGTCGTCGCACTGTGTTGTGCCTGCAGAACATCTAACGCTTATCCCCGAAAACGTTTCGTATGAAGAAGCTGGTGGATTCGCCGAGGCCTTTACAACAGCATTTGATGCACTTGTTCGCCAGGGGAAAATGATCGCAAATGATCGTGTTTTAATTTCTGGAGCATCAGGTGGTGTTGGAACAGCGGCAATCCAAATTGCACATGCGTTAGGTGCACACGTCATTGCGGTCACCAGAACTAATGAGCACCACGAGCAGCTAAAAAAACTAGGCGCTTCGCAGACAATCACGATTGAAAAAGTCGCCTCCATTGAACGAGTGAATGTAGTTCTTGAATTAGTTGGAGCCGCACATTTAAATGCTGCCCAACACGTACTTGCACCACATGCACGAATTGTTGTTATTGGAGTAGGTGGCGGAGGCAGTACGGCAGAGCTCAACCTTCTTAATTTCATGGGAACAAGAGCAACCCTTACTGGTTCAACACTCCGCGCTAGGTCGCGTGAAGAAAAGGCAGAAGTGATTGCTCACCTTAATCAAGTGCTGCTCCCACTTTGGCAAAATGGAGAGCTAAAAGTACACGTCAACAAAACGTATTCCCTTGAAGATGCTGGGGCCGCGTACGACTTCTTCTCAGAACGCGGAAAATTCGGGAAAGTTATCTTGAGTATTTCGCAATGACTCAGCGCCCTCACCCATCTCGACTCTCGCCGTCACGTCCTGACTACGACACGATTATTGCCGCCCACGAGCAAGCAGTAACGGCTGGGCGTGATTCGTACATCGATCCTTCTTCAGGACTCACTGTGCTCACGGTGAACGCTCATATTGCTCGAGGGACATGTTGCTCTAGTGGATGTCGCCACTGCCCGTACTTAAAGAACTAGTTACAGAAGTTCGCTAAGTGGCGTGTAGGCAAGACCTAGCGCATCAGCAACTGACTCGTAGGTAATCTTCCCACTAACAATGTTCACACCTTCTGCGAGTGCGTCATCGCTCTTGACCGCAGACTTCCACCCATTGTTTGCAAGGTTCAGCGCATACGGAAGCGTTGCGTGCACGAGTGCGTACGTTGATGTGTACGGAACCGCACCAGGCATGTTGGCTACACAGTAGAGAATGCAGTCGCCAACCTTAAAGGTTGGCTCTGAGTGCGTCGTTGCATGTGTTGCTTCAAAGCAACCACCTTGATCAACTGCGATGTCGACAAGCACAGATCCCTTTTTCATTCGAGAAATCAGTTCATTGCTTACGAGTTTTGGAGCCTTTGCTCCTACAACGAGCACTGCACCAATAACTATGTCCGCCTCAAGGCAGGCCGCCTCTAGTGACGCTGCATCAGAGAGAACTGTTTTGACTTCCCCCTTGAAATACGTATTCACATAATCAAGACGAGCTGGGTCACGGTCGAAAACGGTAACGTTCGCTTGCATGCCGTGAGCAATAAGCGTTGACTCGAAGCCTGAAATTCCTGCACCGATGACAACAACATTTGCAGGTTCAACCCCGTTAACCCCACTAATTAACTTTCCACCTCCACCGTGTGGGGCCATCAAGTGATGAGTAGCGACCATTGGCGCCATGCGACCAGCAACTTCACTCATAGGGCGAAGAAGTGGCAGCGCATTATCTGGGAGACGCACGGTTTCATACGCAATTGCAACGTTGCCTGCTTTTAGAAGAGCCTCGGTGCACTCGCGACCTGATGCGAGGTGAAGGTATGTGAAGAGAACCTGGTTTTTGCGAAGACTAAGTCGGTGATATTCAGCAGCAACTGGTTCTTTCACCTTCATGACCATGTCAGAAGACGCCCATACCTCGTCAGCAGAGTCAATGATTTTGGCACCAGCTGCGATGTACTGCTCGTCGGTAATGCCAGATCCACTCCCCGCACTCTTTTCTATGAGTACTTCGTGGCCGGCTTTTGCAAATGCGAGTGCCCCCTCTGGAGTCACAGCAACACGACCTTCATCCTTCTTAATTTCCTTCGGAATACCGATGATCATTCTTGATCATCCTTTCTAGTCATTAATCGATTGTGTCGTACGCAACACGAGGTTGCTTAAAGAAGTTTGTTTTTCCACGTGTTTTAAACATTGTGAACAATAGAAATGGAATTCCTGAAGCCAAAACAATAATGTCAGGTAACGCAGTTGACCCACCACTACTAATTACTTGATAGCAAACAAAGAGTAGTGAAACCCCTCCAATAAACGGAAGGTAGACCATAGTGACATTTGACCTGAAATTCTGCCCAAGTGTCTTTCTAAAAGCCCACGCACACGCAATTCCTGTAAAGCCGTAGTAGAAGGCGACAAGTACGCCAATGTTGTCAACCAGATTGTTAAAAACGTTTGAGCTCGAACTTGAGAATGTGGTGAGAACAATTCCAGCAAAACTCAGTAGCGCTACAACCAATGTTCCAATTGCAGGCGTCTGAAACTTTGGATGGATTCGACCAAAGATCTTTGGCCAAACACCATCACGCGCCATGGAAAATGTAATTCGCGCAGCTGGAAGAACCGTTGTCTGCGTAGTTGCAACCGTTGATGTGAGAACTGCAAAAATCATCAAGTAACTAGCCCACTTACCAAACAATTGTTGACCAAAATAAAATAGAACCGATACATCTTGTGCGCCGACTGCTTTGGGGCCAAGCAGCATCTGAACCGCAACTGTGTTTAAAACAAAAATTCCAAGAAGTAGCCACATGGAAATAAGTCCAGCTTTACCTGGTAGTCGTGCGCCATCCTTTGATTCCTCGTTTAAGTTCACGCTTGTGTCCCAGCCCCAGAAGTAGAACACACCGAGTGCGAGACCGCTTGCGAGCGCGCTGTAGCCGTGAATGTTAAATGGGTTTAGCCAGCTCAGTGAAAAGTTGATCGAGTTCACTGGGTGCGAAATTATGACTTTTATAATTCCACCGATTGAAAAACCAGCAACGCAGATGTATTCAATGATGACCATGACCCACTGAGCATTTGTTGTCCACCTAATGCCGTAGATGCAAATAATGGTCACCAGTGCCAACCAAATTGATGCCACGAGTGCAACAGCCTTCGTATTGTCAATCGTGCTCACGTCAACAAGATTGAATGCAGAGTGTAGGAACTGCAATGTGTAGCCACCAGCAAGTAGTGGTGCTGTGGTGCAAAAGAGCACCGAGGTCCAAATCTGTACCCAGCCATTAAACCAACCAACCGTTGGATGCATTACTTGGCTGAGCCACGCATAACTTGCACCACAGTTTGGGTTTTTACGGTTCAGGTGAAAATACGAAAGCGCAATAAACATCACTGGGATGAATGAAACTATGAGTACTGCTGGACCAGCGAGCCCCACCCCGGCAATCAGAAATACCGCTGAAAGCGTTGATGCAATTGAATACGCTGGCGCTACAGATGAGACAGCAACCGCCGTTGAGTCAAAGAGACTTAATTCTTCATGACGTAGTTCTGCCTGCTCTTGGGATTCTGGCACCGGAGCGCCAAAAGGACCTTCAACTTCTTGGTTTGACATTGTCCAACCTTTTCGTTTGTGAAGTGTTACTTAGTCCTGCAGATTGTGCATTACATGCTTGATGCGGGTGTAATCCTCAAATCCATACACCGAAAGGTCCTTACCGTAACCAGATTTCTTGAAACCACCATGTGGCATTTCAGCAACCATTGGAATGTGTGTGTTTACCCACACGCATCCAAAGTCCAGGTCGCGAGTAAAGCGCATGGCACGACCGTGATCTTGCGTCCACACCGACGAGGCCAGTCCGTAGTCAACCCCATTGGCCCACTTGAGTGCCTCAGCTTCATCACTGAACTTTTGAACAGTGATTACTGGTCCAAAGATTTCATTCTGAATCATTTCATCACTTTGCTGCATGTCAGCAACAACAGTCGGGGAAATGAAGTAGCCAACGTCACCAACTCGCGCACCACCTGCAGCAATGCTCGCATGCTTTGGAGCTCTGCCAATGAAGCCAGTAACTCGCTCGAACTGATTGATGTTGTTTACTGGCCCAAGGAATGCGTCTTCGTTTTCAGGCGCACCAATGACCATGTTCTTTGCTTGCTCGGCGAGCGCGTCAACGAAGTTTCCATATGCTTTAGGGGCAACTAGTACTCGTGTGGCTGCGGTGCAGTCTTGACCTGAGTTGAAGAACCCTGCCATTGCGATGTTCTCTGCGGCGTTAGCGATGTCAGCATCATCAAAAACAATTACTGGAGCCTTTCCACCAAGTTCTAGGTGGACGCGCTTAAGTGTCTTTGAAGCAGACTCTGCGACTTGCATACCCGCTCCAACTGATCCAGTGATTGAAACCATTGCTGGAATGTGGTGTTCTGCAAGTAGTCGACCAGTGTTGCGGTCTCCACAAACAATGTTGAGAACTCCCGGTGGCAACACTTGTGCCATGAGTTCTGCCATGAGAAGGGTTGAAGCAGGTGTTGTGTCACTTGGCTTTAGAACCATTGTGTTACCAGCAGCAAGCGCAGGCGCCCACTTCCAAACAGCCATCATCAGCGGATAGTTCCAGGGCGTTACTGCTGCGCACACACCCACTGGCTCACGACGAACGTAACTTGTCATTCCTGCCATGTACTCGCCCGCTGAACGACCTTCGAGAAGTCGAGCAGCACTCGCAAAGAATCTGATTTGATCAATCATTGGTGGAATTTCATCGCTCAGTGTTACGGCAATAATTTTTCCGCAGTTCTCTGCCTCAACAGCCACGAGCTGTTCAGCGTTCGCTTCCAAGATGTCAGCCAATTTTAAAAGCATCAAGCTGCGCTCAGAAGGAGTTGTGCGCTTCCATGACTGGAATGCAACACTGGCTGACTCGAGGGCCGCGTCAACATCAGCTGCATCTGAAACAGGCATCTCGGCGAAAGGCTGCGATGTGACGGGGCTAATAAGTTCGACGTACTTCCCACTCTTTGGTGCTACGAATTCCCCGTTAATAAAGTTCGCTAAACGACGCATTGTCTATCCCCTTGCTTGCTTCAACTATGTCTGTCCCTCCACTCTGCCAGATAGCCAAACCCCATGCAAACACTGGGGGTTGTAAATAGT
>JBAWYN010000069.1:0-5397 GCA_037143535.1 Acidimicrobiaceae bacterium | reverse complement strand
TAGTCATGACGACAACATAACTGCGTTTGAGACCCCCTCGCCAGCCGTAGGCTGAGCCTATGAAATCAGTAGTAATTGACAACGGTTCCCTGGTCCTTCAGGACAGAGATACACCCACTCCGGGAGCTGGTGATGTACTTATTGCTGTTCACGCAGCTGGCCTCAATGCGGCAGATCTAATGCAACGACTTGGCTTCTACCCCGCACCTGCTGGTTGGCCACAAGACATTCCAGGCCTAGAACTTGCTGGAGAAGTGGTCGCCATTGGCGAGGGTGTCGAGAAGTCACTTCTAAATAAAAGGGTCTGCGCGATTGTTGGTGGCGGCGCGCAGTCCACACACTGCGTGGTCCCAGCAGAGCACTTGACGATTATTCCTGAACATGTTTCATACGAAGAAGCTGGCGGATTTGCTGAAGCCTTCACGACTGCATTCGATGCACTTGTTCGCCAAGGAAAAATGGTCGCAAATGATCGTGTTCTTATTTCCGGTGCATCTGGCGGTGTTGGAACTGCTGCAATTCAGATTGCCCACGCCCTTGGAGCTCACGTCATTGCGGTTACTAGAACTGATGAGCATCATGAACAACTCAAAAAACTAGGCGCATCACAGACAATCACGATTGAAGAAGTCGCTTCCATCGAACGGGTAAACGTAGTTCTCGAATTAGTTGGTGCCGCTCACCTAAATGCTGCCCAGCACGTACTCGCGTCGCATGCACGAATTGTTGTGATTGGAGTAGGTGGTGGTGGAAGTACTGCTGAACTCAATCTCCTTAATTTCATGAGTTCTAGAGCGACGCTTACTGGATCAACTCTTCGCGCTAGGTCACGCGAAGAAAAGGCGGAAGTGGTTGATCACGTCAATAAAGTTCTTCTCCCGCTTTGGCAAACTGGACAACTAAAAGTCCACGTAAACAAAACGTACGCGCTTGAAGAAGTTGAAGCGGCCTACGAATTCTTCTCAGAACGCGGCAAATTCGGAAAAGTGATGTTGAGTATTTCATAATGATTGAAAGACCTCACCCATCTCGACTCTCGCCGTCAAGGCCCGATTACGACGCGATTATCGCAGCGCACGACCAAGCAGTTACTGCCGGTCGTGATTCTTACATCGACCCTTCATCTGGACTCACCGTCCTTACAGTGAGTGCCCACATTGCTCGAGGAACATGTTGCGCAAGTGGATGTCGCCACTGTCCCTACGTAAAGAAATAGCTACAGAAGTTCGCTAAGTGCGGTGTACGGAAGTCCAAGTGCTTCAGCGACTGACTCGTAGGTAATCTTGCCATTGACGATGTTCACACCTTCAGCAAGTGCATCATCACTCATAACTGCATTTCTCCACCCATTATTTGCAATGTTCAGCGCATAAGGAAGCGTTGCGTTTACCAGTGCATACGTTGAGGTGTAAGGGACTGCACCAGGCATGTTCGCAACACAGTAGAGAATTGATTCAGCAACCCTGAAGGTTGGTTCAGAGTGGGTTGTTGCGTGCGTTGCTTCGAAACATCCGCCCTGGTCGACTGCAATGTCAACAAGCACGGATCCCTTTTTCATACGAGAAATTAGTTCATTGCTTACGAGTTTTGGAGCCTTGGCGCCAACAACTAGCACCGCGCCAATAACAATGTCTGCTTGAAGGCATGCAGCTTCAAGTGATGCTGCGTCCGAAAGAACAGTTTTGACTTCTCCCTTGAAATACGTTTTTACATAATCAAGACGAGCTGGGTCACGGTCGAGCACCGTCACATGAGCCTGCATCCCGTGAGCAATCAGCGTTGCCTCGAAACCTGAAATTCCTGCTCCAATAACAACAACGTTTGCTGGCTCTACCCCATTCACTCCACTAATCAACTTTCCGCCCCCGCCGTGTGGCGCCATCAAGTGATGCGTAGCAACCATTGGTGCCATGCGTCCAGCTACTTCACTCATAGGTCGAAGTAGCGGCAAAGCATTGTCTGGGAGTCGAACTGTTTCATATGCAATCGCAACATTGCCTGCCTTTAGCAAGGCTTCTGTGCACTCACGACCTGAGGCGAGGTGAAGATACGTGAAGAGGATTTGATCGTTACGAAGGCTAAGCCGGTGGTATTCAGCCGCGACCGGTTCTTTCACCTTCATAACCATTTCCGAAGACGCCCAAAGTTCATCAGCTGAGTCAATTATCTTTGCCCCAGAAGCAACGTACTGCTCGTCAGAAATGCCAGATCCACTTCCCGCACCTTTTTCAATCAGAACTTCGTGGCCTGCTTTTGCAAGTGCGAGTGCACCCTCTGGGGTCACCGCAACGCGACCTTCATCCTTTTTAATTTCCTTCGGAACACCGATGATCATCTTTGATCATCCTTTCTAGTCATTAGTCAATTGTGTCGTACGCAACACGAGGTTGCTTGAAAAAGTTTGTTTTGTTACGCGTTTTAAACATAGTGAACAATAGGAATGGAATCCCCGATGCCAAAACAATCATGTCGGGCAATGCAGTTGCTGCTCCACTAATCATCACTTGATAACAAACAAAGAGTAATGAAGCTCCTCCAATAAATGGAAGGTAGACCATAGTTACATTTGACCTGAAATTTTGCCCAAGTGTCTTTCTAAATGCCCAAGCACACGCAATTCCTGTAAAGCCGTAGTAAAAGGCAACAAGCACACCAATGTTGTCGACCAGGTTGTTAAAAACAGTTGAACTCGAACTCGAGAAAGTTGTCAGGATAATTCCTGCGAAACTCAGCAGCGCTACAACCATTGTTCCAACTGCTGGTGTCTGAAACTTTGGATGAATTCGAGCGAACATCTTTGGCCAAACTCCATCTCGCGCCATTGAATACGTAATTCGCGCAGCTGGGAGGACCGTTGTTTGCGTAGTGGCGACAGTTGACGTAAGCACTGCAAAAATCATCAAGTAGCTCGCCCACTGACCAAAAAGTTGTTGGCCGAAATAAAACAGAACTGAAACATCTTGTGCACCAACTGCTTTAGGTCCGAGCAGCATCTGCACGGCAACTGTATTTAGAACAAAGATGCCAAGAAGCAGCCACATGGAGATGAGTCCAGCTTTTCCAGGAAGTCGAGCCCCATCTTTTGACTCCTCATTCAAGTTCACGCTCGTGTCCCAGCCCCAGAAGTAGAACACACCAAGTGCAAGGCCACTTGCGAGCGCACTGTAGCCATGAATACTGAATGGGTTCAACCAGCTCAATGAAAAGTTGATCGAATGAACTGGGTGAGAGATTATGACTTTGATAATGCCGCCGATTGAAAAGCCCGCTACGCAGATGTATTCAATGATGACCATCACCCACTGTGCATTCGTTGTCCACCTGATGCCATAGATACAAATAACTGTCACCAGACCAAGCCAAATCGACGCCACTAATGCAACCGCCTTGGTGTTATCAATCGTGCTCACATCAACGAGGTTGAAGGCAGAGTGAAGAAACTGCAAGGTGTAGCCACCCGCGAGCAAGGGTGCCGTGGTGCAGAACAGTACCGAAGTCCAAATCTGCACCCAGCCATTGAACCAACCAACCGTTGGATGCATAACTTGACTGAGCCACGCATAGCTAGCGCCGCAGTTTGGATTTTTACGGTTTAAGTGAAAATATGAAAGCGCAATGAACATCACTGGGATAAATGAGACGATGAGCACCGCTGGGCCCGCGAGCCCCACTCCTGCAATCAGAAATACCGCTGACAGCGTTGACGCAATTGAATAGGCAGGCGCTACAGATGAGACCGCAACGGCCGTTGAGTCAAAAAGACTTAACTCTTCGTGGCGTAGTTCTGCCTGCTCTTGGGATTCTGGCACCGGAGCGCCAAAAGGACCTTCAACTTCTTGGTTTGACATTGTCCAACCTTTACATTTTGAGAATTGTTTCTTAGTCCTGCAAATTGTGCATTACGTGCTTGATACGGGTGTAGTCCTCAAATCCATACACCGAAAGATCCTTGCCGTAACCAGACTTCTTAAACCCTCCGTGTGGCATTTCGGCAACCATTGGAATGTGGGTGTTGACCCACACGCATCCAAAGTCCAGGTCTCGAGTAAAGCGCATGGCGCGACCGTGATCTTGGGTCCAGACTGAAGATGCGAGTCCGTAATCAACACCGTTGGCCCACTGCAGTGCTTCAGCTTCATCACTGAACTTTTGAACAGTAATAACTGGTCCGAAGATTTCGTTCTGAATCATTTCATCGTTTTGCTTCATGTCAGCAATAACAGTTGGAGAAATGAAGTAGCCAGCGTCACCGACTCGCTCACCACCTGCAGCAATACTGGCGTGCTTAGGGGCGCGACTAATAAAACCGGTAACTCGCTCAAACTGGTTGATGTTGTTTACCGGTCCAAGGAATGCATCGGCGTTGTCCGGTGCACCGATGACCATGTTCTTAGCTTGCTCGGCAATTGCATCTACAAAGTTTCCATACGCCTTGGGCGCAACAAGAACTCGCGTTGCTGCGGTGCAATCTTGACCTGAGTTGAAGTAGCCAGCTATCGCAATGTTCTCTGCAGCATTGGCAATGTCAGCATCATCAAAAACAATAACTGGCGCCTTTCCACCTAGTTCGAGGTGTACGCGCTTAAGAGTCTTAGACGCAGATTCCGCAACTTGCATTCCAGCTCCAACTGATCCAGTAATGGAAACCATTGCTGGAATGTGGTGCTCAGCCAGTAGTCGCCCCGTGTTGCGGTCGCCACAAACAATGTTGAGCACACCCGGTGGAAGTACTTGTGCCATGAGCTCTGCCATGAGAAGTGTCGAAGCTGGTGTCGTGTCACTTGGCTTTAGAACCATCGTGTTTCCTGCAGCGAGGGCTGGTGCCCATTTCCACACAGCCATCATGAGTGGGTAGTTCCAAGGCGTTACCGCAGCGCACACACCCACTGGTTCACGACGGATGTAACTTGTCATGCCCGACATGTATTCGCCAGCGGAGCGACCTTCTAGGAGTCGAGCTGCGCTCGCAAAGAATCTGATTTGATCAACCATTGGTGGAATTTCATCGCTCAGTGTGACAGCAATAATTTTTCCGCAGTTTTCTGCTTCAACAGCTACGAGCTGTTCGGCGTTCGCTTCCAAGATGTCAGCGATCTTTAGAAGCATCAAGCTTCGCTCAGAGGGAGTCGTGCGCTTCCATGACTGGAAGGCAGTGCTGGCTGACTCGAGTGCAGCATCAATATCTGCAGAATCTGAAACTGGCATCTCAGCAAATGGTTGTGACGTGACCGGACTAATTAGGTCTACGTATTTACCGCTCTTTGGAGCTACGAATTCCCCGTTAATAAAGTTCGCTAAACGACGCATTGTCTTTCCCCTTGCTTGCTACGGCTATGTCTGTTCCTCCACTCTGCCAGATAGCCAAACCCCATGCAAACACTGGGGGTTGTAAATAGT
>JBAWYN010000068.1:0-5436 GCA_037143535.1 Acidimicrobiaceae bacterium | reverse complement strand
GCCCTTGCTATTCAGGCTGCACTTAAGACACTCGCTGCAAACGGCACCTACGGGGCAATTCTTGCTAAGTGGGGTGTGAGCTCAGGTGCACTTACTCCAGCGCAAATGGTTCTTAACGGAGCACTTTCCTAAGAGTTTTTAGAAAACTGAAATGAATACGAACGGGGACACTGCCGTAAAGGTTGTCCCCGTTCGTCATTTTGGTAGGTGGGTTGCAAGTTTCTTTGCCGTCGTTGCGGTGGCAATGCTCTTCCACACTCTCCTGTCCAAAATTCCTAATGGACAAGTTGCTTGTCACACCATCGACACAGTTCGTACTTGTCACAACATTATTAACTGGAGATTCAGCTGGGACGTAGTGTTTCACTACTTCACCGTTACAGAAATTATCCAGGGACTTGGTCGCACACTTCTACTAACGGTGATCTCAATGACAATTGGGATCACACTTGGTGTCACCATTGCAATAATGCGCCTCTCGGAAAGCCGTCTGCTCTCTGCAACCGCCTGGAGTTACACCTGGTTCTTTCGTGGAACCCCTGTTTATGTACAACTAATTTTCTGGTTCAACATTGCAGCAATTTTCCCATTGATCACACTCGGCATCCCGTTCTCAAACATCACGTTCTTCCACCTCGATACGGTTACGTTCTTCACTCCATTCACCGCGGGAGTAATTGGACTCGGGCTCAACGAAGGCGCCTACATGTCTGAAATCGCTAGAGCTGGTCTGATTGCAGTTGATGAAGGACAAATAGAAGCCGCCAGTTCAATTGGTATGACCAAGTCACAAACACTTCGCCTCGTGGTTCTCCCCCAGGCAATGCGCGTAATAATCCCACCAACCGGCAATGAAGTTATTTCAATGTTGAAGACCACATCTCTCGTAAGTTCAATTGGAGTAATCGATTTGCTCGGTGCTGCACAGAACATTTACTCGGCTACCTACCAAGTAGTGCCAATGCTCATTGTGGCCAGCCTTTGGTATCTAGCCATAACAACAATTCTTTCTATTGGACAGTTCTATCTTGAGCGCCACTACGCCAAGGGTGCGCTTCGCACTCCGCCGCCAACGCCAATTCAGCGAATCAGAAGTGACCTACGAGGAATTGCTTCTAAGTTTCGAACGGCTCGACCAGCAAAGGAGTCACGATGACAACTCCTATGGTGAGCGCTAAGGGCGTAACAAAGTCCTACGGATTAGTTGATGTACTTCGTGGCGTGAATCTTGAAGTCGCGCGCGGTGAAGTGACGTGTCTTATTGGTCCATCTGGATCAGGCAAGAGCACACTGCTTCGCTGCATCAATCACTTAGAAAAGCATGATGCCGGTGAGTTACGAGTTGATGGAGAGCTCGTTGGCTACGAAGCACGTGGTGGAAAGCTCTACGAAAGAAATGACAAGCAGATTTGTTCTGAACGTGCGCAAATTGGAATGGTCTTTCAGCGTTTTAATCTTTTTGCCCACATGAATGTTCTTGACAACATCACCGTGGGACAAATAAAGGTAAAGGGTCTCTCAGAAGATACCGCCGTAGAAAAAGCTCGTGCACTTCTCGAACGCGTAGGGCTGAGCGGAAAAGAAGCAAACTATCCGAGTCAGCTCTCAGGTGGACAGCAGCAGCGCGTAGCGATTGCCCGTGCGCTTGCGATGGAGCCAAAGCTCATGTTGTTCGATGAGCCAACATCAGCGCTAGACCCTGAGCTCGTTGGCGAAGTGCTCGACGTGATGAAGGACCTCGCCAGATCAGGAATGACCATGGTGGTTGTAACGCACGAAATGAACTTCGCTCGTGAAGTTGCAAACTCTGTCTATTTCTTAGACCAGGGTGTTATTGAGGAGTCTGGCGATCCAGGTCAAGTACTCAGCTCTCCATCATCAGATCGCCTAAAGCATTTTCTTTCAAAAGTGCTTTAGTTCTTCGACAAGAACGCAGTTACTTCTTCAAAACTTGGAGCAGTTGCTGGCCCGAGTTTGCCAATAGCAATTGCACACGCTGCGTTCGCACGCGTTAACGCTTCTGTGACACCAGTTCCCTTGGCCAGTTCTGCAATAAAAACACCGCCGTGCGTATCGCCCGCACCAGTCGTGTCAACCACATTCGCACTAAAGCCTGGGATGACTTGAGGTGCATCACTACCTTGCAACAAAATGCAACCACGCTCTGCCACACGAACAATTACACCTGTTTGAACATTGAGCTGTGAAAGCTGAGAAAGAGCGTCATCGAGCGAGTTTGTTTTAGTAAACGACATTGCTTCAGGCTCGTTGCACACCAACCAGTTACATCTAGCAATAAGTGCGCTGAGCTCATCACTAGGGATGTCTGATCCGCGAGGACCTGGATCAAAGATAACTACAGCATCTTTGGAAATTCCTTGTAGCCATGAAGCAGATGTTGCACAGATGTCTGGGTAGACAAAGTTGTAACCCGAAACAAAGACGTAGTCCCCTGGTTTCACTTCAATCACCGAAAGGTCTTGGAGCGTGAGCGTTCCTTCAGCACCTGGTGAGGTTACGAATGTGCGCTCACCACCTTTTTCTACCAGCACGAAGCACAGTCCGAGGTCTAGCGATTCATTGGTTGGCACAGAAATTTGAATACCTTCTGCAACGAGTGCCTTCTTTGCAATGTCAGCAAAAGGACCGCTACCGAGCTGGCCAGCGTAGGTAACATCCATCCCTTGTCGCCTAGCTGCAGACATGACATTGAATCCACCGCCTGGAGTTACGAGTCGCTCAAGAACTTCTGCGTCATTGCCCCGCGTTGGCAGCACATCAATCATTGCCACAACATCAAGCATCACTGTGTCGAGATCGAATAGTCGAGGTGCGGTAGTCATTTCGTATTTACCTTAGTGACGAAGCGCCAGCAGGTCTTGCGCAACACCTCGAAGGTTGAGTACGTTTAGTGTTTCTACAGTATTTATTGCACTTGTGGGAAAGCCGTCTGGCCCATGCAGCGCTCCGAGCATTGATCCAGTGATGGCCGCAATAGTGTCAGTGTCATCTCCAATTGATGCCGCATCGCAACACCCTTGCCACGGATCACTTTGATGGAGCACAAAAAGACCAATCGCGCATGGAACCGACTCCGTTGCTTGTACTGACGTTCCAATTTCCTTTCGAAGCAGCTCGCCGTCTCCTGACGCCGCAATTTCGACTGCGCGTTTGATCCGAAGAACAATGTCGCCACCATCTTGGGCACCATGGAGACTCGCCCGTTCTGCGGCTTCAATCCCTACTGCCACAGCATCACTTGGCACTAGTGAGTCAATTAACCCACTGATGATGCCCGCGACGCCAGCTGCGGCACCGAGAGCGCTCGAGGTGTTGTGAGTGAGCATGCTGACTTCAATGACTTTTCGAACAAGTCCATCGAGGTTGCTACTCGAACAAAGTATGCCAACGGGAGCAATCCGCATCGCAGCGCCATTGGTAGTTCCGTCTCGACCAGTGAGCGAAACATCCATTCCGGCTTGCAAGTTTGTTAGTGCCGCTTTTGTTGATGGGCCGAGTAAGTCGAGTAAGCCACGATCACGAATTGACACTTCCCACGAAATGAGTTGCTTGGCAAATTCACGTTGATCGAACTCACCATTCAACGATGTGAGGAGCGAGGCAACTAGTAGCGACTGTTCGGTGTCGTCAGTGACCATTCCGGCCTTTAGCCCCGCTGCGTAGGGGTGCTGCGGTGATGGGTCATTAAATGTATTTACTTTGTGAAATTGTTCTCGAATTACTTCATAGCTGAGCGACTGAGTTGGCATCCCGAGGGCGTCACCTATCGCGAGGCCAAGTAATGCACCATAAGAACGAGAAAACTGCGTGCTTGCACTCATCACTTCAAAACTTACTAGCGACATAACTTCTCTAGTGAATGCAAGAATTTTGTTACCCCTTGTGCAAGGCTTAAGAAGTCTCAAAAGCAGTTCATACAGAACCTTTATAGGAGAGCCATGAGTAACGAAATCCTTGGAACAGAATCTTCCACCCTTCGAATTGAAGAGAACGGCATCAACACCATCAGCGAAGCTGAACGCAAAGGTCAGCCACGTGAGCTCTTTTGGCCATGGTTTGGTGCCAACATCTCGGTACTCGGCCTTAGTTACGGATCATGGGTACTCGGATTTGGAATTTCCTTCTGGCAAGCAATCGTTATTGGACTCGTTGGCGTTCTCTTTAGTTTCTGGCTCTGTGGAGTAATTGCCACAGCTGGAAAGAAGGGCTCCGCTCCAACAATGGTGCTTAGTCGTGCGGCGTACGGCATCAGAGGGAACCGACTCCCTTCAGCAATCTCATGGTTGCTCTGTGTTGGCTGGGAAACATCACTCAGTGTTGTTGCAGTACTCGCAACGTCAACAGTGTTCACTCGCATTGGCTGGGGTGGAGGAACTGGCGTAAAAGTAATTGCCATGCTCGTAATTGGAGCGCTCATTATTGGTGGTGGCGTGATGGGCTTTGATCTCATCATGAAAATGCAGGCGATCATCACTGTGGTTACTGGAATTCTGACCATTGTCTTTATTGCGCTCACCTTCAATCACATCAGCTGGCACACTGTTTCGCACATTCACAGTGGATCAATGCAGGCACTCATTGGTGGGCTCACCTTCGTGATGACAGGATTCGGACTCGGATGGGTGAACACTGCTGCTGACTATTCTCGCTACCTACCTCGCAATGCATCATCTCGCGGCGTGGTTGGCTGGACAACTTTTGGAGCGTCTATTGCGCCACTTATTCTTTTGTTCTTCGGTCTCATGCTCGCTGGATCATCAAGCGATCTAAGTTCTGCAATTGGCTCTGACCCAGTTGGAGCACTATCGAACTTGCTACCAACCTGGTTCTTGGTTCCATTCGCACTCGTTGCAATCCTCGGACTCGTTGGTGGGGCCGTTCTTGACATTTACTCTTCAGGGCTTTCAATGCTCGCAGCTGGAATAAAGATTCCTCGCTTTGCCGCAGCTGGCGTAGACGGTGCAATCATGATTGCTGGAACTATCTACATTGTCTTTGTTTCTGGAAACTTCCTCTACCAATTCCAAGGTTTCTTAATCACTGTTGGTGTGCTCATCGCTGCCTGGTGTGGAGTGTTCCTAGCTGACATGTCACTTCGCAAGAAGAACTACGAAGACGCTGAACTCTTTAGCGCTACTGGTCGTTACGGTGACATTCGAATTACGCCACTAGTCACAACAATTGTTTCCAGCGTTATTGGATGGGGACTCGTGACGAACTCAGCTGCTTCATGGCTCACCTGGCAGGGCTACTTGCTCAAGCCACTTGGTCTTGGTGGAAAGTCTGGCGCCTGGGCGTACGCAAACCTTGGTGTTCTTGCAGCATTAGTGCTGAGCTTCGCAGCAACGTATGTTCTTCACCGCAAGGATGTTGAAAAGCAAGAGGGATAATCTCTCTAGAATTCTTGGTGCCCCC
>JBAWYN010000067.1:0-5595 GCA_037143535.1 Acidimicrobiaceae bacterium | reverse complement strand
TTTGTTGCGGGAGCTGCGGTGCAGTGGTTGCGTGACGAAATGAATTTCATCTCACAAGCGAGCGACCTCGAACCACTTGCACTGAGTGTTCCAGACAGTGCTGGCGTTCAGTTCATTCCTGCGTTCAATGGACTCGGTTCGCCGTACTGGCGAGGAGAAGTTCGTGGATCAATTTCAGGGCTCAGCCAAGCTGTCTCAAAAGGAAACATTGCGCGTGCACTGATAGAGGCACTCGCCTTTCAGGTGCGAGCGATGACTGATTCATTTGTTGCCAACGGACTCGGTGTTAAAGAACTTCGTTGCGACGGAGGAGCTGCAGCAATGAACCTTCTTATGCAGTTGCAAGCAACTCACTCGAAGTCACCGGTACTTAGGAGCAAATCGTTAGAAGCAACGGCGCGTGGTGCTGCCTGCATTGCGGGACTTGGAACAATGTGGAAATCACTTGAGGAAGTCGCGAACTTATGGGAGCCAGACATGCGATTTGAGCCCGAGGACCCAGTCTTTGCAGACACAGCGTACGCTTCGTGGAGTCGGGTGCTGGAACGTTCGTAATCGGTATAGGTTTTAAAAATACATAGGGGGAAGTTATGGAAACGTACGAATCAAAGGTCGCAAGAGAAGGACTCGGATTTGGAGAAGGGCCACGATGGCACGATGGTCGCCTCTGGTTCTCCGACTTTTATCGCAATGCAATTTTCAGCATTGATGAGAACTGTGGTGATGAGCGCCTAGAGCACAGCGTTCCTAATCAACCTTCAGGCCTGGGATGGCTTCCGAACGGTGATCTGCTTTACGTGTCAATGACTGATCACAAAGTAATGCGACTCAGCAACGGCGTCGCATCTGAGTTCGCTGACATCAGCGAACACTGCGGCTTCTGGGCCAATGACATGCTTGTTTCACCATCTGGATTTAGTTACGTCGGCAACTTTGGATTCGACCTTCATGGTTGGATAGAAGAAAAAGGCGCAGCAGAAGTTCTCTTCAACCCGCTTCCATCAACCAATGTTGTGGTTCTAAACCCTGAAGGAAAAATCATTCAGGTCGTCCCTGATCTGTTCTTCCCTAACGGCACCGTGCTGAGTGCTGACAATAAGACGCTCATGGTGGGAGAAACATTCGGGCGAAGCATCACCGCGTTTGACGTTGCCGAGGATGGGACGCTTTCTAATCGTCGTGTGTGGGCGGACGTAACGGGAATGAACCCAGACGGAAACTGCATTGACGATGAAGGACAAATTTGGATGGCTAATCCAAACCCGTTTGATCACGGAATTGTTCGCGTTAAAGAAGGTGGCGAAATAACCGCTCGCGTCAACACCACGGACGTGACATTTGCCTGCGCGATGGGTGGAGCAGATTTGAAGACGCTCTACATTTTCACTGCACCTGACAGCAGCCCAAGCGTCGTAAAAGGAAACAGACTTGGCAAAATTGAAACTGTGCGAGTGCCTGTAGGCGGACAGAAGCGCTAATTAGCCAAGTTTTGGCAAAGCTTTTTTAAGACCTCTAATTGCCTGATGCGTTCGCAGCTCATTTTCAATGAGTGCAAAGCGGACGTGACCGTCGCCGCCATCACCGAATCCAACACCAGGACTGGTCGCAACGTCAGCTTCAGCAATCAGATACTTCGCGAATTCAAGTGATGAATGGTCACGGTACGGCTCTGGAATGCGAGCCCAGATGAACATAGAGCCCTTAGGTGCTGGAACTTCCCAGCCAATTCGGTTCAGTCCATCAATAAGTGTGTCGCGACGAGCTTGATAGATAACTTGCAGTTCATCTGGATATGTCTGAGCTTCATTCATGGCAACGATGGCGGCGATCTGGACTGGCTGGAACGTTCCGTAGTCGAGGTAGCTCTTTAATTTAGTAAGCGCTGCGACTATTTCCTTATTGCCAACCATGAATCCAACACGCCATCCAGCCATGGAGAAAGACTTGGTGAGTGTGTAGAGCTCAACACAGCATTCTTTCGCGCGTGGGACCTGAAGAATCGAAGGTGGCTTGTAGCCATCAAATCCAAGGTCGGCGTATGCGAAGTCGTGACAAATGATGACGTCGTGTTCGAGTGCAAAATTAACAAGTCGTTCCATGAACGCTAAGTCCACGCACGCGCTTGTTGGGTTGTGCGGGAACGAGCAAATAATTACTCGTGGCTTAACGGTTGCTTTTTCCCAAGCTGCGACGAGTCCATCAAAGAAGTCGTCGCCTGGATCATTATCTGATGACGCAGGGTCAAGCATTGGAACAGTGATAACTGTTGCACCAGCGAACCCTGGGCCAGCTAAGTGAATTGGATAACTCGGACTTGGAACAATCGCAGTATCTCCGGGTCCGAGCAAAACCCACATGAGATGCGTTAAACCTTCTTTGGCACCAATGGTGGTGACAACTTCAGTATCGGGGTCGAGATCAACGTCCCACATCTTCTTGTAACGAGTAGCCATTGCGAGACGAAGGTTTGGAAGTCCACGACTCGCCGAGTAACGGTGGTTCTTCGGGTTGTGTGCTGCTTCGCTGAGTTTCTCAACGGCAATGTCAGGACTTGGAAGGTCAGGGTTACCGAAGCCGTAGTCAACAATGTCTCTTCCCGCCGCTCGTGCCTCTGCCTTCAGACCATTGATCTGAGCAAAGACGTACGGGGGCAAGCCATTTATTCTGCGGAATTCCATCAGCGAAACTTACTTACTGGATGGCCTTCGCGCCACTCTTTTAGGTCATGAATTTGCACTGAGGGTGCAAATATTGCCCACGTGGCGCCAGATGCCTCGAGCCCGTCTAGGAAACCATGGGTATCGGCTGGCGGATTCCCAGCCCAGTTAACTGCTGCGAACTCAGACATTTTCTCAACTTCGTGCACTTGAACATTCCATAAATTGAGCTCAGCTCCGAGGTCAATGGCCAGCTGATTCGTTGCATCGCTGCCACCGCCAAACCAGACTGGCATTTCATCAAGCAGTTCTGTTGCTGCGTCAATCATGAGCTCGCGGCGCTCGGCGCCAGAAAGATTCGCCAGTCCGTACGCTTCATTTTCGTCGGCGGAGAGCCGGTCGCCAGTTCCAAGTCCAGCAATCACTCTGCCCGGGGCAAGCGCATTTAATGTTCTGAACTGGCTCACCAAGTGCTCCGTGCCAACTAGTCCAACTCGTGCAACGAGAGGCGCGACAATTAAACCTTCGTGTTTTGCTGCGATTGCACTTAGCACCGGGAACGGTGAGAGTGCGGGGCGCTCCGGCGATCCCATGGGCCATAGATGATCGTAGGCAAACACGCCATCAATTCCCTGGCGAGCTGCTTCACCCGCAAAGGCGAGTGCATCGTCACTGCCGTTTCTAAACGTTGGAAGTAGAACACCTAACTTCACTTCGCTCCCTCAAACGCTAGAAGTGCAGCACCAAGTGCTCCTGAGTTTGGTCCAAACATTGTTGGAAGAATTTTAAAAGGAGGGCGAACTTCTCGAGCTTCAACAAGTTCGTCGAGATATTCGCGTGCAGCTGGGAGCACAAGTTCAAATACCGTCGAAAGTCCTCCACCAATAACGAACGTTCCGCTGTCCAGAAGAACTTCGAGGTTTGAGAGTCCGAGTGCCATCCACCATCCAATTTCTCGCATGATTGCAACAGCCTCTTCACTTCCCTCGCCTGCCGCTTTAGAAACATCTTCTCCGCGAACGTTTTCTTTTCCAAGTAATGCACTCAACTTGGGAAGCTTGCCTTCATTCACCGCTTCACTAGTCATGCGCTGCAGCGCACCACCTGAGCAGTAACGCTCCCAGCAACCTTTTCCGCCGCAGAGACACTCTGCTCCATTGGCGTTTACAACCATGTGGCCAATTTCACCGGCAAAGCCGTTCTTTCCACGTTGCAAAGCGCCGTCTACAAAAAGCGCGCCACCGATTCCTGTGCCAAGTGTCACCATGACAAAATCGTCAATGCCTTTTACCGCTCCCCACTCATGCTCACAAAGTGCAGCGCAGTTTGCGTCATTGTCTGAATAGACATGTGGTGTTCCGAGTTGTTTTTTGAGCGACTCCGCAAGATTTATTCCGTGAGCACTTTGCCAGTTCGGCGCGTAGGCGAGAGTGCCGTCACGTCGTATGAGTCCTGGAAGTCCGAGACCCACTTTGATGCTTTTAGGGTCAAGACTCTGTTTGGCACACAGTGAAATAATTTGCTCGCCAATTGCCAAGGTCATTTCATCACTGGCATCAGGTGCGTGTGGTGTTTGACGGCGATCTTCTTCGAGAATTTTTCCATCTCTTGAAACAAGTAGAGCTAAAGACTTAGTGCCGCCAATGTCGACACCTATTGCAACGTCATTCATGAACGCCGCTCTGCACGCTCTCTAAGTTCTCGAAGGGCCTGGATTTGGATTCGCTGTGCGGCACGAGCCTTCACGAACGATGGAATTGGCACTGCAAGTTCAACTTCAAGGTCGTAGGTAACTTTCGTGCCACTTCCCGATGGTTCAAAACGGTACTGACCAACGAGTGACTTAGTGATGTCACCATCAACTTGTTTCCAGTTCAGCTGTCCTGGTGCACGGCTGTAGTCGTAGCGAAGTACGTACGTTGTAGAGCGACCGAAGGCGGCGGCACGAAATTCAACTTCGAGTGCGCGCCCATCAGCATCGCGTTCTAGAACTTCGATTTTCTTTAGTTCACTCACCCACTGCGAGTAAGCCTCGAAGTCAGTGACCACGGAATAGACGGTGTCAGGCGAGGCATTAACAACAATTGACAATGTTGCGCGCTGTGCCACGTGCCCTCCTCTTGCCAATACCTTAGAGCAGTTAAACGCTGGTGTTGATGCTGTCGAACGGCTGGAGGCCGTTTCCGAGGCGCAACGCTAGAGCGTTCCAGTCGAAACGTTCTTCACTCATCAGGCGAGCCTGGGCTGCGAAACGAGAGCGCTGCTCATTGTCCAAAAGCAGTTCTCCCATGGCAACAGCAAGAGCTTGGGTGCTACGTGACTTAGCCACCACGGTGCCCGTCACTCCATCAAGGACTGCTTCGTGGCTACCGCCAGAACGTCCAGCAATTTGAGCCACTCCGCTGGCTGCCGCCTCAACGAAAACAATCCCGAAGCCTTCTTGTTCCAGTCCTAGCCACCTACTTCGACAATCCATCACCATCAGATCACTCGCACCTAACCATGGGCTTAAATCATCATCGGCGACGCGTCCTAAGAAAACCACGGGGGCCTTCAGTTTTTTCGCCAACTTCTCGAGCCGCTCACGGTCGCGACCAGAGCCACCAATTGCTACTTGCAGGTTTGGAATGTTTACTTTGAGTTTTGCTGACGCTTTAATGAGCGTATCCATGCCTTTTCTCGGCACTAACCGTGAGTATGAGCTGACGAGCAGCGCATCAGGATCGACTCCGAGTTTCTTTCGAACTTCTTCTCGCCTCGATGCCTCGAGAGGAACAAAACGGTTGGTGTCAACGCCAGGCGGTATCTGCACTACTGGCGGCATGTACTCGCCAGCGTTGCGCCTGGCTTCTTGTTCTGGGTACGTTCCGGCACAAACTGCAACACTGGCGTGGCGAAGGATGTAGCGAAGGCTTGATGCAATAAGTGGAAGTCGACC
>JBAWYN010000066.1:0-5639 GCA_037143535.1 Acidimicrobiaceae bacterium | reverse complement strand
CTCCTTCAGAGGTCAGGTCACTAGTGGTGAAACGGCTACGTGATTTCTTTACACCGGTGCGAGTGCTTGAAAGCGTTGTCGTGCTCATGGTTATTTTTGTCACCGTTTGGACAATGCATCCGTCACTCATTTTTTCGACCACCACCGTTACTGGTGGCGACACTGGAGCGCACTTAGCGTTACCAGCATTTTTGAAGTCTCAGGGGAGCTTGCTGCATCTAACGCCTTGGTATCCAGGTTGGTTTAATGGAATGCCGGCCTACACCTATTACTTTGTCTTGCCGGATTACTTCGCTGTGCTTGCAAGTTACGTAATTAATTTTGCAATTGCGTTCAAGCTTGTAACAATTCTCGGCTCGGTGTTGATGCCTATTGCTGCGTTCATCATGGCCAAGTTATTTAGGGCTCCACGACCAGTGCCTGCCGCACTCGCAGTTGCGACGCTGCCTTTCTTATTTGATGCATCGTTCACCATTGACGGAGGAAATCTCTTTTCAACAATGGCCGGTGAATATGCGTTTTCTTTGTCGCTCGCTCTGTCACTACTAACAATTGGTTTCTTTGCTCAAGGTGTCAGGACTGGCCGAGGGTACTGGAAAGCAGCTACTGCACTGAGTGCAACTATGGCTTCTCACGTTTTGCCTTGGTTCTTCTGCGTGGCAGCAATTGCAGTCCTTGTTATTTTTGAATTACTCGCTCGAAGAGGATTAGGCGCAAAAGAAGAAGATGCCATTGTGCCCGGCGACTTTGCTAGGCCAGTTCGATTCTCATTCTGGGCGGGTCTACTTTCACTGCTGATTTCTGCTTGGTGGTTAGTGCCATTTTTAACTTCGCAGGCTTATACGAATTCAATGGGCTACGTGAATGACAACGTCAGCTCTCTTCATGAAATCTTTAGCCACCTGGGTTGGTTTACTTCCACTGGTGCGCCAGCTGGTGACCGGTGGGTAATCATTGTCGCTGCCATTGCATTCGTTGCGTCATTTATTGTCAGAGATCGACTCGGAATGATCCTCTCAACACTTGCTGGCGTGTCACTTCTTGGTTTTATCTTTGATCCACAGAGCGTCATCTGGAATGAACGAATTGTTCCGTTCTGGTTTCTGACAATTCACTTAAGTGCCGGCTGGCTTTTTGGTTATCTGCTTTCTAAGTGGATTAAACGAAAGCCAAAACTACGCATCTCTAGCGACATTAGCGAAGAAGAGATTGAAGAACTAGAAATTGATCACTTCGATTATGAGCAAGAGCGAACTATAAGAAGGACGCTCAATGCAACCTTGCTAGTTGCATTGCTCGGACTTGGGACAACGCTTCCAGGACTTATTGCTCCTGTCGCTTCTGCACTACATCTCAATGTTTCGGGCAATCAGGTTGGCGTATGGGCCCAGTGGAATTATTCGGGGTACCAAGCGAAGTCTGGCTGGAATGAATACCAGGACATCATGTCAACAATGAAGTCGGTTTCTGCTCAGTATGGGTGTGGCAATGCAATGTGGGAATACGCATCGGGTGAAGATCGCTTCGGGACTCCTGAGGCACTCATGCTCTTGCCGTATTGGACAAATAACTGTGTGGGCTCAATGGAAGGTCTTTTCTTTGAATCCTCTGCAACAACGCCCTATCACTTCATTAACCAATCAGAGCTGAGTGCAGCACCAAGCAATGCGCAGGTTGGACTTAACTACGGATCCGTGAATGTTGCTCTCGGTGTGCAGCACTTACAAATGCTTGGTGTGAAGTACTACATGGCATTTTCACCAACCATCATTGCGCAGGCGAGTGTTAATCCTTCTCTGAAGTTGGTGGCGACTACCAAGTCCTGGCCATCACCAGGTATGAAGTGGAGCATTTATCTCATCAAGGACAGCCAAGTCGTAGAGCCGCTTACAACTCCACCAATCGTTGTTTCAAATGTTTCAGGTCGTACGCAGTGGCTGGGCGCCAGCCAACAGTGGTACAACACACCACTGCTGTGGAGACAACTTATTGCAAGTAGTGGTCCTAGTAACTGGTCGCGAGTGAAATCAATGAGTTCGCTGCCGGCAGTGTTTCACGGTCCGTCACTGGCGTCCACAACAGTTAGCCATGTCGTGCAAACTTCGCAGTCAATTTCATTCCACGTGAGCAAGATTGGTACACCGGTACTCGTGAAGATTTCCTACTTCCCGCGTTGGCATGCAATTGGAGCCACGGGGCCGTACCGAGTAAGCCCCAATGAGATGGTTGTGATCCCTACATCACACAATGTTTCGCTCGTCTATGGTCAGCGAACTGAACTTGGTGCAGTGCTCACGGGCATCACGATTTTTACTGGACTGTTTAGTGCATTTATTCGTTCAAGGTGGCGCCGCAAGTCGTCCAAGTAGAGTGTTAAGTCGTGGACACGACGAAAATCTTCAAGGCGTATGACGTTCGAGGGACTTACCCGGACCAGTTAAACGACCGCTTGGCTCGAGCTATTGGCTCAGCATTCGCAAAGTTCGTCAATTCACCACGCATTGTCATTGCTCGCGACATGCGTCCATCTGGTGTGACCATGTGCGCCGCCTTTGCTGAGGGGGCGAGAAGCATGGGTGTCGAAGTGATTGACCTCGGACTCGCATCGACGGACTTTCTGTATTTCGCAGCTGGCCACCTGGATGCCCCGGGTGCCATGTTCACTGCTTCGCATAACCCGGCCCAGTACAACGGCATCAAAATGTGCCTAGCTGGCGCTAAACCGATTGGTGTCGAAAGCGGGCTCGTTGAGATTGAAGCAATGGCCAACGAGTTCTATGAGACTCCAGCAACGGGCGCCCTTGCGTCTTATAGCGAGCTCGATTTGATGGGTGAGTGGGTGAAGCACGTTCTTTCATTCGCTGATAGTTCAAAATTCCGCCCACTCAAAATTGTGGCCGACACCGCAAACGGAATGGGTGGTTTTATTGCTCCAAAGATTTTTGCCGGCCTGCCATTCGATGTCGAAATCATCTATGAAGAGCTGGACGGAACCTTCCCTAATCACCCGGCTGATCCACTTGATGCAAAAAACCTCGTTGACTTACAAAAGCGCGTACTCGAAGTGGGCGCAGATATTGGACTGGCTTTTGACGGTGACGCTGACCGTGTTTTCTTGATTGACGAAAAGGCGCAACCAATTTCTGGTTCAACAACCACGGCGATGGTTGCTGCAGCGATGCTTAAAAAGTATCCAGGCGCCACAATCCTCTATAACTTGATCTGTTCAAAGTCGGTTCCAGCCGTTATCGCTGAAGGTGGCGGAACGGCTGTGAGAACTCGCGTTGGTCACAGTTACATCAAGCAACAAATGGCTGAAACTGGCGCAGTATTCGGCGGGGAACACTCGGGTCACTATTACTACCGCGACAATTACCGTGCAGATTCAGGCATCATCACGGCAATGGTTGTGTTGCAACTACTCAGTGAGTCCGACGTCGCGCTCTCTGAGCTAGTCGCCCCCTTCAACCGCTTTGCCGCTTCTGGGGAAATTAATACCGTGGTTGCTAGCCCGGCTAACAGCGTTGCAGTAATTGCGCAGAGGCTAAAGGAACAGGGCATTAACGTTGACATGCTTGACGGAATGACTGCAGATTACGGAACATGGTGGTTCAATTTACGTCCATCAAATACTGAGCCCCTGCTACGCCTTAATGTTGAAGCACCGAATGAAAACGAATGTCAACAGCGTGTTGACGAAGTTCTACAAATGATCAAAGAGGTTTGACCAATGGCACTAGATAGCTTCCTTCTTGAAGTACTTGAAGACCCAACTGACCACGGAACACTTCTTTACATTGAGAGCGCCAGTGTTCTTTACAACCCTCGCAAAAAGATTGCTTATGAAGTGCGCGGAGCGATTCCAGTGCTGCTTCCTGACGAATCTCGCCCAGCTACTGATGCTGAGCACAACGCGTGGACCAGCGACGCCTCTGGCGTTACAACTGGTCGTTAGTTCTTCGTTACCTTTAGTGGGACCGTCTTCGGGCCCCAAATAGCCAGACGTCCGTGCTTCCATGTTGGTGAAGCATCCGGTGCAACTTCTGACCACGTTTCTACAAAAACCTGCAAAGCCTCTTGGAGTTCTGCGCGAGCAAGCGCTGCACCCAGACAGTGGTGAATGCCACTCGAGAATGTCAAGTGGTTCCGCGCATCAGACCTGGTGACGTCAAAGTCATCAGCAGTGTCAAATTCACTAGCGTCACGATTCGCTGACGAAAGAGAGAACGTAATTAATTGACCGGGTGAGAAAATGACATCACGGTATTCGAACTCTTCAGAGACTTGGCGAATAACGGTGCGAATTGGATTCACGTAACGAAGAGATTCTTCAACAGTGTTGGCAATCAACTCCTTATCGTTTCGAAGTTGACTCCAGGTTTCTGGACGCTCCGCCAGAAGTGAAATCATGATGCCGAGTTGGTTTCTCGTGGTGTCGGTTCCCGCGGCAATCATTCCTTGAACCAGGCCGACGAGTTCGTCTGTGGAGAGTCGGTCTCCCTCTTCTTCAACTTGGATAAGTGCACTCAGGAGATCGTTACCGAGATTGGCTCTGCGCTCTTCGATGAGGTTGAGACAGTAGGTGCGAAAGTCGCCCATGGCGTCAACGAATTCCTGTTCACGTCCAATAATGAGGGGAGACCATCTAATGAAGAGCAGATCTGCCCAGTAGCTAAAGAGGTCCCAGTCTTTTTCTGCCACACCAACTTGGTGACAAATAACAGCGATGGGGTACTCATTAAAGGCTGCTTGAAACTCAAACGATGCCGAGTCTCCAGATTCGTGAACTTTTCCAAGGACGTTTTGCACGTAGTCACGCATGAATGGACGAAGCTCATCAATAGCTTTCGCGGAAAAGGGGCGAGCAACGAGTCTGCGAAGGCGATTGTGATCTTCGCCCTCAGCGCTCAAAATTCCATTGCTGTCATCGAGCTGGTCTAGGGCCGTGCCCGTTCCAGCAATCAGCTTTCCAACGAGTTGTGATGCTTGGTGAAGGCGTCGTTCACGCAGCAATGAAATTGAATCTTCATGGGTTACGACGCTGTAGCCAAAACTGGTTTTTCCAATCCAGTTTTGGCTACGTTGCCGTGCAACTTCTTCGAGGTATTCCTCGCGTGAAGGGTTGTCGCTTAAGTCTTTGGCTTCAGCTAGGGCTAAATCCTCGACCCGCGTTGCCATTAGTTCAGGCGCTCAACGATCATTGCCATTCCCTGGCCACCACCGACGCACATTGTTTCCATTCCGAAACGCTTGCCTGAGTCTTCAAGGGAGTTGATGAGTGTTGTCATGATGCGTGCACCAGTCATTCCAAATGGGTGACCAAGAGCAATTCCACCACCGCGGATGTTTAGCTTCTCCATAGGGATTCCGAGGTGCTTGGCACTTGGAAGAACTTGAGCAGCGAACGCTTCGTTGATTTCAACGAGGTCGATCTGGTCAATTGTCATGCCCGCACGCTTAAGAGCCTGACGGCAAGCTTCGATTGGACCGAGTCCCATGATTTCTGGGTTGAGGCCAGAAACACCTGAAGCAACAATGCGAGCAAGTGGCTTGAGTCCAAGTTCCTTAGCGCGAGTGTCGCTCATTACAACTACTGCTGCGGCACCATCGTTAAGTGGACAAGCGTTACCAGCTGTAAC